>JBQNBA010000010.1:0-21604 GCA_052170175.1 Sphaerochaetaceae bacterium | reverse complement strand
GGAAGGCATCTTTGAGACGAAGCACAAGGTCATTTATGCAATCTGCTGCATACTGGGGAACGTCATTGCGTTCGGTCTCATAACCCCGATTTTCACAGTGATTTTCTACGGCGGCGATCTTGAGGTGACATTCATCCAGGCTTTTGCGGCGACTCTCGGCAATTTCGCCGTGCTTGTCGTCATAGGCATACCGCTTCTTAAGATACTTGCCAATCGCTATAAGTCCAGGACGAATCTGTCGGAAGAGCATGGCGACGAATATTGATTTTCATTGATTCGCATTTTGCGATATAAGGCACGATATAAGGCGCGATATAAGGCGCGATATTAAGACATCAGGCATCTCTCAAGCACCTGTTGGAGAGTGCCTGCTTCTTTATAGGAAAGCGGAATGAAAGGAACTGTTATAAAGTTCGAGGGCTTTTGCTTCCAGTACAAAGTCCAGAAGGAGCCTACGCTTCATGACATCAATCTTGATATCCACCGGGGAGAGAAGATTCTGATTCTCGGTGGATCGGGCAGCGGCAAGTCAACTCTTGCCAACTGCATAAACGGGCTTATTCCGTTTTCCTACGAAGGGGTCGTGACCGGTTCGGTGAAAGTCAACGGGAAAGAGACCCGTGCCTCATCGATTTACGGGCTGAGCAAGGAAGTGGGGACTGTGCTTCAGGACAGCGATGCCCAGTTCGTGGGTTTGTCGGTGGGGGAGGACATCGCCTTCTCGATGGAGAACGAATGCATCCCGCGTTCTGAGATGGTGCCGGTCGTCCGGCAGCATGCCGCTACTGTAGGGATGCAGGATTTCCTGAAAGCTGTGCCATTCGACCTGTCGGGCGGGCAGAAGCAGAAAGTTGGAATAGCCGGCGTTCTGGGAAGCGATGTTGACATTCTGATATTCGATGAGCCTCTTGCCGCGCTTGACCCGCAGATGGGCGAAACAGCCATAGAGCTTATCGACCAGCTGGCTGAGGACAAGAACAGGACGATCATCATCATAGAGCATCGGCTGGAGGACGTTCTTCACCGGCGTGTTGACAGAATCATATTGATGTCCGATGGGCGCATAGTCGCCGATACGACACCGGATGATATCCTCAAGGGGCCTCTGCTGGGGGAGCACGGCATACGGGAGCCGCTGTATATAACGGCGATGAAATACGCAGGCTGCAGCCTTGAGGGCAACCAAGGCCTAAGCAGCATAGACAACATTGTTTTCTCGGATGAAAGCAAAAGCAGGCTGTTGGATTTCTTCAATGCCCCATTTGAATCCCCCGACCCTGAAACGGGTGAGGCTGTCATTGATTTCGATGGTGTTTCATATGCTTATGACAAAGGCAGGAATGTCCTTGAGGATGTCAGCTTTTCCATACACAAGGGCGAGAGGGTGGCGGTCATCGGGCGCAACGGAGCCGGCAAGTCCACGGCCGCCAAGCTCATCTGCGGTATCTGCCGTCCTGACAAGGGGCGCATATCGATTTCGGGAAAGGACGCAAAGGCTCTTTCCATAAAGGAAATCGGCGAGAAAGTCGGATATGTCATGCAGAACCCTAATCAGATGCTGGTCAAGGATACCATCAAGAGCGAGGTGGAATATGCGCTCTCGCTCAGGAACACCGACCGGGAGACGATGGTTAAGAAGGTGACGGCGGCTCTGAACGCCTGCAGCCTGTTTCCCATGAGGAACTGGCCTGTGGATACTGTCAGCTACGGGCAGAAGAAGCGTGTCACGGTGGCATCAATTCTGGTGCTTGAACCGGATGTTCTGATTCTGGATGAGCCCTCGGCCGGGCAGGATTACAGAAGCTACACCGAGATAATGAAGTTCCTTGATGTTCTTAACAAGGATTTCGGAAAGGCGATAGTGTTCATAACGCACGACATGCATCTGGCGCTGGAGAACACGGACAGAGCCATTGTGTTCACCGATGGAAAGCTCGTCAAGGACGACAGGACATTCGCCGTTCTGGCGGATGACCGGATAATAAAGCGGGCAAGCCTTAAGCAGACCTCGCTGTATCGTCTGGCAGGCAGGCTTGGCATTGCGCCGGAGCAGGTTATAAGGAAGTTCATCGAATACGAGAGGCAGGTCAAGCATGAATAACAAGCTGGTCATCAACTTCATCCCCGGGGATACATTGCTTCACAAGCTGACAGGCGGCACCAAGGTGCTGCTGTTTGTGCTTTTCACCGTAGCGGTCATCGCCACCTTCGATATAAGGGTGATAGTCTGCATATCGGTGCTGCCCATCATTGCAATAATATCAATGAGGCCTAACTACAAGCCGCTGGCCTTCATGTTCATCTTCATGTTCATAACTGTGGGGGTCATCGGCTCGGCCATGCTTCTGATTGTTTCGCCTGATGCGGGCTTGACCAACGTGGGGGGAAGCACAGTCATATGGCGTGCCGGAGAGAAGTTCTTCATCACAAGGGAGACGCTCTGGTATATACTGGCGATGTTCATCAAGCGGCTGGCATCTTTCACGGTCGTCATCGCCTTTGTGCTGGCGACCACCCCAAGCGAGTTCGCCTCCGGTCTTGCCTTCCTGCATGTCCCGTACAAGGTATGCACGATAATATCGCTGGCCTACAGGACGATACCCGATATTGCAAGGAGGTTCATCGATATAAGGAACAGCATGCAGATGCGCGGGGTTGAGCTTTCCAAGAAAGCATCGCTTGGAAAGCGGCTGAAAGCCACGGCGGCGCTTCTGGTGCCTCTGATCGTCTCTTCCTTCGGAAAGGTTGAGATGATTGCCAATGCAATGGATCTGAGGGGATATGGCCGTCTCAAGAAACGGACATGGTATGCCGAGCATGAGCTTACAAAGGCGGACAAGGCGCTGAGGGTGTTCTGCGTGTTGTTTGCGGCGGGCATCATCTTCTACATTGTGTATTTCAGAATCCTTAACCCATGGCCTGTGACTTATTGGAGCCCGTTCATTCCGAGAGAGGATGTGATAAAGGTGGGGCGCTTTGAGAGCCTTTCGATAGTGAAATGGTTCAGAAAATAGCCGGGGCGCGAGGGGCGAGCGGAAGCGTTCTGGAAGAATTGTGAGCATGAATCTGCATTTATAGGAGTTTTAATGAATAAGTTTATTGTCATTCAAACAGATTTCGGAAACGGAAGCATTGCGGTGTCGACTATGAAGGGAATCTGCAAGATTGTTGACCCGCAGCTGGAAGTATTTGATTCCACGCACTCAATACGGCAGTTTGATGTGCTGAAAGCGAGCAATGCGCTTGCATACACGATACCTTTCTGGCCTGAGGGCACTGTCTTTGTGTCAGTGGTGGATCCGGGCGTGGGCACTTCAAGGCGCTCCTGCGTGGCTCTGCTGGGAAACGACAGCTATCTGGTGACGCCTGATAACGGCACGCTGACGTATGTGAAGGACAGAATCGGCATAAAGCAGGTGAGGGAGATAGATGAGTCAATCAACCGTTATCCCAAGACCCGCGATGTGCATATATTCCATGGCCGGGATGTCTATGCCTACTGCGCAGCGCGTCTGGCATCGGGAGTGATAGGCTTCGAGAATGTCGGGCGCGAGTATCCTGTATCCGAAATCGTGGAGGAGGAATACATTCATCCGGAGAAGCTTGGAGATGGCGTATCGGGGATGATATCAGACGCTTCGGAGCATTTTGGCCTTGTGACGTCCAACATACCGTTCTCATGGCTGGCGGAGTCCGGAATGAATTACGGCGACAGCGTCAGGCTCTTGATTGAGAATGCGGGGAATCCTGTTCTGGACGAGGTTGTGCCGCTTGCAAGGAGCTTCGGCTTTGTGAAGCCGGGGATGAATCTTGTTTACAATTCGGAGACTTCGACTGTGGAGACGGCGACAAACCGAGGGAACATGGTCAGGGAGAAGGGCATCGGCGATGGCCATGACTGGCGGATTACAATCAAAAGGGTTTGGGAATGAGCGGAATCGTTGCAGTGCAGAGCGACTTCGGGCCGTATGGGGCGGGTTCTGTCCTTACCGGCAGCGTTTTGAAGATATGCCGTGATGTGACCGTCTATGAGGTGCAGAACAGCATACCGCAAGGCGATGTTCTGTCCGCAGCAGGGATGCTCTACTCTTATCTGCAGTTCTATCCAACCGGCACTGTCTGTCTCTCTGTCGTGGGGGCCGGCTCCGGCAACGGGACTTCGGGGAGGGTTCGGCCATGCGCCGCGCGTACGAGCTGCGGAAGGTATATCGTCACGCCTGACAACGGCGCTCTCACCGTCTGGCAGGGGAAGTTCCCTCTTGCGGAGATAAGGGAGCTTGATTTCAGCGGTGTTCCGGAAGCTGTGAACCCGTATGCCTGGGCGGCTGCGCGTCTGGCCGGGGGGCTTTGCGCCTTTGCGGATCTGGGCCCCTCGTACCCAGTCGGAGCTGCGGTTGTCATAGAGCTTAGGAAAGCGGAGATTTCCGAAGGCCGTGCAAGCTGCGGCATATTCAGCGTTCTGAGGAATTTCGGGAATCTGAATCTCACCGCCACATATGAGGAGTTCGAGCGGTCGGGCATCAGGTGCGGGGAGATGGTCAAGGTGAGGATAAGCAGGGAAGGGAACGAGGTCTTTTGCTCAAAGGTTCTGTTTGAGCATTCCTTCGGCTTTGCAAGGCAGGGGGAGCCTGTGCTGTTCAACGGCAGCACCGGATATATGGGGCTGGGGCTGAACCTTGATAGCTTTGCGTCCGCCTACCTTCCGGAGACGCTGGAGGACGGCTGCGATCTTTTTCAGTATGAAGTTGAAATCAGGAGGGAAGGATGAAGCCGGATATTGTTCTTATGACGGATTTTGGCCTTGCTACAGGTTATGTGGGTTCGATGTATGGGGTCATCAGGAAAATCGACCAGAGCCTGGGGATATTTGACCTGAACCACGAGATAAAGGTGTTTGATATCAGGCAGGCTTCTTCGCTGCTCGCCGACACTGTGATGTATTGGAAGGACGGCACTGTGTTTGTGTCGGTGGTGGATCCGGGCGTGGGTACTTCAAGGCGCTCCTGCGTTGCGCTGCTGGACAACGGCAGCTATGTGGTCACTCCGGACAACGGCACGCTGACGAAGCTGCTTGACCGGGTTGTGAAGGTGAGGGAGATTGACGAGAAGGTCAACAGGCTCAAGGGTTCGGAGCGGGCCAACAGCTTCCACGGGCGGGATGTGTATGCCTTCACTGCGGCCCGGCTTGCCGGCGGGGTGATTGATTACGCCGGGGTGGGGGCTGAGTATCCTTTGTCCGAGATTGTAAGATTCGAGACAACGGTCGGATTTGTTTCAGAGGGCTATGCAAAGGGACGCATCACCGGCTGTCTGAGGCATTTCGGCTCTCCGGAAACGGATATCTCGGTGTCGGATTTTGAGAAGACCGGCATAAAATACGGCGATTTTGTCAATGTGACCATTTCAAGGCGCGGCGAGGTGCTTTTCAAGGAAAGGGTTCTGTTTCATAAATCGTTCGGTTATGTGCCAGAGGGAGAGCCGATTCTGTGCAATGGAAGCACAAGTCCCTATATGGAGATAAGCCTGAACAAGCGCAGTTTCGCCGAAGAGCGGCTTCCGCATATATTCGATGCGGGCGAAGAGTTCACGGACTACGAGATAGAGATTTCAAAGGCTTGAGAAGATTGTGAAGGCTTGAGAAGATTGCGAAGGCTTAAGGGGGCTGCGATGAGAACTGATGAGGCTGTGGGTGATGTGGGCAAATGCTCCAGTGTGGAATGCGATGTGAAATCCTGCGGGGCAGGCGGTCTGAGCAGCGTGGGCGGCTTGGGCAGCCAAGATGGCTTGGGCAGCCAGGGCGGCTCGGGCAGCTTGGACAGCTTGGGCGGCTCGGACAGCGTGGGCGGCTTGGGCAGATTGGGCGGTTTGACGCCGGACTGCGTGAATGGGAGGGCGGTCAAGCCCTGCATCGCCATGCAGACTGATTTCGGACTTGGCGGGGGCGGAGCGATGTACGGTGTCTGCAAGACTGTCGACATGGAGCTTCAAGTCTACGACATAAGCCATGTCATTCCCAGGTTCAACGTTCAGAAAGCCTCGGAGTCTCTTGTGTCTGTTCTTCCTTTCTGGCCGAAGGGCACGGTGTTCGTGTCAGTGGTTGACCCCGGCGTAGGCACGGAGCGCCGTGCAAGCGTAGCCAGGACACGCAATGGCTATTACATAGTGACGCCGGATAACGGAACGCTGACCGATGTCAATAGGAAGTTCGGAATAGAAGCCATCCGGGTCATAGACGAGAAGGTCAACAGGCTCAAGGGCACGGAGAAGACAAGCATATTCCACGGAAGGGATCTGTTTGCCTATTGCGCCGCCCGGCTAGCCTCCGGCATCATTGATTTCGAGGGGGTGGGGGCGGAATATCCGGTTGCTGAAATCGTGGAGTTCTGATGCTGCGGCGTATATGTTGACAAGGATAGCAGAGGCAAATATACTTTCCAAGTCGGTCTTGAACCGGACACAAGTCGGTTTTGAACCGAATCATTTAATGGTAATTGGACGGCAGGGTCTGAGCCAATGAGAGTAGGAGTCAGTTATGGAAGATAAGATCATTGAAACCACGCCAAGGCTTGAGGATTTCGGCAGCGCCGGAGCAAGGCGTCTGATAAGGGCGGGAAGGATTCCCGCTGTCGTATATGGGAAGAACGGCATTCAGCATGTGAGCCTTGACGCTCACGATTTCGGCTTGGCTCTCAGAAAGCTCGGTGTCGGGAGCGAGGTCACCCTCAAGCTCGGCAAGAGGGATGCAAAGTGCGTGATAAAGGAGATACAGGAAGATTTGGTCAAATCCGTTGTCAGGCATGTGGACTTCAAAGAGCTATAATGCCGCTTGTGGTTTTCGGACTGGGCAATCCCGGTAAGAAGTACGAAGGCACGCTTCATAATGCAGGTTTTGAGGCAACAAATCGGATGGCAGCGTTGCTGGGCGGGAAGCCCTCACGGCGCTGCCTTCGTCGTTTCAGGACTTTCCGCGTTTCGTCCGATGCTTCAGGTCTTGCCGATGATGTGCTGCTGATACAGCCTTTGACATACATGAACAACAGCGGCGCTGTTGTACGGGGCTTTTGCTATTCAGACGCCACCGTTGTGATTGTTTGTGATAATATGGATCTTGCGCTGGGAACGGTGAGGATACGCAAGGTGCAGAGCTTAAGCGCTCACAAAGGGCTTAGATCGATTCAGGAGAATTTCAGGCTGCTTGAATCGCGCAGACCGGATTGCTCGGTTGAGTTGATTGCCGTTTATATAGGAATAGGAAGGCCGCCCGAAGGTGTCAGCGTTGTCAGCCATGTGCTTGGCAGGCCTGATTCAGATGAAGGGGTCAGGCTTTTTCAGAGTGCGGCTGAGACTGCGGCCAGGGCGCTTATGCATCTTGCGCAGGGAAGAAGCTTGCAGGAGGTTCAGCTTGAATTCAACCACAGGCAATCAGGATACTGAACGGGAGCTGTCATCGTTTATCGCCGACAAGTCGGGGGGCATTGTTGTCGCATTCTCCGGAGGAAGCGATTCTTTAGGCATGCTTTGCCTTTTGAAGAAGCTTTATCATGACCGGCTCCTGGCCGTTTATGTGAATCACAACCTGCGCAGCGCCGAAGAGCTTGAAGCGGAGATGCTGCTCAATGCGGAGAACTGCCGCAGAATCGATGTCCCATTTGTGACGGTTACGCTTGCCGCCGGCGAGGTGCAGGCGCTTGCAGATAAGAGAGGCTGCGGAACAGAAGAGGCCGCAAGAATTCTCAGATACAAGGCGCTGGAAGCTCAGCGGATTCATGGAGGTCTTGACTGGATAGCGACCGCCCATACAAGCGATGACCAGATGGAGACTGTGCTGATGCGGTTCTTAAGCGGCAAGGCGCTGTGCAGTCTTTCCGGGATAAAGAGGCAGCAAGGCCGGATTCTGCGGCCGGTTCTGGGGTTCCGCAGGGAGGAACTGGAAAAGCAATGCACCGAAATGGGTCTTCGATGGTCTGATGACTCGACAAATAATCAAATGCTTTATCTAAGAAACAGAATAAGGCATCATATAATCCCTGCCATAAAGGATGTGTTCCCATCGTTCAGCAAGGCGATTCTCAGATTCGCTCACCATATGGAGGCTATGGAAGCCCCTGATGGAATGTTTGACCAGATTGAGAAAGGTCTGCCGTTGTCTGTCTTTGAGGGGCTTGATGATATGCGCATCATGGGCATTGTCTATGGGTGCTGGGATGCGGCGCTTGGCAGCGATTTCGTCAGTCTCAGCCACCCTATGGCGGATAGGATATTGAAAGCGATAAAATCGGGGCGGAGCGTGAGCATGGAAAGCTCAGGAGTATGTGTTTCGATTATCCGTGGGCGGCTTTTCATAATGAGGATCCGTGAGGTTCCGTTCTGGGATTTCAAGCTGGATCTTTCGAAGCCCGGCGAGGCTGTGGAGCTTCCCGGGGGTCATGTGCTTAGGCGTGGATGCTTTGAGCAGACGGAGGCCGATTCGGGGCGTTGCCCCTGCGGCGGGGTCTCGGATGTCGGGGAGAACCTCATCTCCGGGACAGAGAAGAAGGCATGCCGTGAACCAGCTGATGCCGGCAGGCAGCGCAGTAAGCGCAAGTCGCTTTCCGATGGGCCGGATGTGTATCTCTTTCCGCAGTTTCTCAGGGGCGAGGTTCACGTCAGGCAGGTCATGGAGGGTGACGTAATCACTTTAGCCAATGGAAAGAAGAGGGTATCATCTCTCATGCGTGAGATGGGGATTCCACGGGCGCTCAGGGGCTTGGTGCCGGTCATAAGCGACCGTGATGGCGTGGTTGCGGTGATGGGCAGCGCTTTCGGCGGCAGGGATCGAATTTGCAGAAAGTGCAAGTGCAGGCTTGCCCCGGATGCTTTATATTTATATATTTTGGAATAAGGAAAGAGCAGTGGAAAATAAAGACGATGATCTGAGTCTCCAGAAAGGCAAAGACGTTCCTGAGACCCGGAAGGAACGTGAAGATAAAGATGAGGACGGGCAGGCCAAGGATTCCCCTTCAGTTGATGGACAGGGGGCCGGGCAGGCCGGGGCGCAGGCTTCTCAGCCGCAGGGCGGGCGTGATTCCGATAGTCAGCATGATTCCGATAGCGGACGCGATTCTGATAGCCGGCGCTATGCGGATAAAGAGCGAAATCCGGAGCGGGCTTCATCTCATGGGACTGGACAGGCGAATGACGATAGCCGGAATCGCAGCAGGGGCAATGGATACTTCAATGGCTTCCAGAGCGGTGGGACCGGCAGCGGGCTGTTCGGCTCCGGCAAGAAAAAGAACAGCGTGGCGCTTGTTTTCTTCATAGCGCTGATAGCTGTTTTCCTCTTCTCGCTTTTTTCCTCCGGGCGTGGGGCGACAGAGGTTTCATACTCGACTTTCCTTGATTACCTTGACCGTGGAATGATATCGACTGCCGTGATAAAGAACGAGCAGACCATTGAGTTCACAATATCCGACATCGGCAGCATCGCTGAAAGCGTCAAGGGCATCACCCGCATACCGTATTACGATTCCGGGCTGCTTGGCAGATTGGTGGAGCAGGGCGTGAACGTGATGGGAGCGGCCGCCGACATATCGTTGCTTTCTCTTGCTCTGCAGATGATTCCCTGGATAATATTCATCGCTCTGTCGGTTTCCCTGATGAAGCAGGCAAGCGGCAGCGGGAAGCTGATGAACTATGGCAAGAGCAATGCAAAGGAGTACTCCGATGTCGATGTGAAAATCACATTTGATGACGTTGCAGGGCAGAAGGAAGCCAAGTATGAGCTTCAGGAGATTGTCGACTTTCTTAAGAGCCCGGGAAAATTCAAGGACATCGGCGCGAGGATTCCGCGAGGGGTGCTTCTTGTCGGGCCGCCGGGAACGGGAAAGACCCTTCTGGCGAAGGCTGTGGCCGGCGAGTCCAGGGTTTCGTTCTTCCATACGAGCGGTTCGGACTTTGTCGAGATGTTCGTGGGCATGGGAGCCGCAAGGGTGAGGGATCTCTTTGAGCAGGGACGAAAGCACGCCCCTTGCATCTTGTTCATAGACGAGATAGACGCTGTGGGAAGAAGCCGCGGAAGCGGGCTTGGCGGCGGTCATGATGAAAGGGAGCAGACCCTGAACCAGCTGCTTGTTGAGATGGATGGATTCTCGACCGATCAAGGGGTCATCGTGATGGCGGCGACCAACCGTCCTGATGTATTGGATCCTGCGCTTCTCAGGCCGGGGCGGTTTGACCGCCAGGTGACGGTGGATCTGCCTGATGTGAAGGAGAGAGAGGATATACTTAAGATTCATTCGCGCAAGGTGAAGCTTGCCTCCGATGTCGATCTCAGCAGGATCGCAAGAGCCACTCCAGGCACAAGCGGGGCGGATCTTGCCAATATAGTGAATGAAGCGGCGCTGTACGCAGCAAGGGCGGGACGGCGCACCGTATCTATGGAGAACTTCGAAGAGGCCCGGGACAAGGTTGCGTTCGGTGTTGCCAGGAAGTCCAAGGTGATGACTCCGGAAGCCAAGACGGCAACGGCTTATCATGAGGCGGGGCATACGCTTCTGCACTACTATCTGGAGCATGTCGATCCGCTGCACAAGGTGACTATCATACCTCATGGCAGGGCTTTGGGGCTTACGATGAGCCTTCCGGTCACTGATGCCATGACCATGACCAGAAGCCGGCTTGAGGACTTCATAAAGGTCTGCATGGGAGGCTATGTCGCCGAGGATCTTGTCTACGGCGAGACCACGACTGGAACGAGCAATGACATAAAGCAGGCCACCGAAATAGCCCGCAGGATGGTAACTGAATGGGGAATGAGCGATATCGGCTTCATTTCGCTGGGGGCCGAGGATGAGCCTCTGTTCCTTGGGCGTTCAATCGCACAGCATAAGGATTACTCTGATGAAACGGCGCGGAGGATTGATGAGCAGGTCAACAAGATAATCCAGAGCGCAATGAAGAAGGTGAAGGAGATTCTTTCCGCCCATAGAGATCAGCTGGATACTCTTGCGCGGGAGCTGGTGGCTAAGGAAACGCTTGATGACAGTCAAGTGCGTGATCTCCTGGGATTTCCGGAAGCAGTCGTCAAGGCTGATATAATTGGTTGATATAACTGGCTGATAAACTGAATGATATGGTTGATTCGAGATTCAAGAGGAATTTCTGCATAATAGCCCACATCGATCACGGCAAGAGCACGCTGGCCGATAGGTTCATAGAAAAGGCTCAGCTTGTGGGTTCTCATGTCCAGAAGCAGAATCAGATTCTGGACAACATGGATATAGAAAGGGAGCGCGGCATCACAATCAAAAGCCAGGCGGTGACAATCCCTTACAAGGCGAAGGACGGGAATCAGTATGAGCTGAATCTTGTCGATACTCCCGGCCATGTCGATTTCTCATACGAGGTTTCACGGGCCATCAGCTCCTGCGAAGGCGCTATTCTTCTCATAGACGCCACCCAGGGGGTCGAGGCTCAGACTCTGGCGAACCTGTATCTTGCGATGGATAACAATCTGGAGATAATTCCTGTTGTGAACAAGATTGACCTCCCCAGCGCTGACATAGAAGAGACTCTGCGGCAAATTGATTCCGATCTGGGGCTTGACAGCAATGATGCTGTTCTGGTTTCGGGCAAGACGGGTCAAGGCGTTGACGATTTGATGGAAGCGATAGTCAGGATGATCCCCCCTCCGTCCGGCAAGGCCCAAGAGCCTCTCAAAGCATTGATATTTGACTGCCACTATGATCCGTATCGCGGGGTCATAGTGCATTTCAGGGTTTTTGACGGTTCAATAAAAGAAGGTGATGTTATCCGGTTCATGCACTCCGATGCCCGGCATAAGGTCGAAGAGCTTGGCATCTTCCAGCTTGATCTGATTCGCACCCGACAGCTTGTGCAAGGCGATGTCGGATATATGATATGCGGCATAAAGACCGTCAGCGAGGTGAGCGTAGGCGATACTGTGACAGACGATTCTCATCCTGCCGCCGCGCCTCTTGCCGGCTTCAAGGAAGCCAAGCCGGTTGTGTTCAGCTCGATCTTCCCGGTGGATTCGAATGATTACGAGGAACTGCTGGCCGCCATAGAGAAGCTTAAGCTCAATGATGCTTCGCTGGTTTACGAAAAGGACAGCTCGGCCGCTCTGGGACAGGGCTTCCGCTGCGGTTTCCTTGGGATGCTGCATCTTGAGGTGGTGCAGGAGAGGATTGAGCGGGAGTTCGGCTTGTCTATAGTGTTCACAAGCCCCTCCGTCAACTACAAGGTTCACATGAAGAGCGGGGAGATGATTGAGGTTGACAATCCGCTTGAGTTCCCCGATCCGGCCATAATCGATTACAGCGAGGAGCCGTATATAAACGCCGAGATAATGACGCCAACCGAATACGTAGGGGCGGTGATAAGCCTTTGCCTTGAGAAGCGGGGCACGCAGACACGGATGGATTATATTGACACCAAGCGCGTCCAGATGACGTACGACATTCCTCTGGCTGAGGTCTTGTTTGATTTTTACGACAGACTTAAATCGATAAGCCGGGGATATGCTTCATTTGACTATCATATAACGGACTATAAGCGCACTGATTTGGTGAAGATGGATATTCTGGTCAACGGCGAGGCTGTTGATGCGTTGAGCCAGCTGGTTTTCAAGGACGAGGCACAGTCCCATGGGCGGCAGGCGTGTGAGCGCCTTAAGGACGAGATTCCGCGCCACCAGTTCAAGATCCCCATCCAGGCTGCGATAGGCGGCAGCATAATAGCCAGGGAGACAATAAGTCCGTTCCGCAAGGATGTCATAGCGAAATGCTATGGCGGAGATATATCACGGAAGAGGAAGCTGCTTGAAAAGCAGAAGGAAGGCAAGAAACGTCTGAAGATTGCAGGCAATGTCGAGATTCCGCAGACGGCTTTCCTGGCGGTTCTTAAGAGCAAGCAGGAGGATTAGCAGTTAGTAGCCATTGGCGGTATTGGCAGTATTTGCCATATCGGGCAGTATTGGCCGTATCGGCGGCATTGGGCATATTAGGGTGGGGGCAGTATTAGTTGCATCGGCGGAAAGCTATTTGCTTTCGGCTATGCAGCATACCGGGCGCTGACGTATTGACAGGACTGTGCAGCAGCCTTTGCCGAATACTTTCTCCATGCCTGATTCAAATCTTTTGAGCATGTGCAGCGGCACGTAGGCCTGGATTGTCCCGGCGAATCCTCCGCCATGGACTCTGAAAGCTCCTTCTTCTCTTAGGATTTCATCGCATAGGCAAAGGGCAAGGCTCAGTCCCTGATGAGCTGTGTCTGATGTGCAGAACACGTTTTGAAGGTATTCGAATGATGAGCGGCCGCTTTCTCTTACGGACTGGAGATAACGTTTGAAATCATCGTCTTTAAGCAGCTTGTACATCTCCCGGGCCCGTTTTGTTTCCCGCAGGAAATGCATGGCTCTTATCAGCGCACGGTCATTTCCAAGCTGGGATCTAAGAGCCGGCAGCTTTCTCATGAACTCGGATGGCTTGACCTGCGAAAGCGTTGTCTTGCCAAGCAGGGCGGCCACTGCTCTCATTTCCTGCGGAATGGCAGCGTAGTGCTCGGTCATATCCGCATGGTTGCCTCCTGTGTCCACCACAACGATGGCATGGTCGTGGCTTGGGTCATCGAAGCTGAAATTCATGCCTTTCACGCGGGGTTTGCCGGCATCTGCGAAATCTATGGAGACAATCCCCCCATGGGCGCAGGCTATCTGATCCATCAGACCGCAGGGCTTGCCGAAATACTGATTCTCTGCGAACTGTCCTATCTTTGCGATGTCAACCGATGAGAGGGCGTCATGTGCATAAAGATGATTGAAGATTTCTCCTATCAGCACCTCGATGGCGGCGGAGCTGCTCAGTCCTGAGCCTTTGAGGATGCTGCTTGTTGTATGAGCTCTGAATCCTCCGACTTGATGGCCAAGATCATGGAAGCCCTTCGCTATTCCCCTGATAAGAGCCGATGTGCAGCCTTTCTCTTCTTCGTGAACCGAGAGGTCGTCAAGGCTGACATGCACAGGTTCATAGCCGTCGCTTTCAAGATAGGCGTGGTTGTCTTCCGAAATGCTGACGGCAGCGATTGTGTCAAGGTTTATGGATGCTGCCAGCACAACGCCGAGGTTGTGGTCGGTGTGGTTGCCCGCCAGCTCCGTTCTCCCCGCAGCCGAGAAGAGGAAGCGGGTGTCCGGCCCGTTCTTTCTTATTGCATCGATGCAGCGTTTTCTCTGGGCGGGAATGTCCGCCGTCTGTCCATACAGGGCGTGGAACGTTCTGTCAAGACCGCCTCGGCTTATTTCCTCTATCAACGTCATGGCTTCCTCCTGGCTGGAATCACAGTGATGTCTCATTATCCAATCAAAGCGTGCTTCTGGTCAATGCTCCATGACTGACTTGTATATGCTTGGCGGCAGGGGGCAGATGAGTCTGCGCCTTGCCGGAGTCTTGAGCCAGCCGATCAGAATGAGGGAGTCAATCGCCTCTCCGACTGTCTCGATGGTCCAATTCCGCAGGGCTCCGTAGAAGGGTGAAGAGCTGTTGCAGAGTTTCGTGTCTTCCCATATTCCGCTCAGGACAAGGCTCAGCAGCCTTGCTGTGTATCTGAATGGGTATCGTCTGACAGCTCGCAGAATCACTTTCATTTCATAAGGGATGGGATTGGAAAGTCCATTGCATACATCGCAGCCGGAGCAGTTTTCAATTCTCCACCCCAGCATTTGGAGCAGGCCCTTGCGGAGACAGTCTTCATTGCTTGCAAGCGTCCTCATCAGGGCTTGTCTGCGCGGCTGGCCGTGGGGGCGTGCCCGGTCTGGGGCACACGGCTGGGATTGGGGGCGTGCCCGGTCTTGGGTGCGTGTCCGGTCGCGGGTGCGCGGCTGGCCGTGGGGGCGTGCCCGGTCGCGGGTTCCGCATTCAAGCCGCATCATGTCTTTGATGTCCAGCAGGGTGTACGAGACGCTTTCCTTCCCGTCTCTTCCTGCACGTCCTGATTCCTGAAGGAACTCCTCCGCAGTGGCGGGGATGCCATGATGGATTACTGTCCTCAGATGGGGGACGTCCACGCCCATTCCGAAGGCGCAGGTTGATATGAGCACCGCATCATCTGATTTGATATACCGGTTTTCAAGATATCTGCGATGGTTCACGGTCAATCCGGCGTGATAGTACATCATCTGAATGTCCTTGAGCCGTGGGCGGAGCTGCCAGAATAGATGCTCGGCCTCGTGTCTTGTGCGGACAAACACAAGCGCCGGACGGGGGCAGAACCGCAGTATGTCATAAGTGGCCTGAGCCTTGCAGAGGGTGCGGACGGTTGAATAAAAGATGTTCTGCCTGTCCGGGTCTGTAAGCACTATGCGTGGTCTGGCCCCCAGAAACAGGCAGTCCTGGAGACTGCGAATCACCCTGGGGCCTGCGGTGGCTGTGAACCCTAGCACCTGATGCGGCATAAGGCGCATTCTTGCCTGGGCAATCTGCAATAAAGCGGGGCGAAAGGTCCGTCCCCATTCAGAGACTGTGTGCGCCTCGTCCACGACCAGCAGCTCAATGCGGAACTTAGCCAGATGACTTGTGACATCGGGGCGACAGAGCGTTTCGGGGTTGGTCAGTATGATTCTGGCATTGCCTGCTTCAAGCTCACGCCAGATTTCACGCCGCTGCTGCTTTGTCTGACCGCCCCGGAGCATCACGAACGGGATGTCTTTCCTTTTCAGCTTGGCAGCCTGGTCGTTCATAAGGGCCAGAAGCGGATATGACACTATCGTGAGGCCTGTTAAGATGAGGGCGGGCAGAAGGAAGCAAAGGCTCTTGCCGAATCCTGTCGGGAAAACGACAAGCTGGCCGGCTGCATCGTCTTGGCCGTGCCTGAACCCATGGCCTGGGCTTGCGGTCGGGTCTTCGTGACGGTTTCCTGAATCAAGTTCGTCACAGCTTGCTGTATTTGGAGCGGGGCTTGCTCCGAAAGAATCGCCGAATAAATCGCCGAGCGCTCTTTCCAGTATGGTCTGAATCACAAGGCTCTGCGCCGGCTTGACTGCGCTTATGCCGAATTTCATGAGCGCCTGGGTCTTTATCAATTTCTGCAGGTCGATTTCCTTTTTCATGTTCATACCGTTGGGAGCCTCGCATTTTTTCATGTTCATACCGTTGGGAGCCTCGCATCACGGTTCGGGTCCGGCGCTTTTCGTGTCGATTCAAGGCAGGCTGCGCCCAGCGGTGATGTTTGACCTGAAAAACAGCGCGGGGAAGTGGATTTTCGCTGAATTCAAGGTTGCATTATGAAGATGCAGGAAGTATTATTCTGCGTGGAGGCGTGATGATATTCGGATATTTGGAGGATGGGACGGAAGTCTGCGTGCATGAGCTTGAGAACGGCCCGTTCAAGGCGGGGCTTTGCGACCTTGGAGCGGGGATAGCGTATTTGAAATCGCCGGACAGGCTTGGAAGGGTTGAGAATGTGGTTCTGCGCTGCAGAACACCTCGGGAGCTGCTTAAGTCGACGGCGTATTTCGGTCTGACTGTCGGGAGATTCGCCAACAGGATAGCCGGCGGCCGTTTCGTTGTTGACGGAAATGAGGTTCGGCTGGGTTGCAACGATGGAGCCAATCATCTTCATGGAGGTGCTTCAGGGCTTTCTTTCAATGTCTGGAAGGCGCAGAGGCTCAGCATCGATGGGTCGCCTGGGGTGCGCTTTTCTATCTCCGATCCTGATGGGCATGAGAATTATCCCGGCGACCTTGAAGCTTGCGTGACTTATATTCTGAAGCAGGACGGTTCTCTTGTGATGAACTATAGGGTGACTTGCGGCAAGCCTTGCCCGGTGAGCTTCACTAATCTTGCTTATTTCAATCTGGACGGCGAGGCTTCCGGGCATGATGTGATGAACACAGTCCTGCAGCTTTCCTGCGCCCGTTATCTGCCGGTGGACAACGGTCTGATTCCAACGGGTGAGATTGCCTCTGTCACTGGAACTCCTTTCGACTTCACCACGCCCAAGAGAATAGGAAGGGATTTCGCCCTGACTGAGGGCGGTTATGACCATTGCTTTGCGCTGGACGACGATGGATTGAGCGGAGAGCTGCGTCATGTGGCGACTGCCTTGAGCCCTGAGAGCGGAAGGATGCTGAAAGTTTTCTCCACTATGCCGGCGGTGCAGCTGTACACGGGCAACTTCCTCCACAATGAGCGGTTCTATCCGGATCATGCCGGGTTCTGTCTTGAAACGGAGTTCTACCCTGATGGTCCGAATCATCCGGAATTTCCTGATTGCATTCTGAGGCCGAATGAAGTCTATGAGCATACGACAGTGTATCAGCTGGGGGTTGCGGCTGCGGCGATGGCGGAATCTGACAGGATGGAATATGACGTGGCGGAATCGGACATGACGGAATCTGACGGGATGGAATCTGATGTTGCGGAATCAGGCTTGATGGAATCATGCCGCGAAGTCGATGAAGGCGCGGATAGGGGGAAGTGACCGTGAAGGATGTGAAGGTGATAGGCATAACGGGCGGCAGCGGCAGCGGCAAGACGACTATTGTCCGGGAGATATCGAAGGTCAATCGTGATTTTGTCTTCATAGCGCAGGATAATTATTACCGAAGCGCTGCTTATGTGAGCAACACCAATATAACGGCGTTCAACTTTGACCAGCCTAATGCCTTTGACACTGATTTGCTGGTGGAGCATCTCAAAAGGCTTAAGGCGCGCAAGCCGATAGATATGCCGCAGTACGATTTCGTGCATCATCGCCGGAGAGAAGAGACTGTTGTCGTTGAACCTAAGCATCTCGTCATTCTGGAAGGGCTTATGATTCTTCATGACAAGCGTCTGCGTGATTTGATGGATTTAAGGATATATGTAGACACCCCAGACGATATACGCTTCATCAGAAGGCTTAAGCGCGATATCAACGAGCGGGGCAGGACGACTGAAAGCGTGATAAAGCAGTATCTGGAGGTTGTCCGTCCCGGGCATTTCAACTACATCGAGCCGACTAAGGAATTCGCTGACATAATAATACCGGAGGGCGGATACAACGAAGGGGCGTTGAATGTCCTGGTTGCTTTTGTCAATGAGCTGTCCAGGAATTGACTTCAACCTGTGTCAGACCGGCTTCAACCTGCGTCTGCTTGCGTCAGACCGTTTCTGCCTGCTTCTGTCCGCTTTATCTGCGCTTGATTCTGAATGCGCGCCTCTTCTCTTTTTCCGCTGAGAGGGAAAAGGAATCCGGAACCGGATCGTAACCGCCGGTGTACAGGCCGTTGCACCGCATTATGCGGCTTATCCCGAGATATGTGCCCTTGAAGATGCCATGTCTCATGACGGCCTCTGTCATATATGCGCTGCAGCTTGGGTGATACTTGCAGTGCGGTCCGATCAGCGGGCTTATAAGCTTTCTGTAGAGGAGAACCGGCAGAAGCCATATCCGTCTTGCGATGCAGGGTCTGTGATTTATTCCCATGATGGGATTCTACCGCCTTGATGCGGTCGCTTTCAAGCATGATTTTGCTGGAAATGTTTGACCAATGTCTTTGAATACGGGGCTTGGGGGTTTGCAAAAGTTCTCTCATTCTGTTATATTATGCTTCTGGAATTCCGCTTCGGATCATTGAATTTCTTGATTAATGGAGGAGATATATGGCAGGTCCTATTTCAAAGAACGCCCATCGTGAAGGGGAGAAGGTTCTTCTCAGCCGCTGGGGAGGCGCTATAAGGATGAAGTCTGTATTTGAGAACGGAAAGCTCCGTCATTTTGCATATTGCGAGAAGACAGGAAACACCGCCCGCAAGATGAAGGACTTGATGTAGTTCCCATTTTCGGCGCAATTTGCGTCAAGACACCCACCCGCATTGGCAAAATGCGGGTTTTTTTGTTTCCGGATGCGTTTTTTGGGAAAATTTTTATACCAATCTCCGAAGGTTTATGATATATTTGGATGTAGCAATTAACACAATGCGACGTTTGTGTCGTCTGAGGAGGAAACACGTGAGGCGTTTTTCAAAAAGTATTTCATTATTATTGCTGATTGCGATGCTTGCCTTCGTCTTGGCAGGGTGCGCCACCAAGCCGCAGGCTGAAGTCGCGGAAGTGGCTGAGACGCCGGCTCCGGCGGCAGTTGCGGAAATAAAGCAGGAGGCAGCCCCCGTGGTTGCTGTGGCAGAGACTCCGGCGGCGGCACCCGAGAAGCCGATGGCGGCGGAGCCTCTAAAGTACTCGCTTGATATCTATGGCTATAAGGTATCCATCGAGGCTTATGATGGATCGGCTCTTGTTTCCTATCCAAGCTTCGTGACAGATGCGGAGGTCGCTGCCGCTGCTCAGGCTGCAATGGCTGCTTATCCCGAGTATCTTGATGGCGTCACTTACATGATAACCGGCCCGGGCAAGCTGGAGCTGGCTTATGTTAAGGGGCTGACAAAGGCGGATGCTGATTATATTGTGGCTCTGCTGGAGAAGGATCTGACCTGGTATGTCGGACAGCTGTTCGCTCCGGCAGAGGAGGAACCGGCCGCGGCTCCGGCTGCGGTGGCCGAGGCTCCGGCAGTGGTGGCAGAGGAAGCTCTTCCTTATGGCGTGAAGCTTATAGTGAAGGACAGCAGCGGCGCTTCGGAGTTCAGCCTGTACATCGTGCACACGAACGACGTGCACGGGAGGGTCTCCGAGGGGATGGACGGGAGCATGGGGTACGCCCGGCTTGCGACGCTGCTCAAGTGGGCGCGCTCGTACACGGATGACATCCTCCTTCTGGACGCGGGGGACGTGACGCACGGGACGAACTTCGCCAATCTCTTCGGCGGCCGGAGCGTGATGGCGCTTCTGGACATGCTGGGGTACGATGCGGTGACGCCGGGCAACCACGACTTCAACTACGGGTGGAAGACCCTTGCCGGGTATGCGCGGATGGCGGAGGAGCAGTCGGACACGAAGGTGCTGTGCGCGAACTGCCTGACCGACGACGGGTATCTTGTGTTCCAGCCCTACCAGATTTATGACTTCAACGGGTTCAGGGTCTGCGTGATAGGGGTGACCACGCCCGACACGAAGACGAAGTCGCATCCGAAGAACACGGAGGGGCTGAGCTTCATGAGCGACGTTGTGTTGGAGAACGCGCAGTACGCAGTGGATCTGGCGAATGAGCTTGCGGACTTCGTTGTGGTGCTTGGGCACATGGGGGAGGATGCTGACGGCTCCAGCGGCATCACGTCCGACTGGGTGTGCGAGAACATCGACGGGATAGACCTGTTCGTGGACGGGCACAGCCACACCGAGCAGCCGGGCAAGGTGGTCAACGGCGCGCTCATAGTGCAGGCGGGGCAGTATCTCAACAATGTGGGCATCGTGGAGCTGCATGTCAAGGACGGGAAAGTCGAAGGGATATATTCTCTCAATGTCACTGCAAAGGATGTTCTGGATCCTGCCAATTCTGAAATTGCAAAAGAGTTCGGGATAACGGAGGTTCCTGCGGATGCGGATGTTGCGGCCTACATCGAGTCGGTGAACGCCGAGATAGACAAGGTCTACAGCCGGGTTATAGCGACCGTGCCGATGAAGCTCGATGGGGAGAGGGCGAACGTCAGGACGAAGCAGACCAATCTGTCCAGGATGATCTGCCAGGCGATGACGGCGGAGACTGGCGCCGACTTCACGATAACCAACGGCGGCGGGATAAGGGCGTCGATAGCGAAGGGGAACGTGACGGTTGGCGACGTGAACACGGTGCTTCCGTTCACCAACACGACTGCGGTGGTGGAGCTGACCGGGGCGCAGGTGTACGAGGCTCTGGAGCATGGGTACGGCAAGTACCCGGAGCCGAACGGCGGGTTCAGCCAGACTGACCTGCAGGTTGTGTTCAACCCGAGGGGTGCTGCCGGGAGCAGGATAGTGAAGGTGTTCCTGAACGGGAAGGCCATAGAGAAGGACGGGACGGTTTACCGCTGCGCAACGAATGACTTCGTGGCTGCGGGCGGGGACGGGTACACGATGATGGGCAGGATTGTCCAGATGGGGAGGATGCTGAACGAGGTGTTCATCGACTACCTTAAGGCCAACTACCCGGTCAAGTGAGCCGAGCGCTGACGTCTTGATGGCTTTTAACGAGGGGCTGCGGCATCTGCTGCGGCCCTTTTTATATTAAGTTTCCAATATTGCCACTTTACTTTCACGTCTATTCTCTATTAGTATGTCTCTATTGGTATGTCAAAGAGTGTATCTGTTCGGCATTTTCGAATGTTTTATATTTTGCATATGATTATGGAATAGAGTTAAGGAGGAAATACGTGAAGCGTTTTTCGAGGATCATTTCATTGTTCATTCTGGTCATTGCTCTGGTTGCAGGCCTCGCAGGCTGCGCCACCAAGCCTCAGGCTGAAGTCGCCGCTGCTCAGGAAGCGGTGGAGACAACAGCTGCTGCAGCGTCTCAGGCTCCTGCCCAAGCGGTAGTTGAAGCAGAGCCGGCTGTGGGCATGACTGCGGCCATAAAGGTTCAGGCAGAAGCTGCTTTGGCCGAGGGCGTTCTTCCCTACGGCGTGAAGCTTATAGAGAAGGACAGCGGCGGCGCTTCGGAGTTCAGCCTGTACATCGTGCACACGAACGACGTGCACGGGAG
>JBQNBA010000009.1:0-22049 GCA_052170175.1 Sphaerochaetaceae bacterium | reverse complement strand
ACCAGAGGATTTCGTTGATAAGCATAGGGGTTCCTATCTTGGCTATTCGGCCGACCAGTTTGCCGGGGATGCGGAGGCTGCTGTAGATATTCTGTAGGAACGTGAAGCGCAGCTTTGCATTGGAGTGCGACCATATGAGGATGATGGAGGATTCCACTGCCCGCGACAGTGCGGTGGCGATTGCCGCACCCACCACGCCAAGCCTGGGGAAGCCAAGCTTTCCGTATATCAGCAGATAGTTGAACATCAGGTTCACGATTATGGAAACGATTCCCGCCTTCATGGGCATTATTGTCTCGCCGCATTCCCGCAGGGTGCTGGAGTAGACTTGTATTATCATGAAAAAAGGCAAGCCGATGATGGCTATTCTCATGTAAGCAAGCCCATATTCAAGCGTAAGGCTCAGATTCCCGCCATCGTCTGAACCATTTAGATACAGTCCTATAAGTTTCGGCCCTGCGGTTTCAAGGATGATTATCGCAGCGGCGGTTATGACGGCGGCCACCATGAGCTTGAAGCGCATGGTGTTTCTGATGCCTTCGATATTCCCGGAACCATAGTACTGGGCCGAGAATATGCCGACTCCGGAAAGCGCACCGAAGATTGCAAGGTTATAAACGAATATGAGCTGATTGACAATCCCAACGCCCGACAGCCCTTCGGTCCCTATTCCGCCGACCATGATGTTATCCAGCAGGTTGACGAAGTTGGTTATGCCGCTCTGGATGATGATAGGCACGGATATGGCAAGCAATGTTGAATAGAATTGCCGGTTTCCAACCAGCTTGCTCTTGAGGCTCATGAGCTGATTATAGTGCAGAAAACAGCTGCGTGTCACGGTACGGCATGGCGTGGCTTATAATGTCTGGTTGCAACGATAAGCTCATGCGGTTCAGTTTTATACGTTTGGGTTCTATTGCATTTTGATTGCGGTGGTATTTGACCGGAATATGAAGTAAACTGCAGTCGTATGACTTACACAGAAGATCAACCCCTTCTATCATCAGGAAACAAGCTTTCGATTTTCAAAGGCTGTGTCTCCGGCTGCATTCATTGCCCCCATGCAATGACCGAGGTCAAGCCACGCATCGATGCGCCTGCGCTGCTGGCCAAGACACTTGAATCCAAGCGCAAACTGTGCATGATAAGCATCGGGGATGATTATGAGCCCTATAGCCCCATCGAACAGGAGCTTGAAATCACAAAGCAATGCCTTGAAGTGATAGCTGATTCAGCTTTTGGGGTATCGTTGTGGACAAAATCCGACTTGATTCTAAGGGACATCGAGCTTCTTAGGAGGATAAACGAGAAGTCAAAATGCGTTGTCCAGATGACACTCTCGGTGTTTGATGACAATCTTTGTTCGATTCTGGAGCCGGGGACAAGCCCAGCTTCCAGGCGTTACGAGGTTCTGAAAACCCTGCATGAGAATGGCATACCCGCCGTTGTGCGTCTGACTCCTGTGCTTCCTTGGCTGACGGACAGCGCCGAGAATATAAGCGGAATAATGAACTATTGCGGACGTGCCGGGGTCAGGGGAGTTGTCTGCGAAATGATGGGAGTCGAAATGACCCCTGTGGCCAGGAAACGTTTGCTTTTGTGGCTTGATGACAGATTCCCCGGCCTGGGGGAGAGGTATAGAAAAGCTTTCGGCGCGTCCAAGATTGCCCTCAGCCCTCATGCCGGCGAGCTGATGAAGATTTTCCGCGATGCCTGCCTGATGTATAATATCCACGGGGATGCCAAGGAGAACCTTGCATATCTGTACTCGATGCCCGAGCAGCAGATGAGCTTCTGGTTCTGATGTTGGGCAAAAGAGCTATTGTTGGAGCTGCCGTTTGGGCTGTCGCTGATTTTGGTCAAACATCACCGAAGGCTTTTGGGAAGCACGAAGGGGCTGCGGCGAATGAAAGGATGCAGCGGATAAAAGGAGGCTGTGGATGGCTGTCTATGACGAAAAGGGCTTGCAGGAGTTGGGCAAGGCGCTTGAGGGCTTGGACATCAGGCATAGGAAGATGTTCGGCTGCATCTGCATCTACTGCGATGACCAGCCTGTTGGCTGGCTTGGCAATGGACTGTTCAGCCTTAGGGAGACCGGGCTGGCGAATCTGCCGCCTGACCTGAAACGCCCCGCTCCCGAAGCTTCAATACAGGAGATTCCGATAAAGTCGGAGCGTTTCGGCGAGCCTTGGTTCTGGAAGGCCGTGCGGACACAGCCCAGGCAATCAGACGACGAGGCGGGGCTGGAAAGCGCTGAAATGCCTTCCCGCCCCATATCCTGCCGCATCTCGCGCCGGCAAAGCCCATGGAGATTCTTAGAGAGGGCTGGCGTTCTATTCTGCCCGCCCCAAGATTCACTTCATTCATCCTCTTGCCTGCAATCCAGAACGATTTTCACAAGCTCCGGCGGGTTCTTGAGCATCAGACGGAAGGCCTTCTTGTACTCATCAAGCGGGAAGCGATGTGTGATGAAGCCCCCAGTCTTGTATTTGCCGTCTCTTATAAGCTCCTGGACATAATCAAATGTCGTGATGCTTTTCCCATTGACATGCTCCATTCCGTGGGCATCAATCCCGACGACGGTAAGCTCCTGCCACCAGATTGGCGTCTCATCATAAGATGTTGGGCACATATGATGGCCCACCTTCACCAAAGCGCCGCGGGCACGCAGCCATCTCAGGCAGTTGTTGCGTATCTTAAGCCATGCCGGCCCCGGCAGCTCCGGGTCAGGAAGA
Organism: Sphaerochaetaceae bacterium; assembly: GCA_052170175.1. Lineage (GTDB taxonomy): Bacteria > Spirochaetota > Spirochaetia > Sphaerochaetales > Sphaerochaetaceae > JAAYFO01. The sequence continues at coordinate 19,314 of JBQNBA010000009.1, read as the reverse complement.
TGCTGGTCATATTTGACCGCATTCAGACCGGAAAACAGCAGGGCTTTGCAGTGCTTCGCATTGAATTTGGTCAAAAGCACCTTTGGCACGTTCTTCTCGTAATAAATGCTTTTCATTCCTGCATTGCTCCTATGTGAGCATTGCCTGCAGCACCGCCATGAAATCATTTATCTGACAGGCATATTCAGGCGAACCTATAGTCTCCACGCAGTGCTGTTCAACGCCCTCGACGAAAGCCACTTCCTTCCCCAGAACCTTGAGAGCCCCGTCAACGCTGAAGAAATGGAACAGGACGAACGGCGTTCTGCGCTCATATATGCCATGTCCGCTCTTTGTCTTGCCTCCCTTGACCCTTAGATAACAGGCGATATTTGTTTCCTCGTAAGGATCAACAATGAACTGATAGATTCTATCGGGCTGTCTTGTCGTCCATTCGACCATCTCCGGGCTGCCCGACTTGTTATAGACAGAAAGCGCCCGCGTTATCATGTAAAGCGACATCTTCACCTTGAGCGTTTTCTCCGCAAGGCTCCTGGGCTTGGAACCGGGCATCATCAGCTTAAGGGCTATCAGCAGCGACAGAATCTTCATTAGAAGCAATGGATGCCGGGCAAGGCCTTTTATGGACGGCAGAGCCATGCCTCCTCTGAACATCGTGTTCATCTTGTCCACATCCGAAAAACAGAGCGTTATATCGGGGTCGGAAGCGGGGCCTTGGACTATCTGCAAGTCTCCATTCTGGAAGACCAGATGACAGGCGACCAGCTCCTCATCATTGCGCGCACAGATTTGAACTGTTGCATTCACGTTCTGGAATCTGCGGCGCATCTTGGGGTTGTCTTGGATTACGACCCGCATGACTGGAAAGGCGGCATTGAAGAAAAGCTTCGCAGTCAGCAGATCCGATTGGGTTGCTCCCATTGATTGCCTCCTATTCGTCTTCCCAGTTCTCATCCGCCTCGTATTCAAGGCCCATCATCTCGCGAACCTTGGCCACGATTCCGTCTGCATCGAATCCATAGTAGGCATACAGATCCTCGGCATAGCCGATTTCTGCGAAGCAGTCCTGGATGCCATGCTTGCGGAACACGCAGCCTTTGCCGCTTTCGGCTATCACCGAACCCACAGCGTCGCCAAGTCCGCCTATGACATTATGCTCCTCGATTGTCAGTATCCTTCTGGTCTCGGCCACCGCCTTCATTATCGCTTCGCGGTCTATCGGCTTTATCGTATGCATGTTGATGACCCGGATGCTCAGCCCGTCCTGCTCGGCCAGCTGCTTTGCCGCAAGGATGCTCTGCAGAACCGCTATGCCGCAGCATATTATGGTCAGATCCTTGCCTGAGGTCATCTCAACCGCCTTGCCCACGGTGAAATCATAGCTCTCATCCGGGTAGCACGGCGGTTCGAATCCTCTTCCGATTCTTATGTAGACCGGCCCCGGAATCTCCATGGCGGCCCGCACCGCCCGGCTTGTCTCAATCCCGTCTGCAGGAGCCATGACCGTCATGTTCGCCATGCTTCGCATTATCGCCAGATCCTCTGTGCAATGGTGAGTTGTTCCCGCATGACCGAATGAGATTCCGGCGTGCGTAGCTATTATTTTCACAGGAAGGTTCTGGTAGCATATGTCTGTTCTTACCTGCTCGCCGGCTCTCAGACAGGTGAAGACAGCCATGGTCGACACGAAAGGCACCAGTCCTGTCTTGGCCAGACCTGCCGCCGCTCCGAACATATTCTGCTCTGCTATGCCGACATTGAAGAAGCGGTCAGGGAAAGCCTTTGCGAAATGAACCATCGCCGTCGTCTTCTCAAGGTCTGCGGTCAGACCGACTATTCTGCTGTCCGTCTTGGCAAGCTCGGCAAGCGTCCTGCCGTATATCTCCCTTGGGGTCATGGTTGCGCTGTCATAGCAATTCCAAGTTGTTCCTGTCACTGTAGACACTTGACTGCCTCCTCATGCTCTTTAAGTATGGATGCCTTGGATTTCTCCGCAAGGTCGGAATCCGCCGAGGCATAATGCCATTTGACATTGTTCTCCATGAAGTCGACTCCCTTGCCCTTGATGGTGTCGGCGATGATCATCGTGGGCTCTGTCATCTGCCACGCTTGTCCAAGCGCGGTGTCGACCTGGCGGAGGTCATTGCCGTTTATGTTAATCACCTTGAATCCGAAGGCACGCCACTTGTCGGCGAAAGGCTCCAGCGCCATCACGTCCTCGGTGTTCCCGTCTATCATGAAATGGTTCCTATCCACGATTGGAATAACGTTTGTCAGCTTGAACTGATGAATCGCCATGGCCGCCTCCCAGACAGAGCCTTCACAGCACTCTCCGTCACCCATCAGGCACACAGTCTTGAAACCCTTGTTCTGATATCTTGCGCCAAGCCCCATCCCCAGCGCCATAGGGAGTCCATGCCCCAATGAGCCTGCCGAGGCATCGCAGCCTACGACCTTGTTTGCATCAGGATGCATGGCGAACGGACTTTTGAAATGATTGAAGCTCTTAAGCTGCTCCTCTGGAAAGTATCCCCTCATCGCAAGAGCGGGGATGAAGCCGGCAGCTGCATGGCCCTTTGACAGGATGAACCTGTCTCGCTCCTTCCAGTCGGGCCTGGCGGGATCTATGTTGAGATATTTGAAATAAAGCATGACAAGCAGCTCCACTATTGAAAGCGAACCTCCAATGTGGGCGCCTCCCGACCATGTCATTACATCCACGATTTTCAGACGCAGGTTCTTTGCAAGCTCCAAATATCGTGCCAACTCCTTCTTTTCCATGGCTTTCCTCCGTTTTTCATGGCGGCGCAATATGGCACCCTTATTCAAGATACCATGTTAAGTTCAGCTGTCAAGATAGAATCAGGGAAAGGCTTGGATTGCAAAATCAGGTTGCAAAAGAGGAAAAGGGAAGGCTCTTCACGGGGATTTCTGCGGGATTGACACTCTTGGGACTATGGCGTTCTCTGATGCGCCAAGACAAAGGATTGGAAAAGCCTCCCACAGAAATCCGTGAAGAACTAAAGAGAAAGGAATGATATCCTTCCAAAGCAGCGGCACAAGCCTGCCATGCATCTGATTAGTCACAGCCCGCTTTGATTTAGCTTTCAGACCTTGCTCATCGCGCAGCCTTCCAACAGATCGCCCTGCTTCCATAGCCGTCTTGCTGTCTGTCAATCTGTCTGTCAATCTGTTCAAATTCCGGCGCAAAAAGCTCATCCAAAGTTATGTTGAGTATTATGGCAAGCCGTGGCAGCGACATGATATCCGGGCATGACGCATCCTTCTCCCATTTGCACGCCGCCTGAGGCGACACACCCATAAGGGCAGCCATCTTCCGCTGCGAGATGCCGGCGGTTCTTCTAAGTTCACGTATTCTTGTTCCAAATGACATATCCATCAGTGTTCTCCATGCTGAAAAAAAGAAAAAGGCGGGAGTGAGCTCCCGCCGCTGATGGACAAACGTTCATTCAGATATCAGACGAGGGAGCGCACACGAATTCCGATGACGCAAAAAAGCCCCATGAGAGCAAAGCGCCGCGGCTTCTATCAATCCTGATCATCAAAATGCTCCTCCTGTCCTCTGTGAATACATGCCAGAGAATACCACACTTTTGCAGCCGATGCAATAAACCATTGGTTGAAACCGTTCGAGCTTGTTCTATCCCCAATCGCAATCTTGACAGCTGTTTTGATTTACATTTATATTATCGATATCAATGGGAGGAATATTATGCACGGGGCAATCCCCACGACAAAGGAAATCTCAAGACAAGCCATGCAGCGGCTCCCTTATTACCTTCAATACCTGAAGAAACTTGAGAAGGAAGGCGAAGAAGTCATCTCATCCCCTGCGATTGCCCAGAAATTCGGCTTCAAGGAAATACAAGTCAGAAAGGACCTTGCTCTTGTCAGCAGCGTTAGCGGGAAGCCTCGGATAGGCTTCTCCCTCTCTGACCTCATAAGCGACATGGAGGAAGTGCTGGGCTATAACGAGAAGAACAAAACAGTGCTTGTAGGCGCAGGCTCTCTCGGCACAGCCCTGATGGGATACAAGGGCTTCGATTATTACGGCATCGAAATCGTAGCCGCCTTTGATTCCAATCCGCTCAAGATAGGACAGACCATCAGCGGGAAGCTTGTCCATCCCATTGACGAAATAAGTTCTTACTGCAGCGAAAACGACATCCACATAGGAATCATAACAGTCCCTGCTGAAAACGCCCAGGAAGCGGCTGACCGCCTGATAAAAGGAAACATACAGGCAATATGGAACTTCGCCCCGATTTATCTTTCAACGCCAGCGTCGATTCTGGTGCAGAACGAGAGCATGGCGGCTTCGCTGGCCATCCTGTCAAAGCATCTCAAGGAAAAGAAGCAACGCAGGGGCTAGTGCCGCGTCTTGCCGCGTCCTGATGGAAATCGGCTGTTTGAATCGATTGCAACCCAAGAAACAACAACAAAAAGCCCGAGGCCAGTCCGAACTGACCCCGGGCTGATTTTTTGGACTGATTTCTTTGCAATGCAGAGCAAGTTCAAGGGCAAATCCCAAATCACCGGCTTGGCATATCAATATCTGCATCCCAGCATTCTGCATGCCAGCATCCTGCATCCCCGCCTGCCAAAACCGGCGAAACCGGCGAAATCGGCGAAACTACCAAAACCGGCGAAACCGGCAAAAGCCTCTTTCCGTTGCCTTTGCTTGCTCTTGCTTGCCCTTGCTTCCCCTTACTTGCTTGCCTTCTGCTCCTCGATGGTCGGAATATCACCAACCGGCTTGTCGCGGATGACAAGCTCAGTCTCCAGATCAAAGAATTTAAGCTTGGCCAGATTCGGAACAAGCGAGGCCTTCTCGTCAACGGCTATCTTCACGCTTGGGTCAATCTTGCCGACAAACTGGTTCTTTCCGGTGCTGATGAACAGATGGGTTTCCGAGCCAAGCGGCTCCACCACCGTCACAGTCCCATCTATCGTGGCGCCTTCAACCGGCTTGTCCGAATAAGTCACATCCTCCGGCCTCACGCCGAGCGTGACAGACTTCCCGATATACGGCTTCAAAGCCTTGAAGTCCTTCGCAGGCAGATTAATGGAGAAAGTTCCCTCGTTCGCCACTATATTGTCGCCGCTTTTCTCCAGCGAGACCTCCATGAAGTTCATCGGCGGAGACCCTATGAAGCCGGCCACGAACTTGTTCCGCGGCTCATTGTACAGCTCAAGAGGCGCACCGATCTGCTGGATTATCCCAAGCTTCATGACAACAATCTTGTCCGCCATCGTCAACGCCTCGACCTGGTCATGGGTGACATATATCATAGTGGCCTTCAGCTTGTTGTGAAGCCCCGATATCTCCGCTCTCATCTGGACACGCAGCTTGGCGTCAAGGTTGGAAAGAGGCTCGTCAAAAAGGAAAACCTTCGGCTTCCTGACAATCGCTCTTCCCACTGCCACACGCTGCCTCTGACCGCCGGACAGCGCCTTTGGCTTTCTGTCAAGCAGCTCCTCTATGTCCAGTATCTTGGCCGCTTCCTTCACACGCTGGTCAATCTCCTCCTTCGGGAACTTCCTGATCTTCAGACCGAAGGCCATGTTCTCGTAGACCGTCATGTGCGGATAAAGCGCATAGTTCTGGAATACCATCGCGATGTCGCGATCCTTTGGCGGAACATCATTGACCAGCTTGCCATCAATGTAAAGCTCGCCCTCTGAGATGTCCTCAAGCCCCGCGATCATCCTGAGAGTCGTGGACTTTCCGCAGCCGGATGGGCCGACAAGCACCACAAATTCACGATCCTTGACCTCGATGTTCGCCTTATCGACAGCCAGGACGTTTCCGTCATAGACCTTGCAGACGTTCTTAAGCGTTACTTCTGCCATAATCCCTCCTAGGATTTATATTATTGAAATAATTCTAAACCCTTGCGGCGATGGTGTCAAACACTACTTCCGCCGGCATCTTCTATTTTTCAGTAAAATCCGGCAAAAGACGACCTCAGGCCGGCCACGGCCCATAACCGACCCCGGCATATCTATATCCCATTAAGGAAACCATCCATGTCATCGCTGTTGGACATGCCGCCTTGCGTTGTTGATTGTATTATATAAGCTTGGTTGTCATAGAACTCGTAAGGATCCATGTACCAGTAATGCCCGCTTCTGCCAAATGCGTTCTCATCGCTCCAGACACTTCCTTCGGCGACTTTCAGAACATAGTTTCCAGCCGTGAACAGCACATCACGCTTCTGCCCCGGTCCAAGCATCCACTGGTAATCCGGACGCAGGTCGCGCTTTACATACGCATCGGCCTTGTAAGTCCTGTAAAGCCGGAAGCAGGCGTTTCTGTCCGCAGGCGCCTCCAGCGTAAGCTGCGAGTTTCCGCTGTACGAACCCTTTCTGGCAATGCAGAATCCATCAGGCCATTCATATGCGAAATCCTCAGCCGATTCGGGGAACCGAACACTGATGTAAAGACCCCCGGCAACAGCATCTTCATAAGCAGGATCGTACCCGGAGAACCATCCGCCGGAGAAAGAGCCCTGCCAGCCATCCTCCGCAAGTATCGGCAGCTCCTCGCCTTCGATGCTTCCTCCCGATACCTTCAAAATCCCACCGCTCTCCACCTTGATGCAATAATCACCCCAGCTGCAGAACTCTCCCGACTTTATCTGGACCGCCCCTTGGCTCCCGACCAAGAGGCACAGCCCGTCTTCCGACAGGACTCCGCCCTGATAACCATAGTCATCGTCATCGATGCTGCCCGAGAACACAATGCCTCCTGACAGTATCTTGATGGCAGCTTCACCCTCATATCCTAGCGACCTGATGGTCCAGCCGTTGAAATCAATTTCCCAGACCTCTCCCGTATCCAGCACGATGCTCTTATCCCATCCCAGCTGCAGATCGTCTTGCAGCGTGACCGTTCCATTTGAAATCGCCACGGAATCGCCGAAATCCATCTTCAGAGCCGCTGCAAATTCACTATCCATGCTTGGCCTCGTGCCTCTGAGCCCTCCGGAAGTCATGCATGAACATAGAACCACTGCGCATAATGCCGCCATGAGCACGAAAACAAATCGCTTCATACCTCAAGCCTCCTTGCGGAACCAGTCTGCCTTGCCATATCAATTCGATACACAGGACGTTAACAACGTTAGATTAATAACGTCAGCAAAGAGTATCACAGAATCAAATCAGCATTCAAGATTCGGCCGGGCCGCACTTTCATCTTAGTCAGGCAAGAGTTGCACGAGGTCCCGGCATCTTGCCTGCCATCCATCTCCCGGAAACGACCGACTATGTGAAAAGGTATGGATTCCCCACTGCCTTTGAGTTACGATACAACCGCAAGGAAGAGAAAAGATGCAGATTGAGGTGAAGATAGACGAATCCGTGAAAGAAACGAAAGTCACAATCCTCGCCGGCCGGATGGATGATGAGGTCAAGACCCTCATTGGAAAGCTCTCGGAAGAATCCATGAGCGAAAATCAGTGCCAGATGATTGCGGGATTCCGAGGCGATGAGATGCGGCTGCTGGAGCAGGGGGACATTTCCAGAATACAGGCATATGATGGCAAGGTGTGCGCCTTGACGGAGGATGGCGAATACACCCTCAAGCACAGACTGTACGAACTTATGGATCTGCTTGACAAATCCCGTTTCGTCAGAATCTCAAATTCGGAAATCATAAACCTGAAAAAGGCCAAGACCTTCGATCTAAGCCTTTCCGGAACAATCTGCGTCGCCATGCAGGACACCACCGTTGCATATGTCTCGCGGCGCTACGTCCAGAAGATAAAGAAAACTTTGGGAATATAAAGCTTTCCCAAGCTATACAACCTAGTTAGGAATGATAAATAGGAGTTTAATATGATAAAAAAAGCAATATCAAGAGCATTGATTGGAATCCCTATCGGCATCGCAATAGGCTATATCATGACAATCATAGCATCGGCGATTGTCGGAGACGGCTTCTATCATGCGGTGATGCCTGAACTGGCGGTTCGCTTGGGGGGCGAGTTGAAGGCTGTATTGATTCAGATTGTTGTCTGCAGCTTTTATGGCATCGCCTTCGCCGGATCCTCGGTCATATGGGAGATAGACAGCTGGAGCCTGCTCAAGCAGACCATTGTTCACATGGTGATAATCTCGGCTGTATGCTTCCCATCTGCATGGCTCATGAGGTGGATGCCGCGAAACCTGTCTGGCATTATCGGCTACGTTGCCATTTTCTTTGCGATATACGCTGTCATCTGGCTTTCGACATGGCTGTTCACACTCCACAGCCTGTCCAAGATAAACAGAAACATGAATAAAGATTGGCAGTATCGATTCAATTTGCGGGCAGATGCCGCCGGACTGCCTTCCTCCCCCTTTACAAACAAGCCCAAGTCGGGTAAATTACGTTAGAGCGCGACAGTCGTATAATGGTTATTACCCGAGCTTCCCAAGCTCGTGACGGGGGTTCGATTCCCCTCTGTCGCTAACGTGGAAGAGCCGGATTTTTCCGGCTCTTCTGCGTTATTGCTCCAACGGACGAGGGGAGGCGAAACGAGCGGCGGCTTGTCCGGCAAAACGGCATGGCGGCCGTTTTGAGCGAGGCGGCCTGCAAGGGTGGGGGACGGCACGGAAGCACAGCCCGCACCCACTGAGCGCAGGCGATTCCCCTCTGTCGCTTTTCTTTTTATCCTTGCCTGCAAAGGAAATAAACACCTGATATGAAAGCTTTATTGAGGGCTGAACCTGCCACAGTGAGACAAAGTGTGCCAAAAATGGGGCAGGTAGGATTTTGCAGGAGGTGCGATTCTTGAACAAGAGGAGTTATCCGAAGCCGTACAAGAGGGGGAGCTTCTGGTACATCAGCTTCCAGAGAGACGGGTCTTCCGGCTCTTCTGCGTTATTGCCCCAAATGGCGAGGGGAGGCGAAAGACTCTGTTTCAAGACTGAGCTGAAATGAATTGCCTATCGTCTTTATGGGTACCAGTTATCTCCTGTTTGCAACTTCTGTTTCTGATCATGAAATTAAAAGGAATATGCAAAAGTAAGTCTATAACATGAATCTTTTTTGAGGATATGCTGTCATGATTTTTATTGAGAATTGCAAGGAACGAAAAGTCGGCGCAAAACATGGTGGATTTGATATTGAAAACCCAGAACAAGTTGAGCTATCAGCTTTGAAATAAGCCATTGCAGTTAGGTGCTTTGTTGAGAATATGAATGCCATGAATGTACAAATCGATTCTAAGAAGGAAATGGAACGTAGAAATCAATCTGGCGAAGGGCCTAAGCCCTAATCCTTAGTCTTGGATCTTGAGACGTTTATAGACTTACGGCTGCATGCTAATCCTGCATAATAACTTTTCTCTTGATCAATTATTTAGGTTTCCTGTTGCCAGGTTGAGCAGATAACGGCCGACTTTCTCTGCTAAGAATGCCATATCATCAAGAATATTGTCAGGGAGTCTAGATGTCGAGTTGTGAATCTCATAAGTTAAATCTCCTTCAAACCCTATCTCTGAGAGAACCGGAAGTATCCTTCGCCAATCAATTGTTCCTTGGAAAGGCATGATATGATCATCGTTATATCCAGAATTGTCCGCTACATGCGTGGCCTTGAGACGCTTGCCCATGTATCTAAGAGCTTCTCTCTGGTCAAGGCCCATAAGATGAGCATGACCAAAATCCCAACAGATACCTACATTAGACGCATGAAATGAATCCACCAAGTCCACAAGTTCTACATGTCGCGAGCAGTATACTGAACTTGGTCTGAGGTAGGTGCGCACTAAATTATCCGCCATGTTTTCAATCGCAATGCCACAGCCATATTTATCGGCAAGCTCCAGATAGGGCATGAAGTAGTCATAATTTCTGCGTTTTGACTCCTTGAATTCATAGGAGTCATCGGGATAAGTGCCTGGGTGCATGACAATCCATGGAATTCCTGCTATGCCCGAGGCTTCTATGGCCCTTTTTATAAGCGGCTCCCAGACAGCGGCTTTAGGGCTCTCTGGCTCGATTGCATTGTAGAACGGGGCATGCGATTGAGTTATAGGGAGATTAATTTCTTTAGAAAGATTTACAACTTGATCTATCCAAGATCTCCAATCTGAATCTGCAAGACGAAAAAAACTTTTGCCTGCATCAGAAATATTCAAATCCACGGCATCGAATCCCACTTCTTTCAAGCGCTTAATTGATTCCAGAGTTGGTACGTACGAGATCCAATCCGGTCTGAATGCTATAAGATTTGTTGATGTTGAAAGCTTCATCTTAAGTTCTTCCTTTATTACTAATTATTTTCGATATAGTTAGATGCCGCCAGCTCTGCGAGTCTATCTAAATCCAAGTGGTTCTGCAAAACGACATCGTTTACTAAGTTTCTATTAATATTATGTCCCTTAGCGTATATAGTGCACAATCCTGCCGTAAGGCAGGCGATTGTATCAGTATCACCACCCATTTCAGTAGCGAGCCTGATTGCAAGACTGACATCCTTTCCTGCATAAAGGAACAGTCCAAACACGGATGATGCCACGTCATATGAAGCAATAGTTGAGCCAAGTATGCTGTACAACATTGTCTTAATAGCATCTTCACTGATAAATGCAGGCATTGATTTTTGTAAGAATCTTATTCTGTGCGCAACGGAAGGGCCAACGCCTGCCAAGCGGGCATGATTGCCATAGAAAGCGCCTTTCTCGGCTCCGATGCATGCTTGATTCAATATTGATACTTGATTTAGGCCTTCTGAGGCAGCCTGCAAAGCAAACGCGTAAGCCATAGCCGCCTCAATGGCTACTGATGTGTAATGAGTTGGCTTGAGGCATTGCACAACATTATTCTCAAGAGTGGATTTAGTGCTGAACAAGAACGCGGAAGGGACACGCATTATACCACCGCAAGTCGTTCCTTGCCGTCCAGCAGCATCAATATCGCCTCCGTCACGGATTAAGCTAAGAGCACGAAAACTGCTTGGTCCGGTGCAACTCTTGACATCAGTTTCGTTAAACCATCTGAGGAGGCACAATGCCGTGTCATGAGCATCAACTCTACCTTTGCGGGCATATTCCTCGATTAGATAAAAATTCTGCTCAGTATCATCTGTTACATGGCCATAAGATAAATCCTGATGCGCCAATGCGTTCTCAGGTTTTAATATTGTGTCGATGCGCTTAAATGATTCCTCAATTTCGCTCCTGCTGCAATTCTCCGTGGCTTTTCCATATGCATCGCCTACAGCGAATGCCTCCAAAAAAGCCTTTATCAGTTCTTTATCCATATTCCACATTTCCGATGGTTATTTTTCTTGAAAGGCAGAGGAGCTAATACCCCCTTTGCCTTTCAATGCTTTTTAGTTAGTTCGCTTCTTTGTTGTAAGCAGCAGCAGATTCCTGCATTGCTTTCAGCGGATCGTAAGTTAAATCCTGAGTAACAAGACTGCGGAATTTAGACAGTGCAATGGCTTTTGCCGCATAATCATCAATATTTAAATAGGCGTAAGCATAGGAAAGCTGTTTGAAGGCTACACTGTAAGCGGGCATTGTCTTGATGGCCTTGGTCACTGAAGGCGAGGAGAAGGATGACTTTCTGATTGGCAGATAACCGCTGTCGACCGCGAACAGTGCATTCTCGTCAGCGGAGCAGATGAATTTAACAAAGCGCCATGCAGCGTTGGTCCGCTCTGCGGTCTTTGGGTAAACCGCTACGCAACTTCCACCGAGAGCAACCTTCTGCACATCAAAATAAGGCATTTCTATTGCGCATAGATTCTCTCCTAATGTTGAGCTCCATTCGCTGATTTTTGTTGAGGATCCTGCAAAGAATGCGGCGTTGCCTGCAAGGAAAGTGTTATTGCCGGCCTTGTTCATAGTCATATTCATGCAACCATTTCTGACCATATCCTGCCACCACTTGGCGACCTTTGCACATTCTTCTGTACCCCAAGCTGCTGTCTTGACTGAGTAATCAGCATTGGCTTCAATAACAGGATTATTGCACTGCATAATCTGAGAATTTGATAGCCAGTCTTCATCCTGTACTACAAACGGGATAAAATCAGCCTTGTCTTTATAATGTTCTTTCAGTGCTTTACAGACTTCTAAGAATTCCTCCCACGATTTAGGGGCATTGGACTGCATATCAAGTCCGGCTTCTTCGACAATGGCTTTGTTATAGAACATGATATTTGTGGACATGTTATATGGAATATTGCAGTACTGGCCATTGTAAATGCCATAGTCCCAAAGCCCTTCGAACACATCGGCAAAATTAAAATCAGGGTCTGACTGTGCCTGATTTCCAGCATAGAAATTACCATAGGCTCCAGTGTAGGTAACCTGACCACCGATTATCACATCAGGAGTCGAATTGCTCTTGAGAGCTGCAGTGATTTTCGTAGCTGTATCTATATAACCGCCAGAATAGGAAGCAATGGCAACGATGTCCGACTGCGATGTGTTGAAATTGTTTACCGCCCTCATGAAGTTCTCTCCTGTAGTGCCGCTAAGGGCATACCAGACTTCAATTGTGATAGGTCCATCTGAACCCGACACTTCCTTGGCGCCCTCTGCGAATGCCATCGCAGCAACTAATAGCAGTGCAGCAAGCACTGCCGCGGATCTTGAAATTCTCATGATTTCCTCCTTATCATTAATTCTCTTAATGACATATTGCTTAACCTTAATACTTAAGGCCTGTAAGCGTGATTGATTTGACAAACTGCTTTTCACAGAATATGTAGACAATTATCAGCGGCAGTACGCTCATCAGAGCACCTGCCATCATTACTTGATACGCGGAACTCGCTTCTGAAATCAGATATTTCAATCCAACCGCCAGTGTTCTCATCTCAGTTTTGTTAGTAACAAGAAGCGGCCATAGGTACGATCTCCAGTGGGAGAGAAAAGCATAAAGAACCGCTGCGCTTATCGAAGTTGTCGAATTTGGAATTATTACATGAAATAAAATTCCAAAGTAATTGTCGCCATCTATTTTGGCCGCATCCAGAAGGTCTTCGGGTATTGATACAAAGAACGAAATAAGAAGCATTGTTGTGAAAACACCAAGCACTTGGGGGAGTATGATGCCGGGATATGTATCAACCAAGCTAGTATTGCACACCAATTGATAAAGCGGGATTATCAATACCGACATTGGAACAAACATTGCACTTTGCACCGACATGTAGAGGACCTTTTTAAACGGGAAGTTCAGCTTGGCGAATGCGTATCCAGCACATATCGACATTGCTATCTGAATAGCAGTCTGCAATGATGAAGTTACAAATGTGTTTAGATAATATCTTCCGAAAGGAATCATCCTGAAAACCTTGTAGAAGTTCTCAAATGAGAATTCACTTGGAAGCAATCTGATTGGAATTGTATAAACATCTTTCTGGGTCTTGAATGCGGAGAAAACCATCCAGATGAAAGGGTAAATCATAACAATTGAAAAAATGAATAGAAAGATGAATACTCCAATATTGTACTTTTTCAAGTGAAGCTTACTCATTGTAGTTTCCCTTTCTATCATTGATGGTTTTCTGGATTATGGTGAAGACAAGGATTATGACAAACAACACCATGGACGCAGCCGCTCCTCTTCCCATCTTGGAATTGCCGAACGCCTGCTTGTAGATATAATTAACCATTAGAATGGTGCTGTGGTCAGGTCCTCCATCTGTCATTATATCAACCTCGGTGAACGCTTGGAAACATCCTATAAGCCCCATCATGACTACAAATGCCAGTACAGGTCTAAGCAATGGGAGCTTGACGCGGAAGAATATCTGCATTTCGGATGCGCCATCTATCCTGGCGGCTTCAATAGCGTTGCCGGAAATCCCCTGAAGGCCCGAAATAAAAACTATGATGTCGTAACCGATTCCTCGCCATACAGCGAAGATGATTATGCTGAAAAGAGCAGAATCAGCACTATAGATATAATTACTGGTGGGCAAGTGAAAAAACCTGAGAAATTGATTCAGCGGTCCGATTTGGGGATCATAAAGCCACATGAAGATAATGCTTGAAGCGACAACCGGAACTATGACCGGGGCGAAATAGCAAACTCGTAAATACTTGCGAAAAGGAACTGTGGCGTCTAGCATCACCGCAAGAACGAGAGATATGCACACCTCTAAGAAGAGCTTGCCGAAGGTAAACTTGAAGGTGTTGGAAAATGACTTTAAGAAAATCTCGTTGCTGAAGATAAACTTGTAATTCTGGAGGCCTATGAACTTAGATAGGCCTGTAATTGTATTGGTTTGTGTAAATCCAAGATAGAACACATTAATCACAGGGTAGATAAACAAATAAGCAAGTGCTACCAATGTAGGCAAGATCAATGCAGCCGCAGTGATGCTTTGATTTGATTCAAAGCTTTTCCGACCAAGTTTATATCGGTATTTCAAGTCACTTCTCCTATCTTGTTTAATAATTTATCACACTAATCGATTTGCAAAAAATATTGTTTTTTTATAATATGATTTATAAAATTTATTATTATTGGGAGAATCAACGGTGGAATTAAGGCAATTGAAGAATTTCCATGAGACCGCAAAGCTAGGAAATATGACAAAAGCCTCCAAGGTGATTAATATCTCTCAGCCAGCTCTATCAATCAGCATAAGCAAGTTGGAGGATGAGCTCGGGATTAAACTATTCGACCGTGATTATCATACAATAAGGCTCTCCAAGGCTGGACGGGCTTTGCTCGCACCTGTGGAGAAGATGCTGTCCTGCGAAGATGAAATATTGTCTGCCTGCAGAGAGCTCAAGACCGGAGTCCATGAGTTGAAAATCAAAATGGATGCGGCACAGCCATTTGTCATCGATGTTATATCTCGTTTCCATCACGAACACCCCGATGTTAGAATTCAAATGGTGCATGATGAGAACATTGATGGCATGGCTGGCATTATCATCAGCGCTTTTGCAGAACGTCCCAAAACAACAGACTGCTCGCATTCTCCGATAATCTTTGAAGAGAACTTGCTTGTCGCTGTGCCGAGGATTCTAAATCCTGTGTGTGAATCTCCAATCACGCTTGATTATCTTCTTGAAAACGAGCTCATAGGATTAAGCAAGAAGTATTCTCTTGGAATAATTGAGGAATACTACTGCAAACTCTATAATCTCAATCTCAATCATTCGATAACATGTGATAATCCTTCGGTTATGAGAAACCTTCTTATCAATGGAACAGGCCTTGCGTTCGTCCCTTCAAAAACATGGATGCTGCAGAGCAATCCTGCTCTGAACCTAATCCCATTTGAAATTCCAAATTGGATGCGCTATATACTCATTCAACCAACAGGATACAGCAGCAGCAAGGATATATCCGATTCTTTCATGAAATATCTTTCAGATGGTTTGTCAAAACTATGATTTGGGCAGAATCATAAACCAGATTTGCACCCAAGGAAGTCTAAAAACTATTTGTTGGTCTTGGAATCATTGGACGCCCCATGTGCAAGAATCTTCTAAAAGACGGATATGAAGTGACAGCATTCGATTCGTTTGCAAAAGCCGTCATGGATAATGTTGTTTCTTGTGGTGCAAAGAGGGGAGCAAACAATGCGGATATCGCTTAAAGGTCTGATGTTGTCATCACTATGGACCAAATTCCCTGATGTTCGTGTTGCCATATTTAATCGCTCCTCTTCAGTCAAGGGCGCTTGCTGAAGAATGCGCGAAGCGGGCATCAGCATGATGGGATGCTCCGGTTTCTGATGGAGAACCGCTTCGGTTTTCTGGCCTGTCTCCGGCAATCATCCCAGCATAGACCATCTGGTCGCCGAGTATTGGGCGCAAGGTCCCTCTGATACATTGAGGGAGGCTTATATGAGAGATGGAACCTTTCATGAGCGCCCAGATTTACATTAAGGATGAAAGCTTTCTCGAAGCTGCGGCGGATATCCTTGACAAAATGAAGGAAGATTCCTCAATGGGTGTTTCCAGAGTTTATTCAAAGGAAGAAGCCCGCAAGCTGTTCGGTCTGGGCGGGGATTTCTCATTTATCATTGAGAGCGATGGAAAGACTTTGTTCACTTCAGATTGGCATGAGCCGCTTTTCACTCCGGCGAAGGAGCTTGCTCCCGGATATCGGCGCGGAAGCCATGGCCACGATCCATCTGTCAGCCCTCAGCCTGTATTAAGAGCGCTTGTTCAGCATTGATGTCAGTTCAGAAAGGGTGTATTTGCACATGCGCCCCGACTATATCCTTGAGCGCCTTGTGATTCTCCGGGTTGTTGGCGGCGATCACCGTGCATGGATGAGCCAGGCTGACCTTATCCTCTGGAAACGACCCGATGGTGCCTCCAGCCTCCGTCAGGATGAGCGATGCGGCAGCGTAGTCCCATGGGGAGAGCCTGTACTCAAAATACAGATCCACGCGTCCGGCAGCGAGATAACACAGCTCCAGAGAGCAGGCGCCGAATCTGCGGATGTCGTTGCATTTCATGTATGCGTCTATGATTATCTCATGGCAGACAGGGGCATATTTCTTGTTGTACAGGCTCAAGGCGGTGCAGAGGATGCCCTCTTTGAACGTTCTGTCTGAAGCAACGCGGATTGGTCTGCCGTTAAGAAACGCACCCATGCCTTTCTCTGCCCAGTACAGTTCTTTCAGGAAGGGATTGTACACAATGCCCAGCGCCACTTCATCACCATCCCGGAGGGCGATGCTGATTCCGCTCTGCCCAAGGTTTCTGGCGAAGTTCTGCGTTCCATCGATTGGGTCAACAATCCAGCAGAGCTTATTGTCAGTGTTGCCGGGCTCGCTTTCCTCGCCGAAGAAGCCGCTTCCCGGAAGAAGGGCGCAGAGCTCCCTCTCAAGAAAATGCTGGATGGCGATATCGGCGGAGGTCACTATGTTCTCCGCAGTGCCTTTTTGAAAAACCCGAAAGCCGTCCATTTCGGTGAAGCGGGCTGCTGATTTGGCTATTGTCCTTGCCTCTTCTGACAATCCTCTCTCCATGGCCTGCCCCTTTTCCGCCGTATCTTGGACTTGAGGCGGCGGCGCCTGCCATGAGGATATACCAATCCCGATGGTTTCGCAAGGAGCGGGATTGATCAGGAAAGTCCAGGACCGCATATTTTTGTTGACAGAGCGTGAAAAGCATTAGATAATTCAATCAATGAATGAATTAATTCTTCAGAGGAGGTTGTCATGATGAAGAAGAGATTTATCACCGTGATGCTTATTGCTTTAGCAGCTGTCATGGTTTTCGCTCAGGGAAGCAAGGAGGCTGCAGGCGGCGCAGCAGTCGAGCTTACCGCTTATTTCCAGATTGACCCGACTGATTCGCAGTATCAGGGGCATAACGAAGTCATGAAGGCATTTGAAGCCAAGCATCCTGATATCAAGATTAAAGTGGAGTATGCTACCGGCGAGTCTTTCCATGACAAGTTTCAGACTATGGCTGCGAGCGGCGATATACCGGACATATTCACCTGCTACACTGGAGCGCGCTCTGCATATATCAACGAAGTGGGGATGGTCAAGGATTTGAATACCATCGGAAAGCTGACTGATGCGTATAAGGCGAAATATGTTGACGGCACGTTTGCCGGACAGGGAAGGAATGGGGAGATATGGGTCATCTCGCCTTCATTCGCCGTGTGCCATTGCGTCTATGCAAATGATGCATTGCTTGAGAAGCTCGGACTGACTTATCCTAAGACCTTTGAGGAATGGAAGGCGCAGGTGCCTGTGATCAGGGCGGCGGGCTATTATCCTGTTTCCATGGGCAACAGGGATGCCTGGGTGGTGAACTCCTGGCTGCTCTCCCTGTTCGTGGATCGCTGCGGAGGCCCTGATTGGTTCATCAACGCAGCCCGGGGCAAGGGGGCTTCTTTCACAGACCCGCAGTTCGTGGAGGCCATTGATGTCCTGAAGCAGATGTGCGATGCGGGGATGTTCTCCCCAGGTGTGAACCAGATGAGCAATGGCGAGGCCGACCAGGAATTCTACCAGCAGAAGAGCGTGTATTTGATTGATGCGGGCTGGAGAACAAGCGGAATGGACAGCCAGCTGCCTCAGGAGCAGAGGGCAAGCATCTCCATGCATGTTTTCCCGGAGATAAAGGGGGAGGTGCGGCATGAGACATCGACTTCCACTCCGTCCGAAGGTTTTGGAATTAATGTGAAGCTGGAAGGAGCCAAGTTGGAGGCCGCATGGACGTTCATCGACTTCTATCATGGGCCGGAAGGCTCTGCCATAAGAGCCAGACATGGCGAAGTGCCATCCTGCAAGCTGTCCGGCTCTGATGCTGCCATGCAGACCATGCAGGGCAAGTTCGCCGAGTTTCAGGCCACACACAAGATGGGTTGGGTGTTTGATTCCGTCATGAATGGGGAAGGGGTCTCTCTTCTGAACTCGGATTTGCAGGAAATGATGATGAGAGGCAAGCCGGCTCCGGAGGAGATTGCCAGGAAGTATGAGGCTTGGGTAGCGGCAAACGACACTAACCGCATCTAAGATTCTGAATAGTATGTATCCCACAGGGGCTGCTGGGCGCTTCCCGCTTCCCTGTGGGGTATTTTGTTTCATTCCCTTTGAGATGAGGATTTTCAATGCTTGATGTAAGGCAAAAGAGAAGAAGCTATTATGCGCTGCTGCTGCCGGCGTTCATGATTTATATTTCAATAATACTGTTTCCCATACTGGTGAGCTTTGGTCTTTCGTTCACGGCATGGAGGCAGTTCAAGCTTGTGGGGTTCGTGGGGCTGAAGAACTATCTCAACATCCTGAGGGATCCTTTGTTTCTCAGGTCGTTCTGGAACAATATCCAGATAATGCTGATTTCCGTGCTTGGTCAGATTCCTCTGGGGCTTCTTCTTGCGTATCTGCTGTTCCGCAAATGGGTCAAGGGAGCGAAATTCTTCGAGATGATGATTTTCCTTCCCATAACCATCAGTTCGGTTGTCGTGGCTCTTTTGTGGAACCGCATATTCTCGCCTGTGGGGCTGTATACTTCTTTCATCAGGCAGGTGACCCACAATCCGGACTATGTTGTAACCATATCCCAGAATCCTAGGTTTGCCATGATTCCGGTGCTTATCGTCCTGTTGTGGCAGCATACAAGCCTTTACATGGTGATATTCCTGGCCAATCTGCAGAGGATACCGGAATCAATATTCGAGGCGGCGGTGATTGACGGAGCGACCGAGGGACATATCATAAGGCATATTGTTCTGCCGGAACTGGCCGGTGTGATTTTCACATGTTCTGTGCTTGCGATAAGCGGCTCGCTGAAAAGCTTTGACCTTGTGTATGCCATGACTGGCGGCGGGCCTTCTAACTACACGTCTGTG
>JBQNBA010000008.1:0-22126 GCA_052170175.1 Sphaerochaetaceae bacterium | reverse complement strand
AATGTGACTTTATCACATTGCAGCATTGGACAAAGCGACGGTTTTCCTTTATATTTAATTTGATATTGATATATCGATATATTTAGATTAGAATGAAGTCCCAAGAGGCCAGAAGCCTATGGAAATAGATTCACTAATCAAAGGAGAAACAATATGGCACGTTTTACATTGCCCCGTGACCTGTATCATGGAAAAGGCGCGCTTGAGGCGCTCAAGACATTCGAAGGAAGGCGCGCGATGATCTGCGTCGGCGGCGGTTCCATGAAGCGCTTCGGCTTCCTTGACAAAGCCGTTGCCTATCTGAAAGAAGCCGGCATGGAAGTCGAGCTCTTTGAAGGAATCGAATCGGATCCATCAGTTGAGACAGTGATGAAAGGAGCCGAAGCCATGGCCAAGTTCCAGCCCGATTGGATTGTGGCTATGGGCGGCGGCTCTCCCATAGACGCTGCAAAGGCCATGTGGATAAAGTACGAGCACCCGGAAACGACCTTCGAGGACATGTGCAAGGTGTTCGGTCTGCCCAAGCTCCGCAGGAAGGCCCGTTTCTGCGCGATTTCATCAACCTCCGGCACAGCGACCGAAGTGACTGCATTCTCAATAATCACCAATTATTCCAATGGGGTCAAATATCCCATCGCTGATTTCGAAATCACCCCGGACGTGGCAATCGTTGACCCCGAGCTGGCAGAAACAATGCCCAAGAAGCTAGTCGCCCATACAGGAATGGATGCCATGACCCACGCCATCGAAGCCTACGTATCAACGGCGAACTGCGACTTCACCGACCCGCTGGCCCTTCATGCCATCAAGATGATACAGGAAGACCTTGTTGATTCGTACAACGGCGACATGGAAAAGCGGGACAAGATGCACAATGCGCAGTGTCTCGCCGGCATGGCCTTCTCCAACGCCCTTCTTGGAATCGTCCATTCCATGGCTCACAAGACCGGAGCGATATTCGCCGACCATGGCGCCCACATCATACACGGTGCTGCAAACGCCATGTATCTGCCGAAGGTCATAGCCTTCAATGCAAAGGATAAGACCGCAGCGAAGCGCTATGGCGAGATTGCAGACTTCATGAAACTCGGCGGCAAGACAACCGAAGAGAAGGTAGCCCTGCTCATAAAGGCTCTTAGAGACATGAACGACAAGCTCAACATCCCTCACTGCATAAAGCACTACGGAGCCGACAGCTATCCTGTCGAAAACGGCTTTGTCCCCGAGGACGTGTTCCTCTCGCGGCTGCACAGCATCGCAGTGAACGCACTGGCCGATGCCTGCACAGGCTCAAACCCCCGTCAGCCGAGCGTCGAAGAGATGGAAAAGCTTCTCAAGTGCTGCTACTACGACACCGAGGTGGATTTCTAGAATCATTCTAAAATCATTCCAGAGTCATATTGAAAGACAAACACAAGCGGCTGGCGCATCATCAACGCCAGCCGTTTTTCGTCAGACCTGCTCTTGAGAAAAATGCGGCGGCAATTGGAAAATCAACATTGACAACATACTATTCATCGAATAATATTATTTTGCGAACACATAGGAGACGGGCAATGGTTTTTCCAGTTGGTTCAACACTGCTTGATGCCTGCATATTATCCATGCTTTCCAAAGGCGACACATATGGATATGTGCTGACACAGCAGATGAAGAGCATAGTCGATTTATCAGAGAGCGCACTTTACCCTGTCCTGCGCCGATTGCAGAAAAAGGATTACCTTGACACATATGACATTCCTTTCCAAGGGCGGATAAGACGCTTCTACCGCATAACCGAAGCAGGACAGACTATTCTCAAATACTACCGGGAGCAATGGCTTGAATACAAGACAAAGATAGGTGACATAATAGGAGGGAACATTTGATGGATCATTTTCTATTCTTAAGATTGCTGGAGAAGGAACTGCATGGAAAGCTTCCCGAAATTGAGATAAAAGAGGCTCTGGACTACTATAGAAACCTATTCGACGAGGCGGGCGCCGAAGGAGAAGCCCGGCTTCTTCACGACATAGGCACGCCCCAATTCGCTGCCAGCAGGATTCTAAAAGACCAAGCCGCAGCCAATGACGATGAAAGCGGGGCCTTTGAATCAGATGCATGGAATAAAGACAATCCAGACAAGCAGCAAGCCGCAGCCGGCAACAGCCGCCCATCCGGCGATGAGCATGAATCATGCCACCAGACCATTCATGAGACCCAGAACAGCGGCTATTCTTTCATCAAGGGAATCCGCATGCTCAGAGAGACAAGCATCGCTTTCTCCCAAGAGGGCAACCATTCCAAAGCAATCTTGCTATGGATTCTCTTCGCACTGCTCTGCCTGCTTGTATTCATCATTTTCCGTAAATGCCTTGCCCTGCTTGCCACAATCAGTCTAATCAACGGAAGCTTGATGAACGTAAGCATAATCACTGAAAACATAATCAACGGATATGGGTACTCTTTAGCCATAACACTCAGAATACTGGGAGGTGTTTCCATTCGGCTGATGATCGCCGCTATCCTGATGCGCTTCGGATGCTGGTGGATAGCCGCAATCTGCAAAGGAGACGAGCGATGAGAAAAAGGCGGCTTGGATTCTGGATAGTGTTCTTCGGAGTGCTGGCAATCATCTTCTATGCTGCATCTGCGCTGCTTAGCAACTGCGCTTACGGCCGCCTTCGTATATCACAGGACACCCAAACCCCGCCCCATGCGGAGCATGAAGGCAGTCTGAGCATAAGCGAAGCCCGGGATGTCTATGATTGGTCAAGAGAACAGAACTCAATGCAGAGGTTCCAGCTCCCCATTGTCCGCGAGGCTTTCAAGGTGCTGAACCAGGAAATCCCGACAATAAGATATTAGAGACAAGGCATCAGAAACAACCTATCAGGCAATATCGGACTTGCAGACCCCGGCGCCGGCGATACCCTGCACGCCTAGGAATCCGCTGCCTCCTTTTTCCACATCCTGCGGAGCAGTCGGTTTGCGCCCCCCGCGCGCCTAGGAATCCATCCCCGCATATAGCGCAAACATCGTATCGGCAGCGCGGCGCATGGCGGAGGTCACCTCCTCGACTTTCCGAGCGTCCCACTTCTCCGGCGGCTCTCTTAGGAAAGAGGTCTTGTCAATCCGATTGTCGAAAACGCCGATGGGAAGATGATAGGTGCGTCCATGCTCCTTGACGGTTATCGTGTCCCTCACCTCGCTGTGGCTGAGAAGATACTCCATGTCATCGCAGCCGTAATCACCAAGCATCACAGCCATCGGCACTCCGTGGTGGAGATTGGAGCCCGGGTCGCTTGGATCGCTGCGCTCCGAGTTCTTCCGCCTGGATTCTTCGGGAGTGACCCAGATATACAGAATCACGGCGCGTTCAAGTATTTCAGGGCAGAACATCGGCAAGGAATACTGGTAGCCATATGTGCCTTTCAGGGGCATCGATGAGCCGTCTGCGCCGCCACGTGCGCACTCGATGACCACCGTCTTGCCCTCGAAGCTCTGCGGATATCCCTCGTGTTTCTTGTCAAGCATGGAGCGCGCCTCGCCCTCAAGCCTCCGGGCAACGGCTTCCCTGACGCTTTCCGGCAGCAGCCCCAGCCTTGGAGCAATTCCGACAATGGAGCCGGCCCTGTCGATGCGGTCAAACAGCAACCTTGCAGCGCTGTCGGTCGAGACGAAATTGCGATTGAGCAAATCGTGATAATCCTCGTTGAGAAGATGACAGAGCGTGCCCCAATCACGCCCGTCCTTGAAAGGAGCCTCGCCTGGATAGAAGATTCTCGCCTGCCCCATCGCAGCAAGCTCCGCATCTATCCGTCTCATCATGTGAACATAAGGGAAATCGTCCAATTGAAGGTTCTCTCCAATATGGAACTCGTCCTCAAGCCGCTCTGCGGTAATATTTGACATGAAATTCCTGACCTCCGACTTACCAGAGGCAGGAAGCGCCTGCAGAAGCACCACATCAA
Organism: Sphaerochaetaceae bacterium; assembly: GCA_052170175.1. Classification (GTDB taxonomy): domain Bacteria; phylum Spirochaetota; class Spirochaetia; order Sphaerochaetales; family Sphaerochaetaceae; genus JAAYFO01. The sequence continues at coordinate 18,173 of JBQNBA010000008.1, read as the reverse complement.
ACACGCTCTTGCTCATTCGCACCCCAAAAACACGTCTTTATCGCCGACAGCGGCTGTCTGATAGCCAACTGTTCTGAACTTTGCATACGGCCATCTGAGCCTTCCTTTATGACCAATGAGATACTGCACCGCTTCATCCTGAATGCTGCAAGGCAGTTCCATGACCACGGGACAATTGAGGAAAGCATCTCCGCCCCCCGCTCCGGAAGCCCTGAAATTGTTAAGCACCAGCCTTAGCGTTCTGTCACCGATTCGCCTGCCGCCGCACAGAAGCCTGGAAACCCGCTGCCCCTCCGGCTTGGAAATATCAAACTCGTACTCTATGCCAAGATAATAGTCGTAATTGTACATCTGCATAGTCGGCTTGGTGAACGCCGGCGATATGGCAGGACGGCCGCCTTCAATGCAATAGAATCCGGCGCAATGCTCCAACGCCCTGCGCAGATGCTCCTCCTGCACCTCAAGCACCACCATAGTGTTAGAATACTGGTAAGAGGCAAGAATCTGCCTGATTGTCAGATTCCTTTCAAACCCGTGCAGCTGATTTCCAAGAGCCGTGCAGGAAACATCCGCCCCGCTTGCCTCAAGCTGCACATGATTGAAGAAATCGGCGATATGCGAGCCGTGCAGAAGAGACTCCAGCTGACTTGCGGCGGGAATAGCCCTTTCAATCGAGCCAAGAGCTGTATCCAGCCACCTATCGACCGCAGCAAACAGCGGCGCATTCTCCCTTTCAAGCGCAGTCGCCGTGCTGTCCGGTGCGTTAAGCTTGCCCTCGATGCTGCCGACACCGTTGATTAAGATTTCGGCATACTTCTCCCCGTTGGGCGGCAGTTGGACTATCATGCTGTTGCCAAGCTTCCGCAACGGAATCTCGATATGCTGGTGAGCGGCAAGAATCAGGTCATAGTCAAGCAGGCGCGCAATCCTGCAGCCGTCATTCCCCCGGCTCTGAACCAGTCTCGTCCCCGTTTCAAGGTCTTCCTCGAAGCCTCCGTGGTACACAAGCACGCTGACATCGCAGTTCGCCCTAAGCCATTCAAGCTGCTCCTTCGCCTTCTCAAAGGCATCGTATATCAAGAAGTCCTTCATCTTCTCCCGCGGCTCAAGATGGCTGGTATAATCTGTGATGATACCCGTGAATCCAACCCTGAGACCGCTCCTGTCGGTGATGACGACATGCTCCTCAAACACTATCTCGCCCCTGACATCCACAACGTTGGCGCATATCACCCTTGCCCCCGTCTGCTCCAGAAAGTCCCTAAGCGCATCATGCCCGTAGTCAAAGTCATGGTTCCCCAGCGTAAGCAGGTCAAGCCCCATCCGTTTGAAGGCAACAGCCTGCGGGAACGGCCTTATGCTGTTGTCAAATACATACTTGGACAAAGCCGACCCATGGAGGGAATCCCCGCCGTCAACAATCACCGTATCATCATCCTTGGTCACGGAGCCGACAATCCTGTACAGCCCGAAATCGGCAGTCTCCTTTGTGCAGAAGGAAGTCGGGAAGAGGCATGAATGCGTGTCGCTTGTATAAATCAGGCGCATGTCAGAAACCCCGTGCAAGCTTGTTTCTTATCTTGTTGCTCACCCACTCGATGAAAAGAATCAGCACTATAAGCCCAAGCAGTATCGCTCCGGTCTGGCTCCACTTGTACCCCTGCATCGCGAAAATCAGCGGCGCTCCGATTCCCCCCGCCCCGACAATCCCAAGGGTTGTGGAGTCCCTGAGATTCATGTCGAACCGGTATATGAGGGTCGAGGCGAAATCCGCCGAAATCTGGGGGACGATGCCGTATCGTATCTTCTGAAAGACATTGCACCCCTGCGCATCAAGCGATTCGAGAATCCCCTTGTTGATATCCTCAATCGATTCAATGAACTGCTTCGATATCATGCCTATGGAGCATACGCTCATCGTCAGAAGCCCCGCGAACGGCCCGGGTCCCGTCACCCTGATGAACATCAAGCCATACACCAGTGCAGGAATGGTCCTGATTGCCATGACAACGGTTCTGAAGAAAATCGCAATCGGCTTCGGCACTATGTTTGAAGCGCCCAGAAAGGCAAACGGTATGGCAAGCACCGCCCCCACAAGGGTTCCAAGAAACGCTATGCATATCGTTTCAAGCAGCAACGCAGGAAGCCCCGTGCGCGAGAAATCAAACAGCACGCTTCTGTCCGGGTGGGTCAGGCCATGGAAAATGCTCTTTATGACCGCCGCCCCATCGGAAGAAGTGGAGCTGTTGTCGTTGAGCGCTGTCGAGGACCAGACAACCAGCGCCATCATTATCACAAGCACGAAAGTGACAGCTATCCACACATGCGGCCTTGCTTCGTACATCTCCTGGATGGTCATGCCGGGCCGCCAGGGACTTGGTCTGGACTTCTTCTCTTTCTCCGCCATATCCCCCCCCTTAGCTCAGCTTGCCTCTTATCCAGAAGCTCAGATACTCAATCGCCACCACAGTGACAAAAAGGATGACGACAATCATCCCCAGCTTCCCGTAGTTTCTCCAGCCGATGTTCTGATTGATGATAAGCCCTATTCCTCCGGCTCCCACATACCCAAGAATCGAAGCATATCTGACATTGCCCTCGAAGCAATACAGGCTGTTTGCAATATACCCCGGCATGACCTGCGGTATTATCGAGACACAGAAAGCCCTTATCTTGCTGCACCCCATCGCTTCCATAGCCTCGAAAGGCCCCATATCCACAGTTTCTATCTGCTCATACAGCAATTTGCCGACATAGCTGAACGTGAATATCGCAATCGCCGTAGTGCCGGCTATCGTCCCAAGTCCGAATATGAAAGTCGCAACCATCGCCGTCACGAGGGTGGGAAGCGTTCTGGTTATGGAGAAGAACAGCCTCACCAGCACAACCACCGCTTTGTTCCTCACTACATTGGTGGCAGCCAGCATGGAGAACGGAATCGCCATGAGCGCACCAAGCAAGGAGCCTATTATGCTCATCTTTATCGTGTCAAACAGCGGCTGCCAGATGGAGCCGATATATGACAGCTCGGCGGGGAACATCCTATCCAGATAATCCCAGAACTGATACCCCCTCCTGACTATGGTGGACATCTTGAAGCCGGTGACCTTCACCGAAATCGCTGAGATGATGAATATCAGCGCAACTATAAGCGGTGTTCTGGAACGCCTCTCCTCCACCACCTTGCCGTTCGGCAGAGTCATCAGCCTAGGCTTGAAAATCTTATCGTATAACGCCATCGCTGCCCGCCCCGTCTCAATCATGTCTCGCAAGATCCTCGGAAGAACCGACCTTTTCAAGGTCCCCTCCATAGATTTCAGCGAGAATATCATTCGCAATCTTGTTAGCAGGGCCATCATATACTATCCGCCCCGCCCTGATTCCGATTATTCTATCCACATACTCCAGCGCCAGATCAACATGATGTATGTTTATCAGAACCGAAATGTTCATCTCCTTGTTTATCTTCTTGAAATCATCCATGACCTGACGTGCCGTCACCGGATCAAGCGCCGCCACCGGCTCATCGGCAAGGATTATCTTGGGATCCTGCGCAAGCGTTCTGGCAAGAGCCACCCGCTGCTGCTGACCACCTGAAAGCTGATCCACCCGGGTATACGACTTTTCCAGAATCCCCATGCTGTCCAAGGCCTCCAAGGCCTTTATCTTATCCGCCTTCGGATAAACACCCAGCAGGCATCTCCAGAAGGGCAGATCGGGGACAAACGAGGTCAGCACATTCTTTATCACCGTGGTTCTCGTCACAAGATTGAACGACTGGAAAATCATCCCGATTTTCCTCCGGAAACGCCTTAGCGCCTTCCCCTTGAGGCTTCTCACATCGACTCCGTCAACGGTGAGCTTCCCGCTCGTGATATCATGCATCCTGTTGACGGATCTTATCATCGTAGTCTTCCCTGCGCCGGACAGACCTATTATTCCCACAAACTCCCCCTGCTGGATTTCGAGGGAAACATCATCCAATCCCTTGACGCCATTAGGGTAGATTTTCGTAACATGATCGAATTTAATCAAAACAAGCCTCCAGAGAAAGGGACAGTTGCAAAAACACCAGCTCCCGCACCCGTGCCGCATCCAGCCGGCTGAAACGTGGCTGGCGCATAGCGGCAGCCACTATTTCACCTTACGATGGCAACCCGCACCGCAACCAGCTGAAACGTGGCTGGCGCACAGCGAAAGCCACTATTTCATATGCGGTGACCTAAGAACGGAATTGGGCTGGTGTATTGAAACTGCCCTTATCAGCTGTCAATTATTTCTTGAATATTTGCTGCGCAAGAGCCGCCGCATCGTAGTCGGAATCAACAGCCTTCACATAGCCGGTATGGTTGTAAATCTTGATTATGTCCTTTCCTGTGGCGGTGCTTGCAATCTCAAGCATTGCATCCTGAATGGCGGTTTTCAGTGCAGGATCCATATCCCTTGCCACTGAAATCGTGTCATTGACAATCATGTCGGTGACGCCGATGACCTTCATCTCATTCCAGATTGTATCCTTGCGTCCCCACTCAGCCTGCCATTTGCCCTGATAGTCCTGACGACCTTCGGCATAGCAGCAGATGATGTCATACTGACCGGCGGCGATTCCTGCGAATGCAGCGGCATAGCCCGTCTGGACGGCATGTGAGAGGTCGGCTACAGTCTTGCCGAACTGCCTGTACAGCCAGATGGATGGGTAGATGTATCCGGCGGAAGAAGTAGTTGAGCTCACACCCCAGTTGCAGGCATTCAGCTCCTCCCATGTCAGGGCTTTGCCGGATGCCACCTTATCATAAAGAGCCTTGCCCTTCTCGGTTGTTATGTCGCAATAAATCAGCGCCCTGTATCCATTGGCAACCTTGTTCGGGTCATTGTAGACAACGCCATCATTCCACACCATCGGATCCGCCGAATCCCTGTCCTTTGCCTCCCTTGTTGAGGTTAGAATCACATCAGCGACATCACGGTATGTGACATACGTGCCAGCCGGAATGAATCCGACATCACATGTGCCGGCTCCCATTGCCTCTCCGACCGCATTATAGTCAGAACCAACGGAAATCTGAACATTTCCGACATTCCAACCCATGTTCTTGAGCTGGAGCTGAAGCATTCCGCCAAGAGCATAAGTCTGTGCCGTGATCAGGTCGATGTCCCTTGACGGAACAAACATGATTGTAAGCTTGTCGATTTCACGGCTGCCCTTTGAGGTTTCAGCCGCACCTTCCGCAAACGCTGCGAAAGCGACAAAGCAGACAAGAAGAACTATCAGAGCTTTCTTCATAATTTCTCTCCTTCTGAGATTTCTTGAAATTCGCCCCAACACGGGGCATTGCTGAAAAATAATACCACACAAACAGTGGAGATGCCATAAGAAATGCAGATGAGCCGCTGTGATGCAGCAGAATGAAGCGAATCACCTAAACCCAGAACGAGACTCGTGCGAACCAATCAGCAAATTCAAGCTTAACCGATGTAAGCTCCGCCATTTATGTTCAAATCCTCGGCGGTTATATATCCAGCTTCTCGGGAAGCCAAGAACACAATGGCATCCGCGACTTCCAATGCAGTGCCTATTCTCCCCATCGGATTGCCCGTGGCAAGGGATTTCTCCTTCTCGTCAGAGATGCCTTTGCGTATATCAGTTGCAATGGCGCCTGGACAGACGCAGTTGACCGTGATGCCATCTTTAACTACCTCCTTTGCAAACGCTCTCGAGAAACCTATTATGCCAGCCTTCGCCGCGCAATAATGGCTGCCTCCAAACACCCCGCCGCCGTTCTTTGCCGAAACACTGCTTGTGTTGACAATTCTACCGTAATTCCGCTGTGCCATCACGGGGGCGACCGCTTTGCTGCAAAGAAAAGTGCCGACAAGATTTATGTTCACTATCCTAATGAAGTCATCCTTGCTCATATCGAAGGTGCCTATAGATTGAGTTATGCCAGCATTATTGCACAACACGTCAATCCTCCCGAATCTAGCCACCACAGAATCCACCATATCATTGACGGATTTCTCATCAAACACATCAAGCTTCACAGGAAAGACCTTTCCCCCTTTGCTCTCAATCTCCTTTGCAACAGAGATTGCACCATCCTCGTTCATATCCGCGACCACCACAGTGCCGCCAAGTTCAGCGAAACGCAGCGCAAGAGCCTTCCCAATGCCATGCGGCGAGCCGCTCCCAGTCACTATGACCACTTGATTGTCAAATCCGGGCATAGTATTCCTCCCATTCCAGATCACACTGGATTCATGCGCCAACGCCTATCCGCATCGTCTATTGATTAAAGCCCAGGCAGGCGCAATCCTTTCATTATTCGCTTCGAGATATGCCTAGGCACGACGAAACGAAATCCGCCTATGATCAATGCATGATTATGGTTGATACAATTTTTATGTTACTTCAACAAACTGCTGATACGCTCAATCTGGAATGAGAGATGCTCTGCCAGCAGATTCACCGCTTCTTGCTTCTTGCCTTCCTCGATAAGCTTCAGCATTTCTCTGTGTTCGCCAATGCTGCGTCTGGCATATTCGACCTGATTAGACTCTCGATCAAGATATTGAATCTGCGATACAGTGAAACTGGTCTGATGAAGCAGTTTTGGAACCCAGCGGTTTCCGCATCTTTGTTGAATCAGCTTGTGAATAATATAATCGCTGGAAAGAAAAGCATCCCAATCATTCCGTAGGAGATCTTTCTCTGACTTGTCTATGGCATTCCGCATAGTCCGGATATCGTCAGATGAAATTGGGCGTTCAAGGAATAGCTGCAGAGCCAGCACTTCGAGATCTCTGCGGATTGTCAATGTCTCAACGGCATAACTCAGGTCTATGACCGGAACAAAATACCCAATCCATTGACGCTTATCTATGGCATTGATGGCAACAAGTCGTTCCAATGCCTCTCGTACACTATTTCGAGAAACGCCTAATTCCTTAGCAAGTTCATTGTCATCAACTCTATCACCAGGCTTCCACCGCACACGAATGAATTGCTCACCTATGTACTCGGCAATCGCTTCTGCGCGACTATTCCTCATTGTCTCCATACACACGAACGTACCAACTAATAATCATTCAGTCAATAGGGCATTGCCCCTATTTACCTTTCGTAACTCTATACACCTCCTAAAAATCATTGATTTTCTCTCTTTTCGGGCAAGCATCTTGCGCATTATTATCAAGTGCTCGCTGAATGCACCCACATGATTTATCGGCATTCACAGAATCATCTTGGGAATCCACATGACAAAATCCGGCACATAAGTGATGAGGAATAGCACCAAGAGCAGCGGTATCAAGAAAGGAATGATGGCCTTGTACATCCGTTCAATTGTGATTCCGGATTGCCTGGCACAGATGAACAGGGAAGTGCCCACCGGAGGCGTTACCAAGCCACTCATCAGATTCAGCACTATCACAACGCCGACATGCACAGGATCAAGCCCGTAAGCGTTCATAAGAGGAATCAAGAAAGGCACCAAGATTGTCAAGACCGAAAGAGCTTCCATGAACATGCCCAGGAGCAAAAGCACTATGTTTATGAACAGCAGAATCAAATACTTGTTGCTGGTCAGGCTTACAAGCCAATTCGAAAGCGCATTGGTTATGCCCAGCATCGCAACCAGCCAGCTGAAAGCCGCCGCACCGCAGATGATGAACAGGATTGCTGCGCTGTCAATGGCCGTCTGCATGAATTCATGGAATACTTGCTTGAAACCCATCTCCCTATAGAAAAGGACTGTGAGAACAAAAGCATAACCCACGGCCACCACCGCCGCTTCAGTCGGACTGAATACACCCCCCCAGATTCCGCCAATGATTATCACGGGAGTAAGAAGCGAAAGAAATCCCTCTTTCGTGGCGACCCCTATTTCCCTCCAGCTGAATTTGGTGCGAGGGTATCCGCGTTTCTTGGACACAATGAAGACGTAGACCATCGTTGCCAGTCCAAGCAGCAAGCCTGGCACCACGCCGCCCATGAACAAGGCTCCCACGGAGACCTCTGCCAGCATTCCATAGACCACCATCGGCACGCTCGGCGGAATGATCGGCCCTATCGTGGCGCTTGCCGCAGTGACGGCAGCGGAGAACGGCGAATCGAAGCCGGCATCATTCATTGCCTGAATCTCAATCTGCCCCAACCCGCCGGCATCGGCAACCGCAGAGCCGCTCATGCCGGAGAAGATGATGGATGCAAGCACATTGGCATGCCCAAGACCGCCGGGAATCGGTCCGACCCAAGCCGTTGCAAATCGAAAGATTCTCTTTGTTATCGTGCCGCAGTTCATAAGCTTGGCAGCAAGAATAAAGAAAGGAATGGCAAGCAGAACATACGAATTGGCATTGCCGATCATCCGATGAATTATGGCAGTGAAAGTGAAACTGTCCGTGAGCAGCACCGTGACAATCGACGAGCCTGCAAGGGCAACAGCAATCGGCACTCCGCATACCATCAGCAACAGAAACAGTAAAATCAACAACAAACCAGTTCCCATATTTTCACTCCCTAATCCAACGAAGGCACAGCAGAGCTGATTCCCTCAATGTTCTGTCCAGTCTTATATTCCTTAATCAGGTCTGCCATATGCACTAATATGTGAAGACATGAAGCAAGCGCACCCACAGGCATTGACAGATAAAACAGCCCCTTCGAAACAAAGGGAAGCGTATTGTACCTCTGATACCATGTGGAAGTGGCGACAGAAAGCCCGCACCAGAATGCCACCGCAAGAAACAGAAGGCATACTACATAGATGGCTTCCTCCCATATGACCTTCACCTTCGCCGTTTTCAAGGCATTGGTGATGAAAGTCAAGGACATGTGCTCCTTGGATTTGAATGCCATGCTCATGCCAAGGAAAATCACCCAAGAGAAGCAGAGTATAGACAATTCATAAGTCCATGCGATAGGACTGTTGAAGACGAACCTGGATATCACTCCGGCAAGGGAGACGATGGAAATCACAACCATAACCACGCCCGCAACATGACTGACCAGATTGTTCATCCATTCACTAAGCTTTCTTACAAATGACATCTCTCCTCCTTTATCAAGATAAACGCAACCCAGCCAGAGGCTCTGGCTGGATTACGCAATTATTGTCATTTCCCAGAAGCCATGCTTCTTACCTTACCAATCAGTTCCTTCCCAAACTTCTTCTCATATTCGCTGTATACGGAAGCGGTCGCTTCTTGGAACGGCACAAGATCGGGGTAGCTTATGGTCATGCCTTTCTCAGCAAGATCCTTAATCTGCCCGGCCTCGTCGCCGCGAACCATGGCTCTATGCACGCCCGCAAATTTTATCGCGCCTTCGGAAAGAACCTTTTTGATATCTTCCGGCAGTTTCTTCCAGACATTCTCGCTGACCATGAACACCAATGCCTCGTATTTATGGTTGGTTATGCTAAGATACTTCTGGCATTCATATAATTTTGACGCATAGATATTCGCAATCGGATTCTCCTGCCCATCGAAAGACCCCTGGGACAACGCAAGATAAAGCTCGGAGAAGGCAAGCGGAGACGGCTTCGCGCCCAGGGCATTGAAAATCGCCAAAGTCATGGCATTCTCCGGAGTCCTGATCTTAAGCCCCTTGAGATCTTCCGGCTTCTCTATCAGACGCTTGCTGTTGGTCACATGCCGGAAACCATTCTCCCAATAGGCAAGAGCCCTGAGCCCCTTGGCAGGAAGACTATCCAGCACGCCCAGCCCGAAATCGCTATCCAGAACGCGGTCAACAGCTTCGTAGCTGGGGAAGAGGAAAGGAAGCTCGAAGATGGCAATCTTCGGTTCGTAGTTGGCGACTATACCTACAGCATTGACGGTCATATCCAGATTGCCCATGGAGCACATTTCTGCCATTTCCGCATCGGTGCCCAGCATTTCTCCAGGATAGAGGTCAACAGTCACTCTGCCGTTTGTCTGCTCCTTGACCCATTCCGCAAACTGCAGTGCGGTGAGATGCCTTGCATTGGTCACTGCTCCGCCGTATCCCAGTTTGAGAGTGTAGGTCTTATCCGTGCTTGCACTTTCCTTGTCCCCTGCCGCAAACGCCAATGAGACGAGCAGGACACTCATCAACAACATAATAACAATCTTCTTCATGTTTCAATCTCCTTTTTTACGTTGATTCTATTTGTTAATTCCGATTCACTATCTAGTCAACCTGCGATCGAGGCAGCTGCCTGGGCTATGGATTCGGGGCTTACGCCGTTCTTTTTCAAAATCTCGGCGTATGGCGCGCTTTCTCCGAAGCAATCCCGCATCCCAAGTCGCTTGAGCTTGCCTTTTCCGTATTCCGCCATCACTTCCGCAACTGCGCTGCCCAGGCCATTGATGATGCTATGATCCTCAACCGTCACAATACCCCCGCACTTGTCTATCGCATCTCTTACAGCCCCTGCATCAAGCGGCTTGATGGTATGCATATCAATCAGCCGCACTTTTATCCCGCGATCGCCTAGAATATCGGCAGCTTCCATCGCCATGGAAAGGACATCGCCAGTTGATATTATGCAGGCATCATTGCCGTCACGAAGAATGTGAGCCTTGCCGATTGTGAATTCTTCATTATTCTGGTATATCACGGGGAAAGCGTCTCTTGTGAAACGCAGGTATGCGGGGCCGTGCATTTCAACCGCTTGCCTTATCAGCTTGCGGGCACTGGCATAATCGGAAGGCGCTATAACGGTCATGTTGGGAAGTGTCCGCATCACTCCAAGGTCCTCCACCGCCTGATGAGAAGCTCCGTCATTGGCAGGAGTGACGCCGCCGTGCGAGCACATTATCTTGACATCAAGATTTGGGTAACAGACTTGTTGGCGAATCTGCTCACACATTCTCAAGCTCCCAAAGACCGCATACGTGCTTACAATCGCTTTCTTGCCAAGCGTGGCAAGACCTGCCGCAACATTAGCGCAATTCTGCTCAGCTATTCCAACATTCAAGTGCTGCTTGGGAAACAGCTTCTGAAATTCAACGGTTTTGCAGGACTTGCCGATGTCCGCATCAATGACATATAAATCAGGATAGTCTTTGCCAAGAACAACGATTTCATCACCAAATGCTTCGCGCAAAGCTTTCATTTCACTCATTGCAATCCCTCCTCAAGCTCTTTCATCGCAGCCTGATATTGATCGTCATTCGGCGCCACTCCATGCCAAGCAGGCACATTCTCCATGAAAGACACTCCTCGCCCTTTCACCGTATTGCACACAATAGCCTTGGGTTTGCCATTCCTGGCGCCACGGATATTGTCAATAGCCTCTACAATCTGAACCATGCTATGCCCATTTATCCTTGCAGTGTCGAATCCAAAGGCTTTGAACTTTTCTTCCAAATCAAGAGTGGGCATTATATCACGGCAGAATCCGTCATTCTGGATGTTGTTGTTATCAACGAATACCACAAGGTTGTCCAACTGGTACTTGGCAGCGGTTTCCGCAGCTTCCCATACAACTCCTTCGTCGCACTCCCCGTCACCCACAAGCGTGAAAACCCTGGCGGGACTATCATCTCGCTTCAAGCCGATAGCCATGCCAACCGCGCAGGAAACTCCCTGCCCAAGAGAACCGGTGGAGATATCTATGCCTGGAGTCCGCTTCATGTCAGGATGTCCCTGGAGACGAGAACCCATCTTACGCAAAGTGAACACCTCGTCCTTGTCCATATACCCCTTGAGAATCAGTGCGCTGTACAGAATGGGACAAACATGTCCTTTGGAAAGGACAAAGCGATCACGTTCCTCCCATTCTGGATTATCAGGCTTGATGTGCATCTCTCCGAAATACAATGCGGCAACTATGTCAGCTGCGCTCAGCGAACCGCCTGGATGCCCGGAATGTGCTGTATGAATCATCGTCAAGGCGGTCTTTCTCAGTTGCTTCGCCATATCCTCCAGATAAGCAACCTTCTCTTTTCTGTTCATATCATCCTCCTTTGCGATTATATAATTCAAATTTCAAATTTCAAATTTGAATTATACTTGAAGTCTAGAGCGGTTTTTCTTAACTGTCAAGTTTTTTTTTCAACACAAGCCTTGCACGAGGACACGTGGAGAACTTTTAGATGCAGCATATCAGAAAAGGGCTGAAAGCCACTTCGCTTATCCGTACTGGCAAGCAAGAGAAGCTCCAATGAAAGACATGATGGTTTCATCAGACATTTTTAGGTGAACAACTATCCAAGAAATATGCCGAACTAGACATCGGCGTTTCTGGTCAGCCACTATTGCCGGCTGCTTCCATCATTGGAGAAGTAATCAAGCACCAGGGCAAGAATCAAGACAGCGCCCCATATCAGCGAGATGTAATAACTGGACACCTTCGGGAAGCGGTTTATCCCCGCCTCAAGGAATTTCAGAAGGACTATCGCCATCACAACGCCGGCTAGCTTGCCTTTGCCTCCGTTCGGGCTGACACCCCCAAGAACTATTATCAGAATGGACTGCATGGTGTACTGGCTTCCGTAATCAGCACGGACAGACGCATATTTTGACAGCATCATCATCCCGCCCAAGGAGGCGCATATGCCGGAAATCATGTAGGTCTTGAACAGAAGTCCGACATTGTTCAGTCCTGAGAATCTCGCCACCGTCTGGCTGGTTCCCATGAGCTTAAGCTTGATTCCATAAGTCGTCTTGGAAAGCATGAACCAAATTATAAGGGCGACTGCGACAAAGACAACAAGCCTCAGAGGAATGATTCCGCCTATATCGCTTGAGAATATCGTGCAGAACTCCTTGGGGAAAGAGGAAACGGGGCTTCCATTCGTCATTACGATGCTGATTCCCGTGACAAGCTCGTTAACACCCAGTGTGGCGAGAATCGGAGGGACATGGACGACAGATACAAGAAAACCGTTGAAGGCGCCCATGGCTGCGCCGATTGCAAAGGCAAGAAGGAAGAGGACGGCAATATAGCTTGAAGGCATGACACCATCGGCCCCAAAGGCATTTATCATTGCATCAACCGCAATGATTGATGTCAGATTCGCAACTCCCACGCAGGAAAGATCAATTCCGCCGGTCATCATGCACAGCATTCCGCCAAGCGCCATCAGACCATATTCAGGGAACTGGCTGGCCATCGTCCTGAAGTTGGCGAAGGTATAGAACTTCCTGAATCTGGTCAGCGCCATAAATACCATCCATAGAATCAGTATGGCGAACAATCGGCAGAACTCACGGTTGTTTCTGTATATTTGCTTCATGCGATTCATCTTGTCACCTCCGCAATCCTGACCATCTTATCCTTCCTTATCCTTGCCGAGGCTTTTGAAGCCTGCTCAACCTGGAAAGCGCTGATTCCCACTCCTATGACAATCAGCGCACCAGTGAACACGCTCTTCCAAGTAGTCGGGATTCCAAGCATTATCATGGAATTCTCCACCATGATAATCAGAAGCGTTCCTAAGAAACAGCCGGAAAGAGAGCCTTTTCCGCCGGAGATTGCGGTTCCGCCAAGCACTACTCCCGCTATTACATTCATCTCCATCCCAAGCATGTTGGTGGGGTGGCACTGCTGCATCATGCATACCCTGCAGAGTCCCGCCAGAGAAGTGATGATTCCGCTGAGACCATAAAGCAGGAACTTGGTTCTCTTGACATCGTAGCCGGCGCATCTCGCGCTCACGGGGTTGCCGCCTATGGCATATATTCCACGCCCAAAGAAGGTGAACCGGAGAAGAAAACAGGCGAGAACGAGGACAACAGCGAACACAAGGAAAGTCATAGGCATCTTCGATGTCAAGCCGGAAACAGGGTTGGTGGCAGTGAACAGCGCATCGATTCCATAGGCTTTCATCCCAGGAGGAATGACGGCAAGCTGCTTCGAGTCCAGAGTGCCCTGCATGAAGCCCTTGAAGACAGAGGACATGCCCAATGTCACAATCATCGGAGTGAGATTCATGTAGCCAATGAAGAAGCCGTTGCAGGCTCCCAGAACCGCACCGATGGCAATCACCATCAGGAATGGAACCAGCATCCCGCCGGCATAGCTCTGATCAAGCAGGAATTTTGTGGTCGCAAACACCGATAATGAGGCAAGAGCAGGAAAGGAAACATCGATTCCCCCCGAAACGATTATCATGAATTCGCCAATGGCGAACAGACCAGGCACCACCATTGCAGAAGCCAGATCAACGATGTTGTTGGGAGTGAAGAACTGACCTGACGCAATCTGAATGGCAATTGCCAGAACAAGCAGGATAAGGAAAGTGTACGTCTCGTTTTTCTGTGTAAGTTTTCTAAGTGTGCCAATCATCTTGCCCATCTCCTACATCATCTTCTCTAGAATCTCTTGCTCAGAAGCGGAGCTTCCGTCCATCTCGGAGACAATCAAGCCGTTCTTGATGACCATGATCCTGGAGCAAACGGAAATGATTTCCGGCAAGTCGTCTGATACCACGATGATTGCCATGCCATTGCCAGCGTAGTGCTTGAGAATCTGATGGATATCGTGCTTCGAGCCGATGTCCACGCCTACCGTAGGACCATTGAGAATCAGGATATCGGGATTGCACGCCATCCATTTCGCAAGGACAATCTTCTGCTGATTGCCTCCCGACAGGGTCATCGCCGCATTATGGTAATCCGGCGTCTTGACACCAAGTTCCTTGACCCACCGTTGGCATTCCTCGCCGGCAGACCTCACATCGAATATCTTTCTTTTATTTCTCAGATTGTCAATCTTGGAAATTATGATGTTGTCACCTATCTCACGTGGCAAGAACAGCCCTTCGGAAAGCCTGTCCTCGGGAACATATCCTATCTTGCTGTTGATTGCATCGCGGGGATTCCCTATTTTGACTTCCTTGCCGCGAATCTTGATAGAGCCGCCGGTTGGCTGCCTCAGACCGAACAAGCAAAGGGCAAGTTCGGTTCTTCCCGAGTCAAGGAGACCTGTTATTCCCAGAATCTCACCACCGTGAAGCTTGAAGCTCACATTCTGAAAATACCCGTCAAAGGTCAGGTTATCCAGCTCCAAGATCGGCTCCTTGGACAGCTGGCCGGGCAGAAAACGGTTCTCCTCGAACTTTCTTCCCGTCATATAATACGTGAACTTCTTGTCATCCAGATCAGCCGTGTTCCCCGTTGCGACAAGCTCCCCATTCCGCAAGATGGTGAATCGCTCCGATATATCGAAAACCTCATTGAGCTTGTGGCTAACGAAGAGAATCGATATGCCCTGCTCCTTCAATCTGAGGATTATGTCAAATAATGCCTGAACCTCTTTCTTGGTAAGAGCCGTAGTAGGCTCGTCCATCACTATCAGCTTGGCGTTGAACATCAGCGTCCTGCTGATCGCCACCATCTGCTTCTCAGCCACCGACAGGGAGCCTACCAAGGCATCCAGATCAATCTTAAGATCGATTTTGGTCAAGGCTTCCTCGGCTATCCTTCTCATCCTTCTCCAGTTCACAAGCTTCCGGTTTGCGGCAAGCTCAGTGTTGACTGCAAGATTCTCCATGACCGAGAGATTAGGGAATACGGCGAAATCCTGATATATGACCTGCACTCCTCCGACAAGCATTTCGGCAGGAGCTATCTTCGTGTATTTCTTACCATTGAATTCAACATAACCGGAGTCCATTGTGTAGACACCGGAGATTATCTTTATCAAGGTTGATTTCCCGCACCCGTTCTCTCCGGCGAGGCAATGAATCTCCCCTGCTTGAATCTCAAGCGAAACATCCTTAAGCGCATGCACGCCCGAGAAAGTCTTGCTGATGCCAACCGCTTTTAGTAAGCTCTGTGCCATCCAAGGCCCCTCCCGCCAATACTTTATTTACAATATAATCCAAAACCGGTCCCACCCTGAGAAACGGCAGGACCGGATGATGTCAGCAAAACATCAAGTCATTAGAAGCCGAAGCTATCAACATTCCCCGCATCTATGACGACCCAGCCCTGTCCTTCAAGAACAGTGGCGGAGCCTTTGCGGAACTCAAGCGCCGTGTAGCCTTCAACGCCAAGGTCAACCGGTCCGGCGATCTTCTCGCCGGAAAGCACCTTCACGGCGAGGGAAATCATCGCCTGCCCTGCCAGTGCGGGATCCCACAGCGTGAGAGACTTCACAACGCCGGACTTGAGCAGCTCGGCATTGTCAGCAGGCATTCCGGTTCCGGAAGTGAAGACTTTCCCTACAAGACCCAGCTCCTGGATTGCGCGCGCAACGCCCGGCGCATCAAATGAAGAGGTTCCCATGACACCTTTCAGCTCCGGATACGTCTTGAAAAGCTCTTTAGCCACATTGTAGGCGGTATCGCCATTGTCATGGGACTCGACTCTGGGGTTCGCCTTGAGAAGCATCATCTTGGGATAAGCCTCAAGCTGGTGCGCCACGCCGCCATCCGCCCACTCGTTGTGCGAGCCGTTGGTCAGATCGGCAACCATCGTTGTATAGACGCCCTCCTCTCCCATAGCTTCAGCAAGGTTATCCATTATGAACGCTCCGTATCCAGCATTGGAGAAGGCTTCGATATCATAATCGACATTCTTCAGGGCGGAGCCTTCGTGAGCAATGACGACTATTCCCGCCGCTTTCGCCTTGGCAAGCGTGGAGTCCATCGACTTTATATCAACCGGAACAACGCAGATTGCATCGACCCCCTGCGCAATCAAATCCTCAACAAGCTGAGCCTGCTTCGTGGCATCAATGACATCGGTTCCTTTCTGGTACACGTTCAGGCCTGTCTTGGCCTGATACTCATCGACTCCGGTCTTCATCCTTACAAACCAAGGGTTCGAGGCATCCTTCGGAACAACCACAATCTCCCAATCATCCTTGGTCTTAGCCGCCCCTTCCTTTGCACCTCCGGCAAAGAGAGGAACGATCACGGCAAAAAGAACAAGCACAGCAATCGCTATCTTCTTCATGTTTTTCCTCCTGATAATCACCCTGGGAACCAGGGTCACTTGCAAAGTTCAATCAAGCCCGCCTGAACTGGACATCTTTCTCATACCTGTCCATCTCATCGAGCCATGCCATTCCGATGCCGGCGCCGCTTTCCCAGCACAGATAATCCCATACTGCGTTGACAGGTAGGTTCCTGCATTCATCGAGCATCGCCATCCTCCTTCCAAGGTCTCCGGAATACTCCGCAGCCTTCATCTGCTCAGTAGGCTCAAGCAAAGCGCACAGAAGGGCCTTTCCCGCGGCGCGCAGCCCGACAATCCATGCGGTGACCCTGTTGACCTGCGCATCGAAGAAATCAAGCCCTATGCCGACTTTACTGCCCAGAATATCGGCTCTCTTAAGCTCCTGGAAAACCTGGAAAAGGTAACGCTCATCCTGGGTGAGAGTATGGTCGGAATCCCATCTGACGCCCCGCGAGAGGTGAAACATCATCCCATTGACAAAGGGGAATACCGCCGAGATCTTGTCGGCATAGTTCTCATCAGGATGAAAATGACCGGTGTCTATAGTCAGCCCGACATTGCGGCTCGAGGCATAGGCGATGTAGAAATCGTGAGAGCCTGCGGTGAAGCATTCGTTCGCTATCGAGAAAACCTTCCCCTCAAGACAGTCGCAGATGTACCTCTGATCGAGCTTCTCAGCGAATATCCTGTCCAGCGAGTCCCTGAGCCTTTTGCGGTATCCCATCCTGTCCACGGTGTTGTCCTTCACCCCATCGGGAGTCCACGTGTTGTTGAACACCACGCAGTTCAGCTCCTTGCCTATCGCCTCGCATATTCTTCTTCCGTTGATGCCCGCCTGCACCCAATAGTTCCTCACATCATCATCAGGAGAGGCAAGCGAGCATCCGTTCTTCATCATAGGATGCGTGAAGTAGGAAACATTGTAATCAATCGCCATCCCGTGCTTCTTGGCGAAATCAATCCACCTCCTGAAATCCTCAATGTCATAGTCGCGCCTTTCCTTCTTTTTGTCGCATGGCTCGGCGTACATGCTCTGAAGCCCCAGTCTGTGGGCGCAGGGAGAGAACCTCATCGCCTGCTCTATGTCCTGTCTAAGCTCCTCGCCGTTTCGGGCCCGACCTGGATAATTGCCGGTCACCGTGTTTTCAGAATGCACAGGACCTTCGTGCACCTCGAAGCCTGTCACATCGTCCCCGGCCCAGCTGTGGATGGATATTCCGACCTTACGGAAATCTGACATTGCTTTATCAACATCAATCCCGAGGGCGGAATAGACTTT
>JBQNBA010000007.1:0-22728 GCA_052170175.1 Sphaerochaetaceae bacterium | reverse complement strand
ATTCGCCAAGATAAAGGATTGGGGAAAGCATCCCACAGAAATCCGTGAAGAGCCAAAGAAAAAGCCCCTTCCCTCGAATCGAAGGAAAGAGCCTCTGCCATGCACCTCAATCTCTGATGCATCCTCTGATACATCCAGTAACGGAATATGCCAGAAACCGAGCCTTATTCCTTATCAAAGGAATCCTTGCCTGCTCCGCAGACCGGACAGAGCCAGTCCTCGGGAAGGGCATCGAACTTTGTGCCGGGGCTGATTCCGTTATCAGGATCGCCGGCTTCCTCATCATAAACATAACCGCATACGGAACAAACGTATCTCATTGTCTTTCCTCCTGAGCTTCAACCATCAACAATGATGAAACAATCTTGATTTATGAAGAGATATTAAAGCAAAGCGGCGAACATTACCAGTGATATTATCACAAATCCGCATCACAGTCCGGGCGGCCGTGATATGAATTCAACATCAAGAACCACGTTGTTCATCGCTCCGTCGATGTTGAAATTGACCCAGACCTTCTTCCTATGCCGGTCAACCTTTGTTATCATCGCATCCATCCCCTTAAGAGGCCCCTCCGCTATCCTTATGCTCTCACCGGGGGTGTAGACAGCCTTCGAGATAGGTATGTCGCCGTTGAAATCGTCTATCCAGCGAGCCACGCCAAGGTCAGCGCCATGGAGCGAGATGGAGCCATCGCCGTATGAAAGGAAACGGATCACATCAGGAATGCGCTTTATCTCAAATTCAGGCAGAGCATCCTCATCTTCCGGGAAGCAGAAGAAAACATATCCGGGAAACAGCGGGCGCTTGGTCTCAATCGCCGAGCCTTTGACTATCAGCCTGCAGCGCTTCTTGGGGAACCAGACCACAGAGCCGCGGAAGCCGTTTTCATCAAACAGCCTCTGGAGCCTTGTCCGAACCGCCTCCTCCCTTCCCGTCAGGCAATGCAAACAGCAGTACATAGCAGGATTATCCAGTGTTTTTTGATTTCAATCAAGACAGCTTGTCTAAAGCATGGCTCTGCTATACAATCCAACCATGATTCTTGACCACCTTATCTGCGACTTCAACAAGACCATCAGAGACCCCGTCTGGAAGGACATAAAGCTTTCAATCGGCTTTTGGAATCTCTGTCACACGCAGCAGATGCAGAAGCTCGATCGCATAAGGCAGCTTGGCCCGACTGTCCTGCTTTATCCGGGCGCTGTTCATACGAGGCTTTCGCATAGCCTCGGGGTATATCACTTATCACGTTTGATACTGATTTCGCTGATAAGCAAGGGGCATGACATATTCACGATGAAAGGCGCATGCAGCTTCCTTGCTGCGGCCATGATGCATGACCTCGGGCATTTTCCATATGCGCATTCGCTTAAGGATGTGGTCACACAGGAGCATGAGGCTCTGGGAGCCAATATCATACAGGATTCGCCCGAGCTTCTGGATGCGCTCTCCACGGCAGGAGCCGACCCCGAATGGGTCATGGCTGTGATTGACAAGCGCCGCCCCCTGCCCTGCGATGAGGTGGCGCTTTATCGCAGCATGCTTTCAGGAACCCTTGACCCGGACAAGCTGGACTATCTCTGCCGCGATGCTTTCTTCTGCGGAGTGCCTTACGGCGTTCAGGATGTGTCCTACATAATCGACCAGATTGATGTGAGTAAGCTGTCGCTCTGCATGAACTCGTCCAGCATGGCATCCATAGAGCATATCCTGTTCTCAAAGTACATGATGTACAAGAGCGTCTACTGGCACAAGAAGGTCAGATGCGCCACTGCGATGATAAAGAAGGCGCTTGTCGATGCAATGGGAAGGGGCATCATACAGGAGCAGGAGCTGTTCGGGCTTGATGACTGGCAGTTCCACCAGCTTTGCGAAGCCAAGAGGATTCCGCTTCTGTCCCTTGTCAACAGGGTATGGAACAACCAGCTCCTGGAGGAGGAAAGCTGCTTCCCTTACGAAGAGGGCTTTGATGCCAAGGCATACGAGAGAGAGCTGACGGCGCGCAATCCCGGCAAGGCGGTGATAGTGGACATCCCCGAGCCTATTTCATTTGAATCTGCGCTTCTCATATCGGACAAGGCGGAAAGCTTCATTGACTGCGACCCGGTCTTCAACAGGCAGACGATAGGCGGATTCAAGAAGTCGCTCAGAATGGTGAGGGTTTTCAAATAATGATTGACAGCCAGAATCTCTCTCAAGAGCTCCACCAAAAGCTCTCTCAAGAGCTCTCTCAAAAGCTCCCCCAAAAGCTCTCCCAAAAGCTCCCTCAAGAGCTCTCTCAAAAGCTCCCGCAGAAGCTCCCTTTCCGCGATATCATCGCAGGGAATACGCCGCCCTGGGTGATGCGCTTCATAAAGTCGGCAGGCAAGACAATAAACGAGTTCTCCATGATAGGGGCGGATGACAGGGTATTGCTTGGCGTATCAGGAGGAAAGGACTCTCTCGCCCTTGCCCTCGCCCTTTCTGTCAGGAGACGATGGCTTCCCATAGACTATTCGCTTGACGCCGTGATGATAAACTGGATTGAGCATCCCATCCCCTGGGAGAAGAGATGCGAGCTTGAAGACTATTTCAAGGCGCTTGAGATAAGACTCCGCATAGTTGACGAAGCGATGTATCCTGAAAGCTTCAACGGTGACTTCAACTGCTATCTGTGCATATTGTTCACAATCGCAGACAAGGAGGGTTTCTCAAAGATTGCCCTAGGCCATCATCTGGATGACCTGGTGGAGACTTCGATGATGAATCTGTTCTTCCGGGGCGATTTCGCAACCATGCAGCCTGTTCAGAGCTTCTTTGATGGGAAGATGCGGATAATACGTCCCCTCATTCAAACAAAGGAAAACGTCACCGCGCGGCTGGCTGCCGCATACGACCTTCCGGTTGTCAAGCCGGTCTGCCCCTATGACCAGACAAACATCCGTTCCAAGCTCAAGCCGATGATAAAGGAGCTTGCCAGGATGGACAGGCTTGCAAGAGAGCACGTATTCAGTGCGCACGGTTTCAAAAAATCCGGCATGACACGAGACGACAACTCTTTTTTATCCACTGCAAATGTCATATAATGCATAGATAGGATATAATTGTCCTTGCAAACGATTAGTTTCTGTCCGGCGAGGACGAGGGGGCTATATGAGAAGTCTATTCAAATCAGCCATTTTTCTGATGATTGCGATTATGGCCGTCTTGCCGGCTTTCACTGCTCCGGTGACTCTGGATGCACTCGACCTGAGCCAGGTCACGATCTGCGACGAGAACGGAAATGCCATCGATGCAAGCGCCAATGCAATAACCGAGATACAGGACGGGTACAGCTTCAGGGTGGGCGAAGTCGATTTGAGAATCACAACCGAGAATGCGCGGATTTCCTTGATGCCCGGCTCAATGCTCCTTGCAATCAGCGTGAATGAGGACAACCCGTCATTCATGCTCATAAGCGGGGCTGCCGAAGTGCAGGCCGGCCTGCTTTCCAGCCCGTTGTTCGTCAGCACCCCCACCATGGCTTATGCGGTCTTCTCCGAGAGCCTGCTGAGAGTCATATCAACGGATTCAGAGGAAAAGGCATTTGCAAGCGGAGCCTCTGCGATGGCCTATTCAAAGGTATCCAAGCAGCGGTTCGCTTTGAAACCGGGATTCATCAGGGACTTCGGGAGCCGGCAGGCATCCGAAACGCTGACGACCATTGAAGAATTCAGAGAAAACGCCTTGATGGCCACCTGCGCCCATATCATCGATTTCGGAAAGCTTTCGGTTCAATCAATCCTGCACGAGGGAAAAGGAACCTTGATTTTCCCGGACAGCATGGCGGATTCAGCTTTCGCGCGCTTTGCGGAGTCATCGTTCTCCGAGCTTTCCCAATACGGCATATCGCTTGTTTCGATAGAGAGAGACAGGGCCGGCTTCATCTACCCGTATGGAATGCCATCAGAACACCTGGCGGCATTGCTCTCCGGCGCCTACGGCAGGTATCAGGATTCCTTGCTGTCCAACAAGGTGAATTTCAGCGCTTTCCTTCTCGGAACGCAGATAACCGGAACAATAGCCCAGTCAAAGGCCGTCATATCAGGGCCGCCGTATCTTCCGATGGATTCTCTCTCCGACTTTGCGGCTTTTGCCGCCGGCAAGGCCGCCATCGGCACATATGTTGTCAAATTCAACGATCCCAATATTGAAATCAGCTACGCAAGCAACGTCCCCGCATCACAGGTAAGCAGCTTTCTGACCGACATGGCGGAGGCTTTCAACAAATCAAGGTTCGAAGCCCTTAGGGGAAAAGCCTCCGTTTCAGTTTCGGTGAAAGCAGACGTGCCGCTGAGGGCAAAGGGGCAGGTCGAAGGATATGACTATTCGCTAGCCATCGCTTCGGGCAAGGCGCTCATTGAATTCCCTGAATCCTTCGGTTTCGAAGTCATAAGAAAGGCCGCCGTGGCAGCTCTTGCAGGAGCAAGCGCGGCTTCAATCAATGCGGAGAAGGCAATCGTCACCTACCCTGCCGGGTTCTCAAACGAAGCAGCCAGAGACGCTTTGGTTTCATGCATAAACTCCGCTGCATCCGCAAGCCTGGCAGAGATAAAGGCTCGAAACCTGGCCATCGAGGCGGCAAAAGCCGATGCGGAGGCCTTTGAAAAGGCGCTTTCAGACCAACATGAAGCGCAGCTGCTGTCATACCGCAGGCAGATTGCGGGCGAGCTTTCCACAATGTCCGCCTGGCAGCCTAGCTCAGAATCACTGAAAGAGCTTTCGGCCGCATTCTCGCTTTACGGCGAAGGCATGATATCGGAGTCAACGCTGAAAGCCATCATAACCGGCAAATCAGCGCTTGAAATGACTGAAAACGGAGCCAAGCTCAAGGCTCTGTCCCAAGGGTCAGGACAAATAATCCTCGTTCCGGATTTCACCCGGCAGGATGTGACGCTTTCCAGTCTTGCAGCCATGAGGATAACAATCACAGGCGAAGCGCATGAAGCAACGGTTTCAAATGAGTATGTTACATTCACATACCCGTCTTCAATAGGCGAGAATCAGATGAGAGCGGGTCTTGCATTCGCCGGAAAAGCCATGGGAACAGGCCTTATAGCCTCCTTCCCTTCGGAAGGCGTGGTGTCTGTTTCATCCGGCTCCGCCGGACTTCAAAAGCTTTATGCCAGCGACAGCGAACTGGTGACCCGGCTTGAGAATGCGCTGAATTCCTATCTGGGAGCAGCTTTCACCGCCTATGATGGCATCAATGCCATGGTGGGCTCCGGATACGCTGTCGTTCAGTTCGCTGAAAGCAAAATCACAGATTCGCAGAGACAAGCTCTCTCTGAGGCGCTGACCAGGCATTCGGAGCTGTTCGCCGGCGAGTCATTCGACTCCATTTCATCACTGACGGCATTCAGACTGGCTAACGGCGTTTCCAACGAGATGGCTGCATCGCTGTTAAAGGCGGCCATAGAAGCTGAAATGACGGTAATCATGCCGCAGGAAGCCCGGGAGGCCGCCTCTCAGGCAGCTGCTCCGGCTCCTGCGCTTGATGTTCAGGCAATCCGCAGCGGCGAAGTTTCAGATCCGGCAGACAACATGCAGAATACGGCTGAAACGCTGCAGCCGGCCGGCACAGAACCGCAAGCACCGGAACAACAGGCATCGGAAGCACAGACCGAAGCAGCTTCTGCCCAGAAGCAAACCACAGCAACGGCAAGCAAGCCACGCATGCTGGACATGGGCGTTGACATCACCGCATACGGCGGATATTCCTTTGGATTCCAGGCGGGGATTTCGGTCAAGCCTTTTATCAGATACAACATATTCAGTCTCAGGCTAAGCCTTTTTGACAACCTGCTGTACCCGTTCGATGCGCAGGGCATAAAGGACTCCTATGTGCCGCAGGGCTCCTCGCCTCTCCAAATCACAAGGTATGCCATGGGCTATATAGACGAGGTGAAGCTAGGCACTCAGGACAGCGTGCTCCATCTCTATCTGGGGACAGATGAAACATTCAGATTCGCCCCTGATTCCTTCATTGCCACATTGGATCATGCCTTCGATGGCTTATATGACCACAGGCGCATGAGTTTCTTAGCCAGCCTGAACACCGATGCAATCGACCTGACCCTGTTCGCAGACGATTTGGGCAAATACCGCGGCGATTCAATATGGAGCGGATTCCGAGCCGCATACCTGCCGTTCAGCGGATACGGGTTCTCCATGGCGGGCGGAGCTTATATGAGAATAGCGGAGCTGAGTCCCTTCACATTCGATTTATATCCGCTGATAGACTTCGGATTCCCGATTGTGAACAGCAACACGTTCAAGATGGCATTCCATGTCACTGCCCTCAACGGAAGCATCGTTCCACTTAAGATTGACCAGCTTATCAGCAAATACATGCTGGAAGGGCGCCTTAGCATGGAGAACTCCACCGGCTCCTTCAAGCTTGACCTAGGCGGCGCATACAATCACGGCAAGCGTTTCTCCAGTATGATCAATGACACAAAGGCGCAGTCACTGGGCGGTTATTTCGATGAGGCGGTGATGCCGGATGCCACGACTCTTGACATCATAGCCAAGGCGGAGCTTCGGCTGTTCAGACATCTTTCCATAACCGGATATCTGGATCTGCCGCTTGAAACCAGCGGCTGGAGAATAGCCGACAGCAGCTATGCCGGGGTCAATTCAGACGTCGCCATGCTGAAAATCGGCATCGATTATGAAAAATGGGGCGCAGGCATCAATTACAGCCAGCTTGGATTCTCCACCAGGATGATGGATCTCTACCACGGCTTGAAGGGAACCTTCTCCCTGCGAACCGCATTGCTCAATCTTGTGGACAGCAACCTTTCAAATGTCTCGCTTAATGCCTATGTGAATCTGCGTTCTGCGAAGGTATGGCTTGAACTCGGGGCAAGACGTAAGGACGGCAATCTGCTGCCTGCCGGTGCAATCGGAGTCACCTTGAAGCTTGACAGGAAGATATCACCCAGATGAGCATACGTCTTCTAGACCCGATACTGGTTCAGCGAATCGCCGCAGGTGAAGTCATAGACCGGCCTGCATCGGTGGTCAGGGAGCTGCTGGATAACAGCATAGATGCCGGAGCCACCAGCATATCGGTATGGATTGAGGGCGGCGGAACATCCTCCATCACCGTTTCCGACAATGGCAAAGGGATGTCCGAGCAGGATCTCAAAATGTCCTGCCATTCGCACGCAACCAGCAAGATAGCCGTCCTGGATGACCTTTTCAGGATAACGACAATGGGATTCAGGGGCGAGGCGCTTTACAGCATCGCAGCCTGCTCCCGCATGACCATAGCAAGCAACGGCAAAGCCAAGACAGTGGACAACGCATCGGAAACGCCGGTTTCGGACGAGCCTTCGGTGCCGTTTGGAACGCGCATAAGGGTGGAGGAGCTTTTCTCCCAGCTGCCCGCAAGGAAGCTGTTTCTCAAGCGGCCTGTCACCGAGGCGTCCATGTGCCGCGGCATCTTGGTTCAGAAGGCTCTCGCCTTCCCGGGAATCGAATTCCGGATGTTCTCTGATGGTGAGCTCAAAGTGCATCTGCCGGCCGCAGAGCATAAGCAGAGGGTAATCGATGTACTTTCGCACGATGAGGCTTTCCTGCCGGGCGATGTATCCGAGTTCAATGCGGAGAATGAGAATTTCAAGCTGTACGGCGTGGGGACTGTCTTTGAATCGCACAGAAGGGATCGCAGCCAGATAAGAGTATTCGTGAACAATCACTGCGTGGATGATTTTCCGCTTGTAAACGCTGTGACCACGGGCTATTCGGAGCAGTTCCCCGGAGGGATGTTCCCCTATTTCTGCCTTTTCATAACCATAAATCCAGAGCTTGTCGATTTCAACATCCATCCCGCCAAGCGCGAGTGCAGAATCCGCATAAAATCCCAGATTCAGGGCTGGATAACAACAATGATACGAAGCCAGCTTCGCAAGGTCATCAGGGTGATAAAGCCGGAATCCCCCGCCGGCATTGAAGGCTTTCAGCCCGACATGCCGGACATTGAGGAATCAATGGCTACTTCCGAGCTAAGGCAGAATGAGCCGGGCTTCTTTCCGGCAGGCTCAGAAAGCGTCTCCTGCCCCGCCGAGGAATCGAATCGCCGCCATGACGCCCCCGCTCAAAGGAATCCGCAAAACGCCTCTTATCATGGCGCATCGCACGGATGGCAGGATGCCGCTCCGAGATTCGACCCCAAGTGGTTTGAGAATGCGAAATCAGTCGTCAGCAAGCATCAGAGCGCCTCTGCCGGGCTGAGCCAGTTCTCGCAGATGGAAAAGCGGGCGTACAGATATATCGGACAGGCGTTCAGGCTTTTCCTTGTGGTCGAAAAGGAGGACAAGCTTCTTTTCGTTGACCAGCATGCCGCCCATGAGCGTGTGCTGTTTGATGAATTCAAAAAGAACCCGCAGATACAGCGATTGCTTATACCGTATCGATTCGAAGTGGAAAGGGATACTGACAACTTCCTGCTTGAAGCCTCCGCAATATACTCCGACTATGGGATAGAGCTCACGAGGCCTGAAGAGCTTTTATGGGAGATAGACACCCTTCCCCTGATTGCCAAGGGCGTTGAGGACAAAATCGCCTCGTTCATAAAAGACAGCACCGGAGATATCGAGGAAGTCGAGAAGGGGCTTTTCTCCACCCTGGCCTGCCGCGCCGCCATAAAAGCCGGAGATGAGCTTGATGTCCTGTCAGCCCTCAGTCTGCTGGACAAGGTGTTTGCCATGGAAAAGCCAGTCTGCCCGCATGGCAGGGTCTTTGTCACAGAGATGAGCGAGCAGAGCCTCCGAGAGGCGGTCGGGCGCTTCTCCTGAATTACATCTAAAGAAGTCCACCTAATGGAGTCTGCCTAATGAAATCCATCTAATGGAGGCCGCCTAATCGCTGCTTTGCAGACTTCCGGCGGTTTCCGCATCGCCGACGGATTTGAGCAGGGCCAGATTCAGGTCGTCGCTATATGACGATGCATACAGCACGCCATAGCGCTCCCCGCTCCAATCCCGGGCGGAATCGGCTTTATAAATCAGGTCGAACTTCTCCGAGAACTCGCGGCCGTCCGGCAAAGCGACATCAAGCGTCCACTCCCCTTCAGGAAGCTTGACTCCCATGGGCATGCAGATATCAGAGGAGCCGGCGTACATGACACCATCATGCGTCACGCAGGAAGAAGTGAAGCTCCAGACCAGAACCCCGTCAGGCGATGCAACCACCATGGAAAGCGGATTCTCATCCTCATCAAGCGAAGTCTGGATATACAAGGCCATGCCCATGCGGCATCCGGAAGCAAGCTCAAACGAACCGGAACCCGGATTGCCGCTGTCCGCCTTCATGCAATCCGTTATTTCTGACGATTCGGATTCCGATACGACATATGGCACAGCGATGATGCGGTCAATGTGGAAATCCTCCCTGACGCAGCTTGACAGCGCAAGACAGAACGCAAGGCAAAGCGCAAGACCAAGCGCAGTGCAAATGGCAAGGCCAAGGGTTGCAGTGCATGAAGCGAATGCCGCGCGGAGCTTTCTCCCGGCTGCTCTCCCATAAGCTCCTTTTCATGGATATATGACTCCACCGGGTTCGCATAGCTTCTGAGGACAAAGTCCCTGACATCCATCTTTATCTTCTTATAGCGATGCAGGAAAGCCCTTTCCTTGAAGTCTTCGTACATCGGCAGGAAATCCTCCGTGTTGTGAATGAAATCATAGCAGAAGCAGTTGGTGTCCCACAGCTTGTAATTAAGATGAATCTGTCTGTCTATCTCCCTTGCGACCTCAGCGGGACTCTCGAAATCACCATCCAGCATCTTGCCCACAGAAAGATGAACATTGCCCTTCCATTTCCTAAGACCGCGCAGCAGATTCAGCACATCCTCATATCTGCTCTTGTTGTAAACCCCCTCGCTCTTAAGCCTCTTTATCTGCTCGCGTCCCTTCGGGACATCGCACGGGTCGTATTGGTAGCTGATGGCCACCGGCACTATCCGCATCCGCCTTACAGCCTCGTCAAACGGAATGCCGCGCTTCTTGTACTCCAGATAAAGCATCTTTATCACTGCTGTGGATGTATTGTCTATTCCATCCTTCGATCGCCCGCTCTTCTGGGCTATCCATATGTTGCTTCCCTTCTGATGCAGGGCAAGCTCGATGTACTCGGAAAGATTCCTGGATGCCTGCAACGCCGCATGGGTCGGAAGGTTCCTCATCACGGTTATCCCGCCATTCACCTTGAAAATATCAGTTGTGAATTGGTTCACCATGAGGTTGTTGCCAAGGCACATCTCGCAGAGATTGCCGAAGCCGCTGTAGAACAACGCATAATCCAGCAATGCGCAATCAAGCACTATATCACGGTGATTCGATATGAAGATATAAGACAAGCCGGGATCCAGGCTGTCGATTCCCGAGAACGTGAACCTGTCGATTGAATTCTGCTCGATGGCCGGCAGAAGATAACGGCAAGTCACCATCTTCTGGAAATCCTGCCAGGTCCTTACCTGGGTCAGTGTTTCAGGAATATTCTTCTTAAGTATCCGTGACAGCTTGGCAGTGGAGAACTTGCCCCCCTTGTATATGCAGTAGGCAAGGTTGTTCAGGAACTGCGGATAATCCAGAAGCCTCTGAATAGCCTCCTTCATCTGCTCTTCATCGTAAGGGGCCAGGGACTTGAGGTCGTATTTCGCTTCCATCACATTATTTCTCCTGATATTTTATGTACTGCGCCCTTTCCCATTGCTCGGGATGCATTATTCTCTCCTGGGCAAGCAATCCCATGAACTGCTTGATGCTTGAATACTCATGCCGCTCCATCCACCGGGCTATCTCTGAATTGAATTTGCCTATCACCCCGAAGCCGTTCTCATATACGGCGGTGGCAAGCTGGCAGCACCTGGCTCCGGCAAGAAGCATCTTGAGCACGACAGACGAATCGTTGATTCCCGTGCTGGCGGCGAAATCCGTCTTCGTCTCCGCCGACATAAGCGCAATCCAGCGGAGAGTCTCCGAGAAATCATTCATCTTGTTATGCAGGAGCCTAGCATCTATCCTGACGTTGTCCAAATCGATATCAGGACGGACAAAGTGATTGAAGAGGACTATGCCATCGACTCCAATCTCAGAGAAGCTCTGAATCATGTTTGAAAGAGAGGAGAACTGATGGCCTATCTTTATCGAGAGCGGGATGCTCACTGCTTTCCGGGCTGCCGACACAAGCTCCCGATACCTCTTCTCCACCTGATTGCCGCTCACCTTTGAGTCCGAAGCCAGAATGTAGTAATTAAGCTCCAGAGCATCGGCTCCACAGTATTCAAACCGCTTGGCGTACTCCACCCATGCGCCCTGGCTGTTGCAGCAGATGCTTGCAATCACAGGTATGCCAAGGGCCTTCTTGGCATCCTGGACAAGCTTCAGATACCTGTCTATAAAGAAATCCCTGCTGGCTCCCTCCAGGAAGCTTTCGGCATCCGAATGAGTCAGAAACCCGGCGGCGGAATCGATGGCAGACCGCGTTTCATTGACGATGAGCTCTTCAAACAACGACCTGACAACCACCGCCCCTGCCCCGTTGTCCTCAGCCTTCTTCAAGTTATCCAGAGTGCCGGTAAGCGGCGAGCTGCCCATTATGACAGGGCTTGACAGCTTGAGGTGAAGATACTCCGTATCCAATCCGCCCATTTCAGTCCTCCTTATGATTCTTTATATGATATCACGTTCAATCAAAAAAAACAGCAACGAACGACATGCGGGGCGCATGAATGTTTCAATTGAATAAAAATTAAGGAAAATTCAATTTTTGCAGATAACTTTTGGATTTAGCTAAGATATTCAAATAAAAATTGACTTTATCCAAAGGATACCTTAAAATTGATTCCGGTATATGACTAATGCGGATTTGCAGTCTTCTGCACAAAACACAATCCGCACGGAAAAGGAGAGTTTCCATATGCTGATTTTAATTTCTGATGCTTTCGATGCATCATTGCCGGAGAAGCTTGCCCAGTTCGGCGAAGTCACGTCTGACAAGAACCGTCTTCCCGAGGCGGATGTCGTTCTGGTCCGGGCCAAGACCAAATGCACGCCGGAATACATCGATCAGGCCAAGAACCTTAAATTGATCATCCGCGGCGGGGTCGGAATCGATAATATTGATAAAGCCTATGCCGAAAGCAAGGGCATCATGGTGCGCAACACGCCTAAGGCCCGCTCCATAGCGGTTGCTGAGCTGACAATGGCGCTGATGCTTTCCGTTCCATGCAACCTCGAGCTTTACGATCAGGGAATGAAGAGGGGCGAATGGCTTAAGAGCACCAAGAGAACAGAGCTGTACGGCAAGACCCTCGGACTTCTGGGAATCGGCAACATAGCCACCAAGGTAGCCGAAAGGGCAAAGGCCTTCGGGATGAAGGTAGTCGCTTACGATAAGTACGTGAAGGCCTCCGATGCGGCCGATATGGTTCCGACCGCCGAAGCTGCGGTCCGTGATGCCGATTACGTGTCGATTCACCTTCCCCTGACAGATGAAACACGGGGCATGGTCAACGCCGACATGATCTCCAAAATGTCGCGCAAGCCTGTTCTGATAAACACATGCAGGGCTCTTGTCATTGATGCAGACGCTGTAAAGAAGGCGCTGGATGACGGCGGCCTGAGATGGTATTGCGCCGATGTCTATCCATCGGATCCGGTTGATTTCGAAAACTACAGCGTGCTTAAATCAGACAAAGTGACGCTGACGCCCCATGTGGGAGCCAACAGTGCAGAGAACCTTCTCAGAATCGGAGAGGAGGTATGCGCTCTCATCGCACAGCTGAAGAAGGAGGGAAAGCTTTAATATGTCCAGAAAACTTAATTTCTTTGCAGGTCCGTCGACTCTTCCGGTTGAGGTGCTGGAGGAAGTCCAGCGTCAGATAGTGGACTACAACGGCAAGGGTCTTTCCATGATTGAAGCCAGCCATAGGGGCGGGATGTTCGAGGATATGTACAACAGCTGCCTCGCAGATCTGCGCGAGGTGATGGCGATTCCGGAGAATTACGACGTGTTCTTCCTGGGCGGAGGCGCAACGCTGCAGTTCACCATGATTCCGACAAACTTCCTGCTTCCCGGAAAAGCCGCCGACTATTGCAGGACCGGCACATGGTCCAACAAAGCCTGCAGCGATGCCCAGAAGCTTGGCGATGTGCATGTCTACTTTGATGGAGAGGGCTCGAAGTTCACCACCCTGCCCGACCCGAAGTCGGTGAAGCCCAGCGCAAACTCCGCATATGTCTATCTTTGCAGCAATGAAACGATAGGCGGCATAGAATGGCAGGAGTTCCCCGACACCGGAGACGTTCCATTGATTGCGGATATGTCCTCCGACCTCATTTCCAGACCTGTCGATGTATCTAAGTTCGCAATGATATACGGCGGCGTCCAGAAGAATCTCGGGCCGGCGGGAGCCACCCTCATCATCCTCAGGCACGATATGCTGGAAAGGAGAAACAAGAACCTCACCGCTTACATGGATTATGCGCTCCACGCAAAGGAGAAAGGCCTGTACAACACTCCGCCTGTGTTCTCAATCTGGGTGGTCAAGATAGTCCTGGAATGGATAAAGCGCAACGGAGGCGCCGAAGGAATGCTCAAGAGAGCAAAGGAGAAATCCTCCATCCTGTACAACGTCATCGATGGCAACAAGGATTTCTTCAGAAGCCCTGTCGACCCAAGGCACCGATCCAGGATGAATGTTGTGTTCAGGCTTCCTAACGAAGAGCTTGAAGCGAAGTTCGTCGAGGAATCGAAGGCCGCCGGAATGCTCGGGCTTAAAGGCCATCGCTCGGTTGGCGGGCTTAGAGCCTCAATCTACAATGCGCTTCCTAAGGAAGATGTCCAGACGCTCGCTGATTTCATGACGGAGTTCGCCAGGAAGAATGGCTGAGGAAACGGTTGCCCGATATGAACAGACTGGATGATACAAACATAGCCATAGTCCGCAAGCTTCACGACGGGCGCAAGCCTTTCAGCCAGATCGCCCAGGAACTGGACATCACTGAGAACACTGTCCGTTCCAGAGTGAACAAGATGATTGAGGAAGGAATCCTCAAGATACAGGGTCTTGTCAATCCGCAGATGATGCCGGATATTCAGCTGGTGTTCATGGGCTTCAAGTTCAAGACCCGCGACCTGGAAACAAAGGCAAAGGATCTGCTGCGGCTTAAAGGCGTTGTGTTCGCCACTGTGGTGACCGGCCGATACGACATAATGGCCGAGGTGATGCTAAGCGAAACGCATGACTTCACATTGCTTGACTTCTTCAAGAAGGAGCTTGTGAAGATAAGCGATATAGCCGAAGTTGAAACCTATGTCGTCTACCAGTCCCATAACGTCAACGTTCCCTACATAATCTGATTGCCGATGGAAAGGAACACAAAGACCGAGGCCATCGTGGTCGGAACCAGAAAGCTCGGGGAGACCAACAGGGGCGTCACCCTGCTCTCCCCGAATCTGGGCATAATCGAGGCAGTCATCTACGGAGGCCAGAAAAGCCGGAAGGCTTCACGGCCTCCTCTTTTCTCAATCGGCGAGTTCTATCTCCAGCACAGCCCGGAAACAGGACGCTGTTCTCTCACCGATGTTTCATTGATAAGCGATTGCCCCTTTGAATTCAGCCTGCAGCAGGTCGGCATCGCCTCATTCATGACGGAGCTTGGGCGCAAAATCGGGGAGCCGGATCCTGCGCGGACTTACGCTCTGCTGTCATCGGCGTTGCTTGCCCTTTCGCATTCAGAAGACGAATCCCGCCGGTCGGTTGTGCTGATACAATTCGTATGGCAGCTTATGAAAACAGCCGGATTCGCCGCTGACATGGACTGCTGCCCTATATGCGACAAGCCCTACAGCGGGAAGCAGCTTCTGGCATACAGCGCATCTCTGAATTTCTTCTGCTGCGATAACTGCGCTGACGGCAGGCGGCTTGTCATGGGCCCCGGAGCCAGAAAGTATTTCAGACTTACATTGCAGATGGATTTCAGCCAGGCAATTGAAGTGCCCCTGCTCGAATCAACGGCCAGCCGGATCAGGAGGCTGATGATATCGTATGCCGATGAGGTTTCAGGCCACCGGCTCAGAACGGTGGAAAGCGGCATGCTCTAATGCAGACGCATCGTGCAGAGGTTTTCAACTGCAAACAGAGGGAGCCGCATCTCTGCGGCTCCCCGAATCATGCCGTTCAGCCAACAACGCAATCAGAACCTTCTGATGGCGTCGTACCAGTAAGTGTTGGGGCCTTGCGTGCTGTCATAAGGGAAGGAATCAGCTGAAGCTCCCCCGATTGGGCAGAATTCTGCATCGGTGGTTTATTGGTTGCCTGTCCATATCCCGTGTGGGCAGGCGACCAGTCCGCTTGCACAGAGAACCTTCGCCTCCTCTGCCGATGGGATGAACCAGTCATCCTTCCCGCCTTGCGTCATTTTATCGGCGATGGAAATCGCGAATACGTCCTAGGAGATTTTGGTCGGCCTGTATGAGCCATAATTGTCAATGGAACGATACACACCCCCGTCCTTGAACGCCTTCTACCATTTCTCCATGTTCGCCGGCCCCTTGCCCATTCCGGTCTCTGCACCGATGAACTCGACCTTGAGGTGACAAGAACTGCCCGCACCCATGTAGTTTTCCGCATCGACGGGGTCCAACGTCGAATAGTACACGTTTTCGGAGGCGGTAAGTCACTCGGTGCAGACCTCAAGGTACTTCCACCCATCGGCATCCGCATTCGGATTGATGTATAATATCCTTCCACCTGCCGGGCCGTATTCTCCTACGGAATAGCCCTTCTCCACATACGCTTCGACATCCTGCTTGCAGGAGATCATCACAAAGACCATCAGCACGGCCAACATGATTAAAATAGTTTTCTTCATTGGCTTCCCTCCAGATAGATTGTGCTAATTCTATAGGGGGGTGGGAATTATGCAAGAGAAAAAAACGTTATCCGCATTGTTTTCAGCAGCAATGCCGGATAATAACAATCCCAAAGCGCACGGAACCATGAAATGAGAGCGCTGAAATCAGATTCCCTTATTCATAAACCACGTTCCTAATCGCCTTCTTTTATGATACACTGAATCCAAGCCGCACTGAATCCGGCTTTTTGCAATGAATTTAATTTTACAAGGTTGACATATATTTTGATGAAATGGACACAGGAGAGATTTGATGGAGCGATTGCCGCTGACATCGCAAAGCGTTACAGGATTGACCCGATTCTCAGCACGATTCTGGCTCAGAGAGGCATAACCGCACCGGAGCAGCTTAGGTACTATCTCTCCCCGGAGCTTGCCCTGCTCCACAACCCTTTTCTTTTCGAGGACATGGAGACTTTCTGCGAAAGAATCCAGGAAGCCATTGAAAGCAAGGAGAAGGTGCGGATATTCGGAGACCGGGATGTAGATGGCATCACTTCAACCGTGCTGATGAAGACGGAGCTTGGGCGTCTTGGACTTGACTGCTCATACGCCCTTCCGGAGAACGATGCGCCATATGGTCTGACGATGGAAGGCGTGAAAGCGGCGAAGGATGCCGGAGTCTCGCTTCTGATAACAGTTGACTGCGGAATCTCCAGCATAGAGGAAATCAAATACGCTGCAAGCCTGGGGCTGGACACATTGGTGTGCGACCATCACCTATCAGGCGAAGCCATGCCTCCTGCCCGCTGCATGATAAATCCTAAAATAGAAGGCTGCGGCTATCCGTTCCCCCATCTTGCCGCCTGCGGAGTTGTCGCCAAATGCATATGGGCGCTCCGGCTATCAATGACCGAGCTTTACAACGAGCCCATAATCCTCCTCCATCTGGTCCAGAAGAACGATGTCATCGTCATAGAGGCGGCAAAGCTTGAGAACCTCGCCTTGATTGACCGCATTGTGGAGGAAGTCGTTCCGGGCGTGATGAAGGCCTCCGACAGCAGGGCGCTTGAATTCATAGGCTCATCTGCCCCTGTCGCTGTCCTGGATTCTGATTATGAGAAGGATATGCTGCGCAAAGCTTTCGGCAAGTCAATTGAAATCAATCTCATAGACCTTAGACCGGAGTTCGAGAAATACATGCCGGTAGTGGAAAACGCCACCCTGTTCAGCCTGTCGCTTAAAAGCAAGACCTCCAGATTCGCAAAGGTGAAAAGCGAGCTTGACACATTGATAGCGATGTTTTCGGCCTATGCAAGGTTCAAATATCCACAGCTGGGAGACGGCTATGCGGACATCCTGGATTTAGTGGCAATCGGCACGATAAGCGATTTGATGCCGCTTGAAGACGAAAACAGAGTCCTTGTCCGAATCGGACTGGAGAAGCTGGAGAAAGGAACAAGAGCATCCATGCAGCCATTCATGCTTAAGCTCGGTCTGGCGGGCAAGCACCTTGCCTCCACCGACATAGGCTGGCAGATAGCCCCATGCATAAATGCATCGGGACGGCTGGGGAACCCGGGAATCGCATGCGAGATGCTGCTTGCCGACAGCCTACCTGCTGCCGAAGATGGAGCGAATCAGCTTATAATGCTGAACAAGGAGCGCAAGCGCCTTTCAGAGGATGTCTGGGACAGATTGCTCCCCAAGGCAAAGCATAGCTATGAGCTGTTTGGCACCAAAATGGTGGTGCTGCAGGATGACAGCGTTCCGCGGGGCATAGCCGGAGTCATGGCGAACCGCCTCATGAAGCAGTTCAACGCACCCTCGATTGTGATAACCGCCACCACCGAAGGAGTGCATTCAGGCTCAATGAGGAGCTTCGGAGATACCAACACCAGAGACTTCCTGATGAAGTATTCAGACCTGTTCATGGACTTCGGGGGTCACAAGTACGCAGGAGGCTTCTCCATACAG
Source organism: Sphaerochaetaceae bacterium (assembly GCA_052170175.1). Taxonomy (GTDB): domain Bacteria; phylum Spirochaetota; class Spirochaetia; order Sphaerochaetales; family Sphaerochaetaceae; genus JAAYFO01. Next base: position 4,861 of record JBQNBA010000007.1, on the reverse strand, counting down.
GATAGCAACCTAGGAGAACTGATGGCGAGGATATCCGAAGATGCGGATTACATGGATTGCCACGAGCAGGAGGATGAAACCATAATCGTGGATGCCATTGTTCCGCCTGAACGCTTCACCCCCGATCTGGTAAAGACAGTAGAGCTGTTTGAGCCATACGGAGAGAAGAATCCGCCGCTTGTTTTCCTGGCCCGCAGCGCACGGATTGAGCAGGCTCAGATACTAAGGGCGCAGAAAGGCCCATCAGGTCATCTGCGCCTTACAATAAGCCATGGAGAGTACCAGTGGCCTGCTGTCTATTGGCATGCTGCCGAAAAGCTGGATGATGAGTTCTCCGAGGGGGATATAGTCGACATCGCATTCCACCTGGGCAAGAACAGCTTCAGGAATCAGGAATCGCTCCAGCTCACCGTGATTGGAATAAACAGAGTCAGTCCATGATGCCTTGAAGCGTCATGATACCTTGAAACGCCATGATGCCTTGAAGCGTCATGACGCAGTGAAGCGTGACGGCGTGGTGAAGCGGGATGACGCAGTGAAGCGAGATGTTGCTATGAGGCGGGATGTTGCCGCCGGAAATGCCGCCGGAAATGCCGTTAAATCATGTCATTGAAATCTCTGGGGCTGCGCGCCGGCAGGCTCTGCGGCCTTGACGGAGCCTTCCGCCTGAGCCTCACAAACGCCCTGGAGGCATATATCGGTGCGATTGTGATAATCTGCTGGAGGTTGTTCTGATAAAACGCATGCGGGAAGGTCATCTTCAGCAAGACAAGAGCTGCTGCAAGATAGAAGAAAAGCCTGTCCATCCGCGCAACGATTGCCGCATCCTGCGTCTTCTTAAAAGCCATATGGAGATTCCTCCATGCAAGCCAGAGCAAAAGCGGATTGATGAACAGAAGATTCTCGTTGAACCAAGCAACGTCATGATTCGTGAACAAGCACATGAAAGTCAGAAGAGCCGAGGCCAGCCCAAGGACAAGATAGACAACAAACCCTCCGATTCCATACGCCATACGCCATCCGCCATGCGCGCAGATGATGAAGAACGCCGATATTACCAGGCTTATGATGAGGGGGACTGCAATCTCCCCGATGAAGCTGTACTCTTCAAGCGTCTTGGGACGATTATCGTTCAACGTATTGTCAAGCAATGCTGATTCGCCGTCTCCAAGCCCGAATTCAAGCACCGCCGCCTCAAGCCTTTCAGGAAGGAACATCTCATCCCACAGCGTTATCGGCTTGTCAATCCGACCACCTTGGAGAAAATTAAGGAAATAGTCCCAGAATGCATTGACTTCCAGCGCACGGGCCGCCTCCTTCCGGAAAGTGGAAGACGCTCCTCTCTCTATCGCCCATTTCCTGAATTCCCCGTCTGTGGCATAGTCAAGTATATCGCGTATGCGGGTTGCGCAGTTGTCAAGATAGTAATGATAAAGGTACCGGGAATTCTCAGGGCGGTGATTGTAAACAAGAAAATCCAAGACAGCCTGCTTCTTCTCCGGCGGAAGCTTCAATGGTATCTCCTTCATGGAGCGGTTCTGTTCACCGTAAATCTTAATGTCGGTCTCTATGTAGCTTGCGCTCATGCTGTACCAGAGCCTGCCCATGGCGAAGTTCTTGTAAAAATCATCATCGTAAGAAAACAGCCCATAGTCAAAGAGCACTCTTTCGCCGTCCGGATACGAAACCATCAGCCCGACATGCCCGAACCATGTGAAAACCTCATCCCCCTTTGTCGTCACGACAAGCGAAATCCCGTATTCGTCCAAGGCCGCTCTGTCAACCGCTTCGGGAGAGAAATCCCAAGAGGAAAGCATCACTTCGGAATCAAAGCCCTGCGCCTCTCTGGGCGCTTGGAAGCTTGCGGAAAACAGCGGAAGCAAAGCCGCGGCGATTATCATCAGAAAGGCGGGAAATCTTTTGTTCACCTGTCTAATTTACCTTTGCATCGATGTTTTGGCAACAGAAAAATCATGGGCCACCGAAATGACCCATGAAACTTGTATTGAATTGCCTTGAGGTTTCTTATTGCACGACCTTGGTTCCCCTGTCGCCGTAAACAGCATCGTACAGGTTCTCCGGATCGGTTATTATTCCCATGTTGCCGGTGGCCTTGACAAAATCCGCCATGGCCTTGACCTTCGGCAACATGCTTCCCGGGGCGAACTGCCCTTCGGCTATGTACCGGGCGGCCTCGTCTATGTTCATTTTCCCAAGCGTCTTCTGGTCGGGCTTCCCGTAGTTCAGACAAACTTCCGGAACCGCCGTTGATATCACGAACAAATCGGCATTCAGCTTCTTGGCCATGAGCGCCGCAGCATAATCCTTGTCTATCACGGCCTCAATTCCCTTGTAAGCGCCATTGTCAAGCTTGCAGACAGGAATCCCGCCACCGCCGGCGGCTATGACTATAACGCCGTTGTCCAGCAATGTCCTGACGGAATGCAGCTCAACGATATCAATTGGGATCGGACTTGCCACCACTCTTCTGTATCCGCGCCCAGCATCCTCGACAACGTTCCATCCCTGCTCCGAGGCACGCTTTTCCGCCTCTTCCTTTGTCATGAAAGAGCCGATGGGCTTGGTGGGCTTCTGGAATGAAGCGTCAGAAGGCGAAACCTCAACCTGTGTCACGACTGTGACCACATCCTTGGTGACGCCAAGCTTGCTCATCTCGTTTTTCAGCGCCATCTGGAGCTGGTACCCGATAGCCCCCTGGGTGTCCGCCACGCAGGAATCAAGCGGAACAGGATGAAGTATGTCCTTGCTGTGCTCCGCCCTGAGCAGAATATATCCCACCTGCGGCCCATTGCCATGGGCTATCACTACCCTATGTCCTTCCTTTATAAGCCTCGCTATATGGGCTGCCGTCTTGCGAGCCGCCTCATATTGAGATTCCACAGTCACATGCTTCGGGTCCTCTATAAGTGAATTCCCGCCTATCGCGATAACTATGAGCTTGCTTTCCACGTTTTTCTCCCTAAAATCCATAGAAAAAATAATAAAAGACGAATCCTGATGGATTCACCGATTCAATCATATCATATCTGCAACAAAATGCAACAAGTTTAAGGTGGGAAGACGAAACTCAAGGCAGACTCTGGCCAGGCAGGCAGGTCTCCGTTTAAGCAAGCCTCGATGCTGGCGCTGCATAGCCCCGGAATCAGGGCCGCATGCGCCAATGCCCTGTGCATCGGCGCCCTTGTCATGTTTCAAGCCAGCTCCCTGACGGCTCAGGACAGACAAAGGGGGCCACCGCCCAAAGGCGATAGCCCCCGCATGATTGTCAAATGGTCAAATGCTCATTTCAGTTTTCAATGGATGATCAGACTTGCGATGAGCAGAACCACAAACCCAGAAGTCGAAAGCGTGAGGACGCAACCGAACCAGTTCTTGAACATGTCCTTCATCTCGGTAAGACCGATGCTCTTGTTGACAACCCAGAAATAGCTATCGTGAACATTGGTAAGCCCAATCGATCCGATGCAGCAGGCAATTCCCGCCATGTATGGATTGACAGTCCCCATTTGGAGAATGATAGGGGCGGTCAATGAACCGGCGGTGAGCATGCCGACAGTGGCTGAGCCGCTGACGAAACGAAGCAGGTATGCCATCAGGAAAGGAAGAAGAATGCCCGGAATGTGGGATGAAATCATCACCTGAGCAAGCGCATTGCCGGCGCCGCTGTCCTTAAGAACCTGTCCGAGAGCGCCGCCCGCCCCGGTGACCAGAATGATGACGCCGGCTTCCGAAACAGATTTGTCCAGCAGTCCGACGACGCTCTTGCGATCCATTGTCGAGGCCAAGCCGTAGATGGCGAACAGAACGCCTATCATGACAGCCACGATCGGGTCTCCGATGAGGCCGAAGAAATTCTTCACCCAGCCAGTGACACCGGCGGCGGTCATTATCGTGTTGACCAGAATCAGGATGATCGGGAGGAAGATCGGCATGAAGGAGACAAACGTCCCCGGCATGTTCTTGGCGCTGAGCTCAACATCCATCGCCTTGACCTCCGCGTCCGTATAAGGTCTGTCAATCAGCTTGCTCTCCGGGTCAGCTGGATCGGGGAGCCTGAAAAGGCTCTTGCTTCCGACAATTCTGGCGTAAATTATCCCCGCAATCGCGATAGGCACGGAGAAAGCAAGGCCGGCAAGAATGAACTTGCCCAGGTCAAGCCCGAAGTATCCGACAATCGCCAGAGGCCCCGGCGTGGGCGGAACAAGCGAGTGCGTGGTAAGGAGAGCGGCGGCCAGCGCGCAGCCTATAGTGACCATGCTCTTATGGGACTTCCTTGACAATGACTTTGCCAGCGGCGAGAGGATGACCATTGCGCTATCGCAGAAAACAGGGATTGAAACAAAGAAGCCTGTTATAGCCATAGCGATGTCTTCCTTGCCTTTGCCAAGCAGCTTTATGAAGGTCAAGGCCATTCTGTTCGCCGCCCCGCTCGCCTCGAATATCGCGCCCATCATAACGCCAAGGCCGATTATGATACCAATGGAGCCAAGCGTTCCGCCAAAGCCGTTCTTGATTGAGGCGGATATGGTATTGATAGGCAATCCGACCAGAAGCCCCGCTATCACGCTGCCAAGTATCATCGCGACAAACACATGAATCTTGGTCTTGGACGACAGGTAGAATATCAAGCCAATCGAAATAACCAAGCCAAGAATCACCCGGATAATGTTGACGTCTGTTGTCATATAAAACCTCCTGTTGAGTTTGATTCTGTTCAGTCCGCCCTGGTCAAATAACCGGACCAAGCATATAAAAATCCATCGACTTGCAATACTTGATGGACTTGCCCTTAGTCGTTTCCCCGCTTGCCACGCGGAGCAAGGCATCGAAAGTCTGCTCA
>JBQNBA010000006.1:0-25646 GCA_052170175.1 Sphaerochaetaceae bacterium | reverse complement strand
ATGTAAGGAAGGCCACCCTGAAACCCCACGCCATCTCCTCCTTTGTAGCGGCATCTCCTTTCACGGCGAGTATGTTCTCATGGGCATCGCAAAGCCTTGCGAAAAGCGACTGCCTGCATGTGTCCGGGGCAAAGAACAGCCCGAAATACGCATCATCGCACAGGACAAGGATGCTCTTGCCCCTTTCCGCCTTGCTTATCAGGATTCTGGTTATTTCATCAGCCTCCGCCTCTGTCGGCGAATATCCGGTTGGGTTGTTTGGGAAATTGAGGAATACGAAAATCTTGCCTGCCCTGTCTGAATCGATGGCTTGAGAAAGCCCTTCTGTATTGAATCCTCCATCTTTAAAGAATGGATAGGGTATTATATTGGCTTGTCTCTGTTCGGTCAGTATCAGGTTGTAATTCTCCCAGTACATATCGGGAAGAACCACTGTATCGTTTTTATCCAGGAAAAGAGAAGCCGCTATGCTCACCGAACTGGTCAGCCCGCTTGTGACCAACGGCAGGGAGATCTGCTTGCCCTTTAGAAGAGGGTTCTTCTCCACCATGTCTTCCAGCCACTTCTGCCGGAGCGCCGGTATTCCACCCATCGGTGAATATGGGAATATCTCGCCGGCTCCGAGCTCAGGAGAGAACATCTCCTTCATAGGCCGTATGAACATCGGCGTTCCATTCTCTGTCGCGATGCCTATTGTGGCGTTGAGCTTCCCCGCCTTCTTCTTGGCTTCCGCGGACTGGACTATTATCCCCTTTGGAACATACAGCCGCTTGCCGTAATCAGACAGAAGCCTGTCCGCCACTGTCGTGCTTAGGACATCGTTTAGATCTTTTGCAAGCTGATTCATTTTCTCCTCCAATGCGCTTTGCTTTGTTTTCTCGCTATATACTAAAGTATAGCACGAAAGAAGGAAAAGCAAACCAAGAAAAGATTTCAAGGTCTTATCGTGGAAAAGGCCTTATCGTGGAAAAGGCCTTATGGCTGAAAATGTCTCATGATGGGAAATGCCTCATGATGGAAAAGCCGCTGCCTGCGGCGGGCATTCTTACGAAAGATACAGGCGGTTTTCCCGCCAATATTACTTTCTGCCTGAAAACAGAAAAATTTTGTTGTTATTTCGGAATAAAGATGCTTCAATTATTATGCGGCCTGCCGAAGATGGCCGCAGGAGGGAAATATGAAAAAAAATTGGTTGACTGTTTTGCTGGCAGTCTTGGTCTGCGCCTCGTTGTTTGCTCAGGGTGGACAGGAAGCCGCCTCCAGCGTGGTTCTGAACAAGGACAAGCCTTTTGTGTTTTTCAACAGGCAGCCGTCAGATCCTACTACGGGCGTGATTGACATGGCATCCATGAACTGGAACGACAAGACCTATTATGTGGGATTCGATGCAGCCGCCGGCGGATCGGTGCAAGGCACGCTGATAACCGATTATCTTGCCGCTGCGAATCCGGCGGCCATAGATAGGAATGGCGATGGCGTGCTTGGCTATGTGCTTTGCATAGGCGACGTCGGGCACAATGACTCAAAGGCGAGGACGGAAGGCATACGCAAGGCTCTGGGCACATGGGATGGGACAACCGACCCGGGAAAGGTGAAGCAGGGCTCTGTCGTTGTCGGCGGCAAGACCTTCAAGGTGGTTGAGCTGGAAGGAAAGGCGATGACCGGAACAGATGGCTCCACTTGGAATGCCAACGCCGCAACCGATGCTATGAGCGGATGGGCCACCAAGTTTGACAAGCAGATTGACTTCGTTGTTTCCAACAATGACGGAATGGCGATGGGCTGTCTGCAAGCGTCTAACTATCCGGCCGGAGTTCCTATCTTTGGATATGATGCAAATGCTGATGCGATAGAGGCGATTGGCGCCGGAAAGCTTTCGGGAACCGTTTCACAGAACGTTGACGCCCAGGCCGCCGGAACCCTCCAGGTTCTTCGCAACCTGCTTGATGGGCTGACCGGGGCTGATGTGTACAAGAAGGGATTCTCTGAGCCGGATCAGTGGGGAAACAAGATTTCCGCGCCTATGGATTACTGGGCTGACCAGAAAGCCGTGATGGCCGCCAACAGCGGGGTCAACGCATCCAACTGGACTGAATACACGGCCGGAACCCGTGATTCCGGGATAAAGAAGAGCTCCGCTCCTTCAAAGAAAGTGCTTCTGACTATCTACAATGCAGGTGATAACTTCCTTTCTTCTTCCTATCTGCCGGCGCTGCAGTATTATGCTCCTCTCATGGGCATACAGCTGACAGTCGTGCAGGGAGATGGACAGAACGAAGCCAGCTGCTTGGATAAGTTCACAAACCTGAACAGCTTCGATGCTTATGCCGTGAATATGGTCAAGACCAACTCCGGCAGAGATTATCTGGACAAGCTTCAGTACTGACCTTGCATTGAATCGAGCCTACACATGCGGGCGTTTAGCCGCCCGCATGCTTTATTGCTCCGGATGCTGATTTAGAAGAGGAGATGATGAGCGATAACGTACTCGAAATTAAGAATCTGTCCAAGGCTTTCGCCAAGAACAAAGTTCTTGATGGAATCCACATGAACGTCAAGAGAGGGACAGTGGTGGGGCTGATGGGTGAGAACGGAGCCGGCAAGTCGACTATGATGAAATGCCTGTTCGGCATCTATTCGAAGGATGAAGGGCAGATATTCCTTGATGACAAGCCGGTGGACTTCAAATCCCCGCGGGAAGCGCTTGAGAATGGCGTTGCCATGGTTCATCAGGAGCTTAATCAATGTCTTGACCGCACAGTTGTGGACAACCTGTTTCTGGGAAGATACCCCAAGAGGCTTGGCGTCATTGATGAGGCCAAGATGCTCAGGGCGACAAACAAGCTTTTTGCATCCTTGAGAATGAATGTGAACCCATCTACAGTCATGAGAACCATGTCGGTTTCTCAGCGTCAGATGGTTGAGATAGCAAAGGCGGTTTCATATAAGGCTAAGCTGATAGTTCTGGATGAGCCCACCTCATCGCTGACGGAACGTGAAATCAAGAGGCTGTTCGCCATAGTCCGTGACCTTAGGAAAGACGGGGTGTCATTTGTCTACATATCGCACAAGCTGGATGAGATTTTCCAAATCTGCGATGAAGTCGCCGTTCTGAGGGACGGCAAGATGATAATGAAGAAGGAAATCGGGAAGACCGACATGAATGAGCTGATAAAGGCCATGGTCGGACGTTCTCTTGAGAAGAGGTTCCCCGACGTTGACAATAACCCTGGTGATATCTGGTTTGAGGTCAGGAATCTCAGCACCAAGTTCAATCCTGTTCTTGAGGGCATTTCCTTCAAGGTCCGGAAGGGCGAGATATTCGGATTGTACGGACTTGTCGGCGCAGGGCGGAGCGAGCTTCTGGAGGCTCTGTTCGGAATAAGGACAATCGCAAGCGGCGATGTCCTTGTTAACGGAAAGAAGATGCATTTCTCAAGCAGCAGAGATGCTATGGACTATCATTTCGCCTTGGTTACAGAGGAGAGGAAGCTCAACGGGATGTTTGCCAAAGGGACGATAGAGTTCAATACCGTCATAACGAACATTGCCGCATACAAGACCTTTCATATATTGGACAAGAGAAAGATGTTCGATGCTGCCAATCGCGAGATACGCAGGATGAACACCAAATGCGTTTCAAGTGATGAGCTTATCACATCTCTTTCCGGCGGCAACCAGCAGAAGGTCATTTTAGGCAAATGGATGGAAAGGGAGCCTGATGTGTTTCTTCTGGATGAGCCGACCCGTGGAATAGACGTTGGGGCGAAGTACGAAATATATCAGCTTATAATAAGCATGGCAAAGCAAGGCAAGACCATAATCATGGTGTCCAGCGAGATGCCCGAGATACTTGGAATCACGAACAGGATAGGGGTGATGTCCAATCGGCGTCTGGCCGGAATTGTGAATACGAATGAAACGAACCAGGAAGAGCTTCTGAGGCTTTCAGCCAAATATCTGTGAGGCTGGCATGCGATGCGCAGCACTGATGAGGAATAGAATATGGAAGAGAAGGAAAGGATTGAGATAAGGACTCTTGAAGATGATGCCAGGATAAACGATTATTCGAAGCAGCTTGGCGAATTGAGGAAGGACGGGGTCGCCAAGATATCTCTTGTCAATGAGCAGATTGCCTCTGTCAAACGTGACAAGGCGATTTCCAAGGCCGAAAGGGAAAGCAAGCTGGCGCAGCTGCGGGCTGAGGTTTCGAAGGCCAGAGAGGTCGCCCTTAAGAACATGGTGGAGGTTTCCCGGCTCGCAAAGGAAGCTGTGGCCTATGTGAACTCGTCATCGGCGGAGATCGAGAAAGCCGTCATGGCTGTCGAGCGGGAGAAAATCGCCCAGGCGAAGGCCCGTCTGGCTGATCAGATTTCAGCTATAAAGGAGAAAGGCGCTAAGAAAAAGGCGGAGGCGTCTTCTTCTATTTCTGACAAGCTGGAGCTTAAGGAAGAGCTTTCAACTATCGATTATGAGACAGAGAGCGCCATATTCGATGCTAAGAACAAGTGCCGCACCGCTTGTGATAGAAGCAAGGCGGCGATTGTCCAGGCGTATGTTGATAGGGTTCAGAAGAACAGGGCTCTGCGGAACGGCAAGACGAACTTCCTTGAGAACCAGCGTCTCAAGAGGATGCAGTACCGGCAGAATTTCACCGTGTCCAAGTTCCTGCTCAGCAATGGGCTTTATCTGGCCATCGGGGTGTTCTTCATCGTGTGCATAATCCTTGCCCCATCAATGACAGGAGGAAGCAACCTGCTGACTCTGCCCAACATTTTCACCATATTGGAGCAGGCATCGACACGCATGTTCTATGCGCTCGGGGTCGCGGGTCTTATCCTGCTGGCCGGAACGGATCTCAGCATAGGGAGAATGGTGGCGCTTGGAGCTGTGATGACCGGGCTGATTCTTCATCCCGGCACGAACATAGTCAAGTTCTTTGGCCTTGGCCCATGGAACTTCGTGGCGATGCCGATGCTGCTTAGGGTTCTTCTGGCCTTGGTTCTGTCGATTCTGCTTTGCGTGCTTTTCAGCACGTTTGCAGGATTGTTCAGCGCGCGGCTCAAGATGCACCCGTTCATTTCAACCTTGGGCACTCAGCTGATAATCTACGGACTTCTGTTCTATGGCACGACAGGGACGCCGGTTGGCTCAATCGACAGCGGCATAAAGCAGGTCATAGGCGGCCGCTGGGTTCTGGGGGTTGCCGGCGGAGAGCTGATAACCTTCCCCAAGCTCATCATTCCGGCGGTATGCGCCATATTCGTGGCTTGGTTCATATGGAACAAGACGACTTTCGGCAAGAACATGTATGCGGTGGGAGGCAATTCAGAGGCGGCCAGCGTAAGCGGAATCAGCGTTTTCTGGACGACTTTGTGGGTGTTCGTGATGGCTGGGGTCTTCTATGGCTGCGGTTCGTTCCTGGAGGCATTCAGGGCCAATGCAAGCGCAGGGACAGGACAGGGCTACGAGCTTGATGCGATTGCCGCCTGTGTCGTGGGCGGGATTTCGTTCAACGGCGGCATTGGGAAGATATCGGGGGCGGTCATAGGCGTCATAATCTTCACTGGGCTCACGTACTGCCTGACGTTCCTTGGGATAGACACAAACCTGCAGTTTGTTTTCAAGGGCTTCATTCTGCTGGCTGCGGTCGCTCTGGACAGCGTGAAATACCTTAAGAGAAAATAGGCTTTTCTGAATGGATAAAGGAAACCTCGCTGTATTTCGATTTTTGTTGTGCGGCGGCTTAAGTCACAGTAAAATACAAACGATGTCTGAAAATGCTGTAAGTTTTCAGAGCAGCGTTCTTATATGCTTTTGGAGGTAGTTAAATGGAAAAGAAAGCGCCAGTGAAGAAAGGTATCCTAGGGTGGTACTTTAACTTCAATCTTCTCTACAGGATTCTGATCGGACTTGTGATCGGTGCGATTGCCGGAATCATCCTCGCGGCCAGCGGCATCACGGCCCTTCCTGACTGGCTGTCGATGTTCGGCACGATTTTCACAAGATTGCTCAAGATGATAATCATACCGATAATCATCTCCACGCTGATTGTCGGTGCTTCATCGGTCAGCCCCGCCAACATCGGCAAAGTAGGCATCAGAGTGGTTGTGATTTATCTGATCACATCGGCTTTCGCCGTCATAATCGGGCTTCTGATGGGCTCCATATTCCGCCCGAACGCAGAGCTTGCTGTTCTTGCCGCAGATGCAGCGGGCAAGACGGCTGAGGTTTCCGTCTGGCAGACAATCTACGAGATCATTCCGACAAGCGTTGCAACGGCGATTGTGAACGAGAAGGTCCTGCAGGTCATTTTCTTCACCTTGGTCTTCGGAATCTGCCTTTCCTACATGAAGGTGGCTGAGGATGAAAGGATAAAGAGGGGAGCAAATGTTATATTTGACTTCTTTGATGGCGTTGCAGAGATAATGATGCGGATGGTCAAGGGCATAATGCAGTATGCTCCTATCGGCGTTGCCGTTCTTGTCTGCGAAGTTTTCGCAAAGAACGGCGCGAAGGTCGCGGGGTCGCTTGGAATCGTCACTGTTGCTTGCTTCCTTGGCTATGCGATTCATGTCGTTCTTGTCTACGGCGGTCTTCTTAAAATCTACAAGGTGCCTGTGAAGAAGTTCTTCAATGCGGCCAAGACGCCGTTCATCACCGCCTTTGTCACCAGATCTTCCAACGGAACCCTTCCCGTCACCATGGAAGGCGCAGAGGGACTTGGGATTGACAAGGAAGTCTACAGCTTCTCCCTGCCGCTCGGAGCTACTATCAACATGGATGGAACCGCCATCTATCAGGGAGTATGCACTATATTCATTGTCCTCTCGGTCACAGGAAGCTCGCTGACCTTGGGGCAGATGGGCATGGTCGTCGTAACCGCTACATTGGCTTCCATCGGAACGGCCGGAGTCCCGGGAGCCGGAGTCATCATGCTGGCCATGGTCATGTCCTCAATCGGGTTCCCGATTGTGCAAGCCACTCCGATTGCCGGAGCCTATGCCATGATACTTGGAATAGACGCTATCCTTGACATGGGAAGAACCGCTCTTAACGTCACCGGCGACCTCTGCTGCACCACCTGTGTTGCGAAGTCTATGGGATTTGTTAATGAAGAAGTCTGGAAATAAGCTTTCTGGCGGACTGGGCTGAGAAAAGGCTGCTGAGGATTGATTTCACCGGCAGCCTTTTTATTGTTTAATGCTATTGCTTAAAGACTATTGATGGCAGTTATTGATGATTCCAATCATCAAGCGCTGCTTTCAGGAGGGATTGATGGCAGGGAAGAAAGAGGTGATAAGGCGGCTGCAGGAGCTTTATCTTTATTCGCTTTACGGATTCAGTTCGGAGCTTGCCCCTTTGGCGGCCATGCTTGGGGAAGGCGAGATCCCCAACTTCTTCTGCCGAGGCGTTTATGATGGCAGGCGGCAGATGCTTGTCATAACGAATCTAAGGGTCATCTTCATATATGCGCCCCGGCTATCGTCTGCGGATGTGAAAGTCGTGAGGCGGGATGCTGTTGAGGGGTATTCGGTCAGCCGGATAATGTTCAACAACAGCGTGCGGTTCAACACGCAGGACGAGGTGTTTGAGATGACCAGAGTGCCCGGCAAGGTGCTTGACCTTTTCACGTGGGCCATGGAGCAGCCGTTGCCGGCAAGAGATGTGAAAAAGAAAAGGAAGGCCGAGAAATGAGCATTAAGCCGGCAATCGGCATAGTGGGCGGACTGGGGCCTGCGGCCGGGGCGGATCTTTGCCTGAAGGTGTTCAAGCACACAAGGGCTTCCTGCGACCAGGAGCATATAGACCTTTACATGGTGTCATGCGGTTCTCTTGTCGCGGATCGCACGGATTATCTGCTGTTCGGCGGTGAGGATCCGCGCGGGGGAATGCTGCTGTGCATGAAGAAGCTTGCCGCAATGGGGGCAACGGCGATTGGAGTCGCCTGCAACACGGCTCACTCGAAGCGCATAATGGGGACGATTGATTTCTCATGCCTGCCTTCCGGTGTAAAGATTGTCAACATGATAGAGGAGACGTGCCGCTTCATCTCCGGGATGTTCCGGGATGGAGCGAGGATAGGGCTTCTCTCAACTCTCGGAACGGCGAACACAGGCGTTTACGATGAGTATTTCGCCGATTATCCTGCTCTGGAGCTTGTCAATTGCTCAGACACGACAAAGCAGAAGGTCAATGATGCAGTATACGATTCCCGATACGGGATAAAGGCGACGCCCAAGGTTTCCGCCAAGGCGCGGAAGGTTTTGATTGAAGCCATAGATGAGCTTAAGTCAGCAGGCTGCGAGGCGGTGATTCTGGGCTGCACTGAGATTCCTCTTGCCATCGGCGATGCGAACAGCCCGTTGCCCACGATTGACCCCACTGATGTTCTTGCCCGCAGCCTGATAATGGCTACGGAGCCGGAGAAGCTGATATAGGAAGAGCCGAGGATTTAAAATTTTAATTAAAGGATTCTACTTGTAAATATTTCTTTTATCCATTGACCACATTAATTGGTTTTCCTGATAAGAATGCTTTTATGTTGTCCGCTGTAATGCTCATAATCCTTTTGCTACTTTCAATTGGGGTCCAAGAAATGAGAAGAGTTATTATACAGTTTTTTGCTTTCAACAAGGGATTGTTGGATTTTATTGGCTCGGTATAGACTACATCAAGTCCTGCAGCTGCAAGCTTTCCGTTGTTTAAAGTATCTGCAACATCTGATACAAGAAGTATCAAAGGACGGCAGAGGAAGAGGGCCAGGAGACTGGCTCCAACAGCCGCAACGGGCACAGTCCAAAGACGGTCACCACCAGCTATGGAAATGTTGAGACAGACATCCCAAGGGACCGCAAAGGGGAGTTCGAGTCTCAAGCCGTGAAGAGAAGTGCCAGAAAGATGTGTCCGACATTGAGGGCAAGATAATCTCAATGCACGCCAAGGGGATGTCTACAAGGGATATCTCAAGCCACATGCAGGACATCTACGGAATCGAGGCTTCAGCGGAGATGATAAGCAGGATAACAGACAGGGTTCTTCCTGAAGCTTGGTCATGGCAGAGCCGTCCGCTGGAATCCAAGCATGTGGTCATGTTCATGGATGCAATCCATTATCACGTGAGGCAGGACGCAGCTGGAATCAAGAAAGCTGTCTACATCGCCATAGGCATTCGGCTTGACGGGGTCAGGGAAGTCCTTGGTATGCATATAGGAGGCAATGAAAGCGCCAAGTACTGGGTCGGGGTTCTCAATGATCTCAAGAGCCGTGGGATGCAGGATGTTCTTGTCGCCTGCGTTGATGGGCTCACCGGCTTTGGAGATGCAATCGGCAGCGTCTTTCCGCAGACGGATGTCCAGAGGTGCATCATCCGCCAGATAAGGTCCTCAACGAGATTCGTTGTGACAAAGGATCTTAAGCCTTTCATGCGAGACCTGAAGCCTGTGTACAAGGCGCCGACGCAGGATGAAGCCTGGGAAAGACTGTTGGTCTTTGAGCAGGCCAGGGGCAGGGAACACCCAGCCTGCGTCAAGAGCTGGAAGGATAACTGGAATGGGCTGACATCCTTCTTTTCATATCCAGTCGAGCTTAGGAAGCTTATTTACACAGCAAATGCAATCGAGGGCTTCAACAGGCAGCTTAGGAAGGTGACCAAGACACGGACAATCTTCCCCACAGACGATGCCTTGTTCAAGCTTCTTTTCCTCGCAATGACGGATATTACAGCAAAGTGGACTGGAAAGCCGTACAACTGGAACATGATCATGGCCCAGCTTCTGATCAAGTATCCGGAAAGGCTCAGCTACACAGACTTGAACTTATTCAGGGAATCTGATCCCCTGGGGCTGCCATGCCCAGCAAGCTTGACAGATGCCTTCAGGGGGCATTAATCTATTTCTGCTGGACAAAGCAGGCTGTCAGCCTCACCAGCAGCATTACAATCGCTGAGTATTGTGCTGCCAAGGTTCAAATGTCCACAAAAGTATTTACACTACCACTCATCCATTGAATTATTCCAACTTCGAAGTGCTTATAAATACTCTCCTTCGTTAGTTGCTTACTGAATTGTTTTATTGTTTCTCATTTCAAATATTGAGCAAGGAAATTACCTTGTGACCTGCTATATGGCTGTTTATTACGAAAACATATAAAGGGCTCAAGCAAATAGCATTCAAACAGATTGCTTATGGTTTCAAGCAGGCTATAGGGACTATGAGTATGCCGTCTTTTCTTCTATAAGCATATTCCCCCACACCAATTAATACCATCTTGAATTCCGGGGCTTTCATTCTTGTGGTATCGATGGAATCAGACAGTCTTGCCAGAACCCTCGCTCCTTCCCCAATAAGTTTGTCTCCGCCTAGTTTTATTTCTATCAATCCATATTTTCCATTTCTAAGATGAACCACGGCATCGCATTCCAATCCGCTCTTGTCTCTATAGTGATACAGTTGACCGTCTAGATACTCTGCGTAGATTCTCAAATCTCGAATGCACAGGTTTTCAAAACAAAGCCCCATAGTTTCAAGGTTGTTTATCAAATCATCCGGACCGATTCCAAGGGCGGCTATTGCGACGGAAGGATCTGTGAAATATCTAGTCTCTGAGGTTCTTATGGCCGTTTTCGAACGCAGATTCGGATTCCATGCCGGAGAATCTTCTATTACGAATATCTTTTTCAACGCCTTGATATACGAATCAATTGTAGGAATAGAAATAGCTTCCGCTTCATTTGCCTGCATGTCCGCGATAATTGCCGGAATCCTCGCTTGGGAGCCAACTAATCTCGCATATGATTTAAGCAATCTAGATGCTCTTGCCGCATCACGCTCTACACCATCCACCCGCGATATATCAGAATTCACTACTGCATCAAAGTAGTCTATAGCTTGCTGAAGCCCAACATGCATATCGCAATCAAGTGATTTTGGCCATCCACCTCGGGAAATCCAAAAAGCCACTTCATCAATCGAGGCCTGACATTCTCCTTCTACTTCTGATTCTCCATTGAATAAACCCGATAAAGATACGCTTCCATTGGATTCTCCGCTCTCATACAAAGACATCGGTCTCATAGTCATTCTTGAAATCCTTCCAGTGCCAGTATGTGATGTGACTGACATATCTGCCGGCACAGCAGAGCCTGTCAGTATGAATTGTCCAAATTCGTCTCTACGATCAACTTCATATCTGACTGCATCCCATAACTTGGGAGCCAGCTGCCATTCATCTATAAGCCTAGGAACTTTCCCCCGTAACAAACGGGAGGGATCAACCTCTGCCATCTCAAGATTTTGCTTGACGGTTGAAGGGTTCTGCATATAAAGAACAGATCCTGCAATCTGAAGAGAAGTTGTGGTTTTCCCACACCATTTTGCACCTTCGACCAGAACAGCCCCTTTGCTTTCCAGTTTCTTCATCAAGATTTTATCGGCTATACGCCTTTTATATTCCTTCATGGCATTTGCCCCGCTTTCTATAATAATTGTCGTTTTATGATTTGGCAAGATTTTATTTAACGATTTGGCTGAATATGGTTTTAGGACTTGTCAACTGAGAGACAAGGATTCACTTCTGCATCTTGCTCCATTTATTGAGAAGCTGTAAGGGATTCTTGGATGTAAAGACTGCTCTTCCGCTGACTATAGAATCTGCACCTGCTGCAAATACATCTGCTATGTTGCAATTGTTTATATCTCCATCTACCATTATAGAGATATTGGGAAACGTTTTTTTAGAGTTTTGATTCTATTAATTGTTTCTGGCTGGAATTTTTCTCCGTGCCCGTCGGGTTCTGTCGCCATTAACCATGAGGTGAGCATCAAAATCCGCAGAGCTTTTCTCTCTTGCGGCCTTGATGAATTTTAGGCCAAAAGTGATGTTTGGTACAAAATTGCCATCTTCAATGTCAAAATGAAGATTGGGCCAGGATTCAATGCGTGATAGCTCTCTTTCTACGTTAATCAGATTGCAGGATGCAATCGATGGGTGTATTCTCATTTTCCCAGCTCCTTGTTAATTAATACCAAGGC
Organism: Sphaerochaetaceae bacterium; assembly: GCA_052170175.1. GTDB lineage: Bacteria > Spirochaetota > Spirochaetia > Sphaerochaetales > Sphaerochaetaceae > JAAYFO01. The sequence continues at coordinate 13,614 of JBQNBA010000006.1, read as the reverse complement.
TTATACTTACCCTATAACAATGCATTAGGGCAAATGGAAAAATGAAGCAAAAAATGATATCCGGCCAATGGGATGAAAAATAAAAAGCTTAATCTGCACAGTGTTGCTACAAAACCTCAAATCACGCATTGATTTGAGGTTTCTTGTCTCTATACCGGTGTAATTCCAATTTGCGCATAGCGATTTCAATGAAGCGCTCGACTTTCATGTGCTTCCCTCCAGGGGTGTTCATGATGAAAGCGAACAGATCAAGATAACCCTGAAGGTCACTCCTGACGAAGCCTGAATGGGCATTCAGGAACTTCTGGGCAGATTGCATACCTGATTCACTCCGTTGAGCGGATTGTCCTTGTCCTTGAGTTCCTTCAGCTCTCCGGCGTCGTAGATCTCCTGTTCAAGGCTGAGTCTCTCAATCAACCTGGCATTGGTGCTGCCTGTGCCATGTACAAGCAGGGATCCGGGGAGAATGTGGCCGGAGAATGTCTCAAGTGTGGATTTGATTGTAGGTGTTCCCATTCCTTCGATTTGCAGATAGATATGGGAGGAATCACAGGCGGCTCCGATGCAGTACTGGTTTCTTGAGGTACCCCTGTGCTTGAGTCCGTCTGCCTTCCTCTGGACCTCATTGGACCGCACACTGCAGTACGTCTCATCGAGCTGCACCTTCCCGGAAAGCATGATGTCATTCTGTGTCCCCTGTACCACAAGAAAGACCTTGTCCAGCCAATATCTCGTTGTGTTGCAGGCATTCCTATTGCTCTTTGAAGCAAGGTTCAGACTGCTGAACCCGAACAGGGACAGCAGGAAATCAACCCACTCTGTAAGTGAGACCTTGTGGTTGTCGAATATCGTGTTCGTGATGGGAGTGAATGTCCTGCCGCAGTAATTGCAGCGGTATCTGTGTACTCCGTTTCCGGTCTTCCCGAATCTCTTGATCCTGACGCTTACACAATGTCTGCAGCAGTCAGGCTTGTAGGAGTTGATGAGATCAGTCTCTCCGCTCTCGCTCAACTTCGGATGTCGCCTTTCAAAGTTGCGGTCGTTGACCTCATCTATGAAAGCCTGCAGCGGCGTGGCCGTGTCACAGTTGCTCCAGGGCGTGGTACGCCTGGAGGAGGGTTTTATGTTTGTCATATTGGTAGTCCCATCTGCTTCAGCAAAGCTGGGGTTGGGACTGCCGCATCACATTCCCCAGCTTTGCATCCACAAAAATGTTGGGTGCAGTATGCCTGCTGGAGTTCAAATCTTCAATCAAATAGCAACACTGTGCAGATTAAGCTTTAAATGAAAAGCCTGTGAAGAAATGAATATTTCCAATATTTCTTTACATATTGATTATATCAGACTGCATCTGTTCTCACAGTTCCTCCACGATGGATTTGATAAGCATCTGGAAGGCCTTTGACACCTTGCGGCCCATCTCGGTCACCTCTTGGTGATTAAGCGGGGCATCGGAGACACCGGCCGCCATGTTGGTCATGCAGCTTATGCCCAGCACCCTGAGCCCGCAGTGAGCCGCAGCTATGGCTTCCGGAACTGTGGACATGCCAACCGCATCCGCTCCGGCGATTCTGGCGAACCTGATTTCCGCCGGGGTTTCAAAATTCGGGCCTGTGAAATACTCGTAGACGCCCTCTCGGAGGGTGATGCCGAGCTTGGTGGCCTGAGCCTTGGCTATGAGGCGGAAATCCGGGTCGTAGACACGGCTCATATCAAAGAACCTCAGCCCCAGCTCATCTTCGTTGCGCCCTCTCAGCGGACTGTCCGCGCATAGCTTTATGTGGTCTGTTATGAGCATCAGGTCACCGGCGCTCCAGCTTTTGTTCACGCAGCCCGCCGCATTCGTCAGAATCAGCTTGTCCAGCCCAAGCATCCGCATCATCTGAATCGGGAATACAACGGTCTGCATATCGTAGCCTTCATAGAAGTGAAAACGTCCGGCCATGCAGATGACGGGTTTTGTTCCCAGCTTTCCTATGACAAGCTGACCCGCATGACCCTCCACGGTTGAAACCGGGAAATGCGGGATGTCCTTGTATGGAATCCAGACGACCTCCTGAATCTGGTTTGCAAGATCGCCCAGCCCGCTTCCCAGCACGATTCCGATTTCAGGCTTCGCTTTGATTCTTGCCGCAACGTAAGATGCTGATTCCTTAAGTCTGTCTGTAAGTTTTTTCTCCGCCATATTAAACTCCCTTTAAACTCCCTTTGCCGGCTTTGCCGGTCTCTTTTTGGAACCGGATTTCTTGTCTCCGTGGTTCTGTCGGATGATTGGTGCGCTGCTTCTGCATTCAAGGTTTTCAGAAGGGCATTGTGATTCATTATAACCTGCGTTGACATCACGGGCAATTGATTCTTAGGATGCAAATGGTATAATTATCTGGCTATGAAGATTCTCTGCATATCGGATGAAGTTGACCCATTGGTTTATTCGCTCAACATAAAGAAGCGCTTTGCCGATATCGACCTTGTGCTTTCCGCCGGGGATTTGAGTCCGAAGCTCTATGAGTTCATTTTGTCGTCTTTGAACAAGCCTCTTGTTTATGTAAACGGAAATCACAAGGGCATTCACAAGAGCGGAGACGGCTGCAGCATGAAAATCAGCGATGAGTACTACGGCGAATGCGTTGACGGAAGAGTGATTTATCTGAAGAAGCTTGACCTGGTGGTGGCAGGGCTGGGAGGAAGCATGAAGTACAACTTCGGTCCTGATCAGTACACGGAGCGGGAGATGAGGCGCAGAATCTCCAGGATGGCCCCCGCTCTCTATGCCAGCAAGATGAGAAGAGGACGGTACTGCGACATCCTTCTCACCCATGCGGCTCCGTTCGGGGTGGGGGACGGTCCGGATTTATGCCACAAGGGGTTCAGCTGCTTCAATTTCTTCATGAAGCAATACAAGCCATCGTATCTGCTGCATGGGCATGTTCATCTTGTTGACCAGAACATGAGGCCTGTGACAGAATGCTTTGGCACAAAGGTCATCAATGTTTTCAAGAGCTATGTCCTGGAGATTGATAGGATATGATTAATTTTTCACAGGCGGCGAACAGGGCCAGGATTGACTCGGTTCTCTCTATGCTCAAGGGCGAGAATCCTGATTTGCTTTCCCTGTACACGGCGACCAAGCTGATAAAGCCTACAAACGAGAGCTATAAAGGTATACATCCGATAAAGGTCGCAGATATAATAGGGTCGGAGAGCAGGTATCATGATTTCTCATCGGCTTTCATGCCGCGCAACCGCGAATTGAAGAACAGGTGGGAGAGCATAGAGAGGGCGAGCGAGCATGATGTCATCCTGCCGCCTATAAGCGTGTTCAAGCTGGGCGGCAAATACTTCGTCAGGGACGGCAATCATCGGGTATCGGTTGCGAAGTCCAGGGGAGTGGAGTTCATAGATGCGGAGATAGTGGAGCTTGATTCCAAGATAAAGCTTTCCAGCGGCATGACGGAGAGCGACATAAAGGCGAAGGTCTGCGAATACGAAAGGTCGCGCTTCATCGAGCAGTATCATCCTGAGCGGTTCCTGCCTATGGATAAGATTTCATTTACATCGATAGGAGCATATCCTGAGCTTATCCAGCATATCCTTGTCCACAAATATTACATCAATCAGGACAAGGATTATGAGGTTTCCTTCGAGCATGCAGCGAAGTCCTGGTACGAGAATCTTTACAAGCCGATCTGCGAGGCGATTGACAAGGATCATATGATGCTCCTTTTCCCGGGGAACACAAAGGGAGACCTTTATATGTGGATAATAAGGCATTGGGACAATTTGAAGAAAATAAACCCCGGCATCTCCATAAAGGCCGCATCAGACGACTATGAGAAACGATTCGGCAAGGGAGCCATAAGGCGATGGCTTAAAGCCATCAGACAGAGGTTGTTCCCAGGCTGAGAGCGTCAACAAGCTGCTTGGCATGCTTTTCCAGAAGCTTTTCAAATTCAATCGATGGTCTGATAAGTCCATCAGAGCCTGAAACATGTATTATTTCATAGGCTGGGACTATTATCATTTCCATCTGGCGGGCCCAATCGTTCATCGCTCTCATGGCCTTGCGCGCATCTTCAACCCCTTCGCCGCAGCTGGTGAAGCATGAGAACAGCTTCCCTTTCAGTGAATGCGCCTCATAGTAGGGCAGGGTTGCGTCCAGGAACGCTTTCATTTCGGCGGACATGTTGGCAAAGTAAGTCGGAGAGCCAAGCACTATCATGTCGCTTTTCAGAAGCTTCTCGTTCTTTACCACCGGAAGGCTGAGGATATCCTCGTAATGCTCATTCGCTGTTTCGTATTCATTGGCGAATATGTGCAGGTCGCTGTCTTCCACCCTGTAGAGCTTCACCTCTGCTCCGTGCGCCTCCATGAGAGCTTTCAGATGGTCGGCAATTATCAGATTGTTCCCTGTTACGCTGTGAACGATTATTGAACACCGCTTCATTTATCCACCTCGCTGATTATAATGATATTATAATAATAATCCAGTTTCAGGCAAAAAGGGAAAAAGGTTTCGATGCTGGGAGAATTTGTTCATGCATCCACAAACCTCGGGGGCTTGCCGTCAGAGCGATTGGGCGCTCTGGAACTTTTCCTCGATCTTCCGGCGAACCGGCGATAGCGTCACAAGGACGAGAGCAACCACAAGGTCGGTCTGTCCGTTCTGCAATGCGTCGCTTATGTATCCGTACTCTCTGGCTCTCTTTCGAAGCTCGTTGTACGAATACTTGAAGGACTTTATATTTGTTTCCAGCAGAGGCACCAGGTTGTCGTATATCGCATTCAGTATCGGGTTGTTGTTTGAGCGTATCAAAGCCCTGTGGAACTGGGACTCCAGATTCAAGAACTTATCGAAGGCGGAGCTGTCTCGGGTGAGTATGTCGGGAAGCAGGGCTGCCATGCTGTTTGAAAGCCTTCTGAGCTCCTTTGATATGGGGGTTCTGTCCGGCATTCTTGAGTATTCCCTTGCGGCAGAGACGCAAAGGGTGGTTCTGACCTGCACGAGGTCGAGAATCAGCTTCTTGTTGGATGTGTGGTTCTTTATGAGGGTTGTCGACAGGGACTCAACGAATTGATCGAGGTTGTTTGACTTCACTCTGGCTCTCTTGCCTTGGCTGACGGCGACAAGGCCCTTTGCCTCCAGCTGCTTGAGCGCTTCGCGTATTGAACGGGAGCTGGCTCCGAACATATCAATCAGCTCGCTCTGTGAGGGCAGCTCGTCTCCCGCCACGAATTTCTTGGAAAGAATCATCTCCTCGAGGCTGGCCGCTATTCTGGCGGACTTTGTGTCTTTCTGCGGCGCTACTTTCGTTATCGGACTCATATGCGCTCTCCTCACTATATGCCCAGCATTTCGCACTTGCTCTTGGTGCCGTTGAGTATCACGAGAGTCAGGGCCACGACAAGGTCTGTCGTGCCGTTGGCGAACCCCTCGGCCAGGTACTCAAGCTCATCGATTTCCTTCTCAAGCTCTTCTCTGGTGTAGGTGAGCATCCGGAGATATTTGTAAAGAAGCGGAGACAGGCTCTCGTATATCGATGACAGGATTTGATTGTCGTAAGTGGTTATTATCGCCTTGTGGAAGGCCTGCTCGCAATCCTGCACTTCCTTGCCGAAGGAGGATGCATTCGGGGTGTCCGCCAGTATGGCGCGCATCTCGTCCACCACCTTGTTCATCTGCGATACGACTTTCTTTCGGTTCGGGTCGCGGGAAAGGCCTCTCGCCGCTTCTGTCTCTATGGTTATCGTCACCTGGAAAAGATTCATCAGGAGAGTGCGGTCGACTTCCATTTCGTTCAGCATGGAGAAGGACAGGGATTCTATGAATCGATCCAGAGAGGTTTCGTTTACAACTGTCTTCTTGCCCTGAACGATAGTGACAAGCCCCTTCACCTCAAGGGTGTTGAAAGCCTCCCGGACGGCTCTGGGGCTTACGCCGAATTTCTCGGCAAGCTCCTGCTGTGACGGAAGATTCTCTCCTGCGTCGAACTCCTTGTTCAATATCATCTGTTCGAGCTGGCTTGCTATCTTGGCTGATTTTGTCTTCTCTGCCATCTTGGTCGCTCCTTTCCCCTCTGTTTATCCACATTAAACCAAAAACACGAAAAATGAAAGCGATTTCAGGCTCATGTCATAAGAATCCTCAATTTTTCTGCGCAGTATTTGGAAAATATGCTTGATTGTCGCAAAAGTTCTGGCATGACTTTAGTTCATGTCATAAGTTTGATTGTTATAAGTTTTATATAATTCCTTTTATAAAAATATTTTATAATAAACGATAAATAAGATTGAAATTTTAATTGCAAATTTTTTAAAAAACTGTTGACACATGAGATATCAATCAGTATTCTTTAAGTGTTGAGTGGCAAGACGGCTTTTGATAAGATTCGGAGCTATGGGGAGACATGGTGAAGGTTTTGGCAGCTTCTGTGACGGAGCATCTGGGGCCGGCGGCCGACTCAACTGATTTGCAATGGCTGTTTTTGCAGAGGATGGCTATGGGTATTGATTCTATTGTGAAACGGTTTCTGGCTGTCTCCATGGTGCTTTGTCTCGCCTTCTCGTGCTTTGCGGCGGATGGCTATCTGGCCACTGCGCAGGACGACGAGCTCAAGGTGTTGCTTAAGGGAACGATTGGAGCGGAATCTCTCTCGGTTCTTGTCCTGAACGCCGACACGAAGGATCAGGCAAGCGTCATATCGTTCAGCGATCTGTCCCCTCTGAACACCGCCGGATTCATTGTTTCAGATGAAGTCTATTCGCTTGTCTACAGCTTCATTTCGGATACTTCGAAAAGAAGCATGAAGGTTTCGGTCAAGGCTTCCTCCCTCGGGCTGACGTCTGATGGGGGGCGTACATATCCGATAAGCATCTCTTTTGTTGATTCGGAAAGCTCCGAGGACGAGATTGCCTGGGCCCAGAAGAATATCAATGTGAGCGGGACGGCTGAGTACGAGGAGTACCAGAGCTTCAGGATACGGCTTGACCGGGTTGTGCCCGGGGCTTCCGTGAAAGCGGGCCATTACACTGGAACAATCAATTTCCAGCTTTCATCGGATTAGGGGGGCTCAATGAAAACGATAATCAAAAGGGCGCTCGCCATGGTCTTGCTTATGGTTGCTGTGTGCGGATTGGCCTTCGCTGCAACCTCTGGGACTAAGGTTGTCCTTAAGTATTCGGTCATAGGCAGCGACATAACCTTCCGGATGGTCAAGGGGGACAGTGATGACGGAGTTTCCGTGACCGAGATTGATTTCGGGGATATCTCGCCGCTTAACCACAACGAAACCGTGTATTCAAAGGACTATTATCATTTCGTCTACAGCTATTCCACCGCTGGGGTAAGCGACAAAATCAATTATTACGGAGGGTTCTCCCTCTCCGTCTCTTGCTCGGGCCTGCGTCTTGACGGTTCCGGCGGTGAGCTGATATCAGTGGCTTTTGTCCGAAAAGTGAATCCCGCCCAGAATATGGCATGGCCCGACATGAAAATGACTGAAAACACTGTATCAAACAAGAGGTACTGCGAGGACTTCCTGGTCAAGCTTGACAACATCAAAGGCGACAAGCTCCCGGCCGGTCTTTACACCGGGGTCGTTTCGATAAGGATGAAGGTCGTCTGACCCTTGCTGTTTCCCGGTTCTTCGCAGGAAAACAGGGACTTGCCCCCGACAGCCGGGGCGGTCTGTCCGTGAAGGATTTATTTCTTATCCAGCCCTATGAGGTAGGTTTCGAAGCTGTCTGAGCGGCAGGCCTTGGGCTTGAGGGTCCTGGCCTTCGTGTACTTGCGTCTGAGGTCCTGGAGTATCTGCTGCTGCCCGCCCCCTTGGAATATCTTTATGACAAGGTTGCCATGGGGCTTGAGCTGCTCGTCCGCAAGCAGAACCACCTGTTCGGCAAGCGCTTCGCTTCTGGCTGTGTCAACGCTGCGGTTGCCCATCGTCATGGGGGCGGCATCGCTTATGATGGCGTCATACGGCCCCATGCTGGTTAATTGCGCTCTGATTTCCTTTGAGAAGGCATCGCCGACAAAGGCGGTCACAGTGGGCGGAACAGGGTTCAGGCTCAACGGATTCAAATCCACGGCTACAATCCTGCCCCTGCCCTTGAGTATCTGCCGGTGGACATAAAGCGTCCAGCTTCCCGGGGCGGCCCCCACGTCCAGCACGCTGTCGCCCGGCTTGATTATGCGGCAGCTTTCCTGTATTTCCTCAAGCTTGTATACCGACCTTGCCGGATACCCCTCCCGGTGCGCCCGCCGGGTGTATGAATCAGCTTTATCCCGCCTGCTGACAGCCACTGCTAGGCTCCTTTGTTATTGGTCTTATTGGCGGCCTTCATCTCGTCAAGCTCTCTCCGCTGATTTTCGTCAAGCGCCTTCACCGTAACCGCCCCGTTCAGCATCTTGGCTGCAATGGTCATCCGTGCGGCGTTTTCCAGCACCTCAATGAGGTCGAATGCCGCCACCAGGCTTTTGCCGACTGTTATGACCCCATGGTTCTCCATTATCCCGGCATTGCAGCCGTCCATCGCCTTGGCGACCTCTGCCGCAAGCTCCGGGGTTCCCATCCTGTGATAGGGGATGAATGCAGGTTCGCCCAGCAGGAAATAGCTTTCCGCCGTCAGGGCTGTGTTTATGCGAAGGTCGGTGAACGTCGAGAACATGCTTCCCCAGCAAGGATGCGCATGGACGACGGCTTTTATATCCGGTCTGCTTAGCAGAAGAATGCGATGCATTTCGCTTTCTATGCTTAGCTTGAGGTTCGGGGTGAGGTTCTCCCCGTCCATCGTGACGATTGCGATATCCTGGGCCGTCAGGCAGGATTTGTCCAGCCCCGAAGGGGTTATGCAGAAAAGCTCATCATCAAGCCTGAGGCTGATGTTTCCCCCGCTGGTGGTGGTCAGCCTCGTGTTGTAAAGCCTTGTCATCGTGCGGGCCGTCTGCTCGCACCGGCTCTTGTATTTCTCTTGAAGGTTCATGATGCCATTCTAGTTGCTTATCGGCTTGAAGCCAAGTGATTCAGTGACAAAACATATTGTTTTTGCTACAATGGCTTCGCTTGATTGGCCTTTTCCGGCCGTCTTGACTATGGAGATTGTGATATGAGAATGTCCGGGTTGTTTTCAAGAACCTTGAGGGAAGCGCCGAACGGGGCCGACTGCAAAGGCTATGAGTATTTGCTTCGCGCGGGTTTCATAAAGCAGCTTGCCGCTGGAATATTTGACATGCTGCCGCTTGGCCTCCGGTCAATAAAGAAGATTGAGGCGATTGTCCGGGATGAAATGGAGAAGATTGGCGCGCAGGAGGTCATGATGCCGCTGGTCAACCCGGGCGATATATGGAAGGAGACCGGGCGCTATTACAGCATCGACAGGGAGATGAGCCGCTTCAAGGACAGGAATGACCGGGACATGGTGCTCGCCATGACCCACGAGGAGGCGGCCACCGACATGGCAAGGGCGGAGATAGATTCTTACAAGAAGCTTCCGCAGCTTTTCTTCCAGATTCAGACCAAATGGCGTGATGATCCGCGCCCCAGGGCCGGTCTTATACGGGTGCGCGAGTTCACCATGAAGGACAGCTATAGCTTTGACAAGGATCAGGAAGGGCTGGAGAAGGCCTACAAGGCTCATTACGATGCGTATTTCAGGATTTTCCATCGCTGCGGCCTGCCTGTGATAGCCGTTGGGAGCGACAGCGGGATGATGGGGGGCAAGGTGGCACATGAGTACATGTACCTCTCACCGATTGGAGAGGACACGATAATCACCTGTCCCAAGTGCGGGTACACGGCCAACAGGCAGATCGCCCGCTTCACAAAGGACTATCATCCAGAGCCTATGAAGGAGAGGGCGATTGTCGCCACTCCGGGGTGCAGGACGATAGAAGAGCTGTGTGATTTTTTAAAGATAGGCAAGGACAGGACTGCGAAGGCGCTGTTCATGGTGGGCTCTTTCATAAACGACCACGACGGGAAGGAAGAGGACAGGCTTGTTGTCGGCATTGTCCGGGGCGATATGAACATTGAGGAGAACAAGCTGCAGAATGCCGCCAGGGCGAATGAGCTGCGCCCCGCCCATGAGGAGGAGATAAGGGCCGCCGGCATGGTGCCCGGGTTCGGTTCTCCGATAGGAGCAGATGAAGGGGTCGTCATCATAGTCGACGACAGCGTGGCGAAGTCAGGGAATCTGGTTGCGGGAGCCAACATGGAAGACAGCCATTTCCTCAACACCAACTATGGCCGTGATTATCAGGGGATTGTCGCCGATATCGCCAGCGCTGATTCCGGCTGCAGCTGCCCCGTCTGCGGCGCGCCTCTGGATTGCTCAAAAGGCGTGGAGGTGGGCAACATCTTCCAGCTTGGAACACGCTACTCCGAGGCGATGGGCTGCTTCTATCAGGATGAGCAGGGGGTGAGGAAGCCGGTGATAATGGGGTCGTACGGGATTGGGATAGGCAGGCTGCTGGCTTGTCTGGCCGAGCAATTCCACGATGAAGGCGGGCTTTCGCTGCCGGTGTCGGTCGCTCCTTATCAGGTGCATCTCATCAGTCTGGTTAAGGATGACGAGATAGGCGAGAAAGCTTACAGTGATTTGACGGGTGCCGGAATCGATGTCCTGTATGATGATAGAAAGGAGTCTGCCGGCGTCAAATTCTCAGATGCGGATCTCATTGGGCTTCCGATACGTCTTACTATCGGCAACCGGAGCCTTAAGGAAGGCAAGGTTGAGATGAAGCTCAGGTCGAACCTGTCCGATGTCCGAATGCTGGATATGGACGGCCTTGCGATTGAGGTAAAGGCGGTGATAGCCGATTTGCAGAAAGCGCTTGAGGTTTGAAGGACGCTTGCGGTTGACGCCTGAAGCATGAGGCTAGACGCTTGAGCTTGAGATTTGACCCTTGAAGCTTGCGGTTGACGCTTGAAGCATGAGGCTTGCTGTCCATGGCATTGAGACCCATGCCGGCATGAACGGCATGAACGGCATAGAAGCACCATGGCATTGGGGTTTCTCTTTTCCGGAATCCTCGCGGAAGCCTTATTCCAGGGAGAAATCCCTGCGTATCTCGGCGTAGCGCTTCTTTATGATGTCGTAGATTATCCTGATTTTATCGTTGTGATGGATAAAAGACGACTTCATCGCATTTATTGTGATTTTCTCGATGTCGCGTATATTGTAGTTGAAATTGTCGGCCGCTATCTCGAATTCCTTCGTGAGGTTTGTGTTGCTCATCAGCCTGTTGTCGGAGCAGAGGAACACCCGGAAGTTGTTGCGGAAGAATATGTTGAACGGGTGTGTCGCATATGTCGCCGCCGCCCCTGTGCCGACATTCGAGGAAAGGCACTGCTCAAGCGGTATGCGTTTGTCCAGGACGAACTGGGACAGGGCTCCGAGCTTCACCGCCTTCTCGCCTTCGATCGACATGTCATCAATCAACCGTGTTCCGTGGCCGATTCTCTGCGCTCCGCAGACCTGGATTGCCTGCCATATGGATTCGACTCCGTACGCTTCCCCTGCATGGATTGTGAGGTTGAAGTTCCTGTTGCGGATGTACTGGAAGGCCTCGATGTATTTTTTGGGCGGATTGCCATGTTCGTCTCCCGCAATGTCGAAGCCCACAACGCCTCTGTCACGGAATGCGACTGCAAGCTCTGCGACCCTTAGGGCGATTGCCGGGCTTTCATTTCGCATGGCGCACAGTATCAGCCCGAATTGCATTCCGGTCTTCCTGCGCCCCTGCTCCAGCCCGCGGAGAGCCGCCAGCACCACCTGTTCCATGGTAAGGCCTGAGTTTGTATGAAGCATGGGGGCGAAGCGGATTTCGGCGTAGACAACGTTCTGCTCCGCCAAATCCTCCACATCCTCGAATGCGACACGCTCTATGGCTTCCTCTGTCTGCATGACCCTCACAGTGTACTGGAAGGTGTCAAGGTAAAGCGCCAGGCTTTTCTGCCGGCAGCCGCGGATGAAATAATCGGCAAGCACGTCCTCTTCGGTGGAGGGGAGCGATACGCCTTGGTCCGCAGCCAGCTCTATGACGGTGCGGGGCCTGAGACTGCCATCCATATGGTCGTGAAGCTCCACCTTGGGTGCAAGCTTTATTATTTCCTTCGAAATCATGTTCTAATAATACAATGTTCGGCTTGATAAGGCAATGTGTCGCCCTGTCAATGCGGGGCGCATGTCAAAGCGCATGGTCAATAGTCCGGCAAGAGCATAGCCGAGGACTTTGGCGAGCTGTCATCTGGCGCGCGATGAATTGCGCCATATATCCAGCGGATTGACCCGGAATCTGACCAGGCAGTAGAGCCATGCGACCGCGAATCCGGCGAGGTGGGTGAGGTTCGCCGTGCTGGAGGTTGTGAACAGCTCGCTGAATACGCACATCACAGCGAATACAAGCACCGCCATAGGGGCGCGCATGGGGATGAAGAAGAACAGCAGGATACGCGCATCGGGAAACATGACGGCGAACAGGAAGAGAAGTCCGTATATTGCCCCCGAAGCGCCCATGAGGACTGCGGATGTCCCGGTGAGCCGGTATATCAAGTAGCTTATCACTCCGCTCAGGGTTCCTGAGACCATGTAGAACAGCAAGAATTCCTTTGAGCCGATTCGTCTCTCCAGCATCATTCCGAACATGAGCAGGGCAAGTATGTTGAAGAAGAGGTGCGACAGGTTGTAATGGACGAACATATATGTGACGAATTGCCAGATGCATCCGTGCTGTATGAAGCCCGGGCTGAGCGAAAGCCAGTATACAAGCGGAATTCTGTTTATTGAAATGCCGATGTATCTGGTCAGCAGGAAAACGATGGCGCAGGTTATGGCCAGAAGCAGGCTTGCATTGAAGTAGGAATAACGGAACTGCTTGTTCAGGATGCTGTTTCTCATAGAAAGAAAATAAGCTTTGGACTCTTTTTAGTCAACCGCAGGAATCGGAGTTGCAACTGCGGGCTTTTGATTTATATGAGGGAATTGTCAAATTTTTGTAAGTATGCAATAATGCATCTGACATGTGGGGTGTCCTCTAAATATAACAATGGAAGCCTCTGTGTCTTTGTAAAATCTGTTTTCCTTGGTGCCTGGCAGATTTCTCTCCCCACCCCAAAACCCTATCTGCCAGACACCTTTTATTTTCTTTTTTCCTGCTTTTCTCCAAGCTTCTCCTGCTTGTCTGCGCATATGGGCGCATATTTCAGGCTGCATCGGAAATCAGGGTGTATTTTAACTGGAAATTCGTTTATATTATCAGATACGGCTTATCAATACGGCAAGGGAGCGAAGTACGGACATTCCAGAAGAGAAGCAGGGGTTCACAAGCATGAAGCTGAGCCAGCCGCGTTCCGCGCGTTCAATCAACACCTGCAGGGTGCTTAATCTTATCCGCAGCGAGAAGGGGCTCTCCAAGGCTGAGCTTTCCAGAAAGATGGGGCTTAACAAGGTTTCTGTAGGCGAGATTGTCGACAAGCTGGTTTCACAGGGGATTGTTAAGGAGGCCGGCAAGCTTGAGTCGTCCAACGGAAGGAGACCCATGTCGCTGGAGCTGTCAAAGGATTCCCGGTTTGCGCTGGGGGTGGATATCGGCCCCAAGACAAGCATGATAGCCCTGTC
>JBQNBA010000005.1:0-30386 GCA_052170175.1 Sphaerochaetaceae bacterium | reverse complement strand
GGCTTGCCGTGCTGCTCTGGTGGCTTTAAAAACGAACCGTAATGTTCATTACAAGCTTACAAGAGAAGAATCCATACGAGAAAGCTATAAAAGGCACCCTATCAGTTTTGATATGAAGCTAGGCGCTGATAAAGAAGGAAAATTAAAAGCTCTCAAAGTTGATTCAATAAATGATGCAGGTGCATATATAAACATGTCAGTGGGGGTAGCATATAAAACGGCTACGCTTGGACCCGGGCCATACAAAATGGATTCTCTTGATTATGATGCTCTTGCTGTGCTTACTAATAATATTCATACAGGATCCATGAGGGGCTTTGGCACGCCTCAGGCAATTTTTGCCTTAGAGAATCTTATGGATGAGCTGGCAGAAAAAATAAATGTATCCCCACTGGAAATAAGGAGAAGAAACCTGCTTCATAACGGAGATGCTTCACCTTGCGGCCATAAACTGGATTTCATGGAAGTAAGCATTGAAGATAGTTTAAATAAGTGCGCAAAGGAAATTGATTATGAAAACAAGTATGCCTTATTCAAGGAAAACAACAAGCATAGCAAAATAAAAAAAGGCTTGGGCATTGCATGCAGCATGAGAGGTGCAAGCATAGGAGCTGATGGCAACGGTTTTGATGTATCCAGATGTTTAATAGAGGTGATGCCGGACACAAGTGTTCATTTCAACATTGGTTTGGTTGAAATAGGACAAGGATTAAGGACAGCCCAGGCAATGATGTGCGCAGAAGGCTTGGGCGTAAAACTATCTCGTGTAACCATAGGTGAAACAGATACTTCAAAATCTCCTGTGACAGGCGCTTGCATAGCATCTCGTGGCACATTCTTGGGAGGAGGAGCCATAAAAGATGCCTGCGACAAAGTCCACATGATCATAAAAGAATCTCTTCAAAAAGCATATGAAAGAAGCATTGAAGATATACATTTTCATGATGATAAGGTTAGTTTTGACGGCATTGAAATCTCATTTGATGAAGCTGTCAGAAAATGCTACAGCGTGAATATGACTCCAATGGCTGTTGGAACATGGGAAGTTCCAAAGACCAATTGGGCACCATATAAGAACGGAATGACAGGAGAACCATTTTACACATACACATTCTCATGTCAGATGGCAGAAATAGAACTTGATTCAGATACCGGAGAAGTCACCGTTATAAAAATGGTTGGAAGTCATGATATGGGACGTGCAATAAATCCTATCATGGCAATGGGGCAAATTTACGGTGGAATGGCTATGGGCCAAGGAATGGGCCTTATTGAAGACTTAGGTCATAACAAAGAAGACTGTACTTTGAAAAATCTCAATTTTGATACATATCTTTTACCTACATTTGAAGATGTACCAATGGATAATACTGCTATTTTAAATGAACATGCAGATAAAAGATCTGCCTTCGGAGGACATTCTTTAGGGGAACCTGCAACAGAACCTGCTGCGGCTGCAATCTCTTGTGCTGTGAATATGGCTTTGGGAAAGGCCGGAGCAATAAAGTCTCTTCCATTTGATTTGGACAAAGTTTTTTCTGCCTGTCAGGCTCTTGGGCTTTAATAAGGAGGAAGTTATGAATTGTAAAGAATATATAAAACCCAAGAAGCTTGCAGAATTAGAAGAATTATTAAAAACAACAGATGAAAAAGCGGCCTTCCTGGCAGGCGGCACAGATGTAATTGTTAAATCACGAGAAACAGATGAATATGCAGACTGCGTGCTCATAGATATTTATGGGATAAAGGAATTACAGGAAATCACGGAAGATGATGACAACATTTACATCGGTGCATGTTGCACACATACACAAATAGTCAATAATTCTGTAATAAAGAAATACGCAAATGTGCTTTCAATGGCATGCAGTACGGTAGGTTCGCTGCTTACAAGGAATCACTCAACCATTGGAGGCAATATTTGCAATGCTTCACCTGCAGCAGATTCTATTTCCAGTTTGATGGTATTAGATGCAAAAGTCACCATTTTACATGAAGGATCGAAAATTGAAAAAAATTTAGAAGATCTGATTATAGGGCCTGGTGAAAATTCACTTTTGAATAAGGACCTGGTAACCTGCATAAGAATTAAAAAACTGAAAGAAAATACGCTGTCTGATTTTTATAAACTTGGAAGGCGAAAAGCATTGGCAATTTCAAGAATGACAATTTCAGTGATTTTGCATAAAGATAATGATGGAATTGTAGATGATTTCAATATCGCAATAGGGGCGACATTCCCTAGGCCAATGGTATTCAATGATGTAAATAACATTCCAATTGGAAAGAAACTAAGCCAGCAAATAGTTGAACAGATTGCGAGTGCGATTTCTAAAAAAATTCCGGAGATTGCAGGAATCAGAAAATCAACAGCATACAAACAACCTGTATGTGAAAGGTTAGTCAAGCGCATGCTGTTAAAATTCATTTGATTTGCAGATAGCCTCAGTGTCTATGGAGAGTTTTTTATGACAAAAGAAATTAAATTTAATCTTAACGGAAAGGATATAATAATCAATGCCAATCCTTCAGATAGGCTTGTAGACGTTCTACGTAACGATCTTAATTTGAAAGGAACCAAATTGGGCTGTGAAATAGGTGAATGCGGTGCATGCACCGTTGTTATAAACGGTGAAGCAGTGACTTCCTGCCTGGTTCTTGCCGGACAAGTTGAAAACGCCGATGTTCTGACCATTGAAGGGTTGTCTGAATTAACAATTGGAAAAATACTCCAAAAATGTTTCGTGGAAAACGGCGCTGTGCAATGTGGTTTCTGTACTCCTGGGATGCTTATGTCAGCCTATGCCTTGCTTAGCAAGAATCAAAATCCAACAGAAAAAGAAATCAAGGATGCCATGGCAGGCAATATTTGCAGATGCACCGGTTATGTGCCTATACTGAACTCAATTAAAAAAGCTCAAGAAGAATTATATCAGACGAAGCCAGACGGGCAGATGATCGGAGAGGCCTGAGCCAAGCTTTATTTCAAATTTGGAGGGAAATCCGGCCGGCGTGCAGAGTCCGTGGCCGCAATGCACCCCCGCCCCGCCGAATTCAAGCCCAAGTCCATCAAACCCTTCCTTTGAGCATAATATGTTGTCAAACTTGTTCCAGATGCCTTTATAGCAGTAAGAGCCCTCCTTCTGAAGCGGAATTGAAGAATCCTCCCAGAAGCAATGCCAAGCCTCCGTTCTGCAATCTCCGCAAACCCCTGACAGCTCATCCAAGTCACGGCTCCCGCTCATGACAAGCGACCCGGAGGCGCTCCATGCCGAAGCCATAGGGTCAGAAGCCCCGACCATGGCCGGCTGCATGTCAAGATTCTCACGGGCCGCCTCCTCCATGACCCGGGCGGCGCAATCCAGATCCTCATTGAAATCCCCTGCGGCGATTACAACAGCCCCCGGCCATTGCTTTCTGGCCTCCCTGACAGACTCGCCTATCGCCCGAAAGGATTCAAGCCTATGGGATTCCGTCTCCAGCGCGCCATCCAAGCGGCTTTTTGCATGAAGCCCTATGACAACCACATCGCCACGTTCAAGCCCAACATGCACTATCAGCAACGGGCGCTGCCCCGCAACCCCCGCAACTTTGACATCCTCTGCGCTGACAGGTACCTTGGAGATGAAGCCCGTCTGAATCGATTGACCCTTCTCTGCGGTGATTCCATACCAGCGGAATCCAAGCCTGCCCAGATATGCCTGGCACATATAGTCCATGACCGAGTCATTCTCGACCTCCTGCAGCACGATGAAATCAGGCCGAGGGTCCAAATCAGCTATCACCTTGCATATATTCCTGACCCGTCGCTTGAAGGCTCCCTCGTTCCAAAGCCCGGCATCCTGGAATTCCTCATGCTCTGTCCCGCAGGTCTCCCCGTCCATCAGGTTCTGAAGATTCCATGACATGACCACAAAGCCCTTGCCGTTCGCATCAGTCCGGGCTGTCGCAAGATTGCTCAGCGCATCGCAGCCGCATAGCCCGCACAACGAAACCACGGCGGCCATGCAAGACATAGCCAGAGTCAGCAGCGCCCATGACCCGTTCCTGCCCCTGCTGCTTTTCCTGTATTTCATCATTCAATCCTCCCGATGCACCGGTCTTCCTTATCCGGCGGACGTTTTCTGACAGCCTGAAAGAAAGCCTTAAAGAAAGCCTGCAAGGCAGTCCGCAAGAAAGCCCGTTGCCCATACAGCGCTGCAAGGAAAGCTTATGCTGAGAGAAGCAGACACACACAAAAGCTTATGCTGAGACTTATGCTACGACTTATGCTGAGAGAATCGAGATGTCATCACAGCAAAGCCGCATCGGCATATGAATTGCAATGAAACTGCAATGAAACTGCAAACCACCGTTCAAAGCTGCGCCTGAATCGTCCGAATCGCCTGATGGGATCAAGCTATTTGGAAACCATTCTGAGGCTGTAGGCGAAATAAAGCAGGGCAAGCATATCCTGCACATCGAAAGCGTTTATATCCATGTCGGCCGCCTTCATAAGCCCCGTCTTAAGATTCTCAAAGCTGCTGCTGTACGAAACATCGCTTCTGCTCACCATATCGAGGCAGAAGCTGCGCAGATACTCGCGGTCTTTCTCATGGAAAGCCTTGAACACCTCGTCGTAATGACTGTCAATCTCATCAAGATACCTTGCCTCCGGCAGAAAATCCTCCAGGAAATCAGCTGCGGTGCCGGTGTTCATCAGCTCATACAGATATGCAAGCCGTGGAGAGCCGAATTTCAGGAAGCTGGCGATGAGGGCGTACCGGGTCTGCCTGTAAGTTGCGCTGTGCATCTTCTGGACGGACACAAAGAAATCCTGATAGAAGAGCCCATCCTTGTCCATGTTGCGCTTGGCCACAAGATAGTCAATCTCCTCGTCTATATGGCGCGAGGCCAGGCTCAAAGCGTTTATGCGGGGCAAGAACTCCTCGGAGCCAGTGAAGCGGGACAGGCTCTTGCTGGCCATTGAACGGGAAGAGCCCCATTTGCAATCCAGCAGGGCAATCAAGGCCTCCTTTGCAATCGGGTCATCGACATAGCCCCCCAGCGCCCCTATCGCATCAAGCTGCACATAGGAGTCATCATTGAGCGCAATCTTGGCGAGATCCGCCACAAGCGCAGGACGCGGCCTGTCTCCCAATGCCCTTATTATCTCCACCTTGTCCGGCGAGAAGGGCGAGGCGAGCTTCATACGTATCTCGCTGGTGGCGACTCCGGTCAGATTGGTGCCAAGCCCCATCAGCAGAATGCGGCGCTTTATCGGATCCTTTGTCCTTTCAATCTTCTCAATCATTGAGAAAGCCTTAAGCCCGTGCATCGAGAAAAGCGCCTGAGCCGCCTGTGATGCGGAGAGGCTTCCCCTCTCCTTTATAGAAAGAGAAAGCGCATGGCCTGCAGTGAGCAGAATCACGGCAAGAAGGAAGCAGAACGAATAGGAATTGCCCAGAGCTACGCCCCAGACATCCACTCCGCCGCCGATGAACGCCCCGAGATCTACAGCATAGCCGGCCACAAACCCGGTCACAAGGGAGAAGATGGCGATGACGAAGTTGACAAACGAGCTGAAACCGATGGGATTATCCTCCGGAATCACGGGCGCCATGATTTTGTTGACCATCATGTTGATGCAGTTTATGAAGAAGTTGGCGAAGAAGCCCAGAACGAAGAAAACAGAGAAGTGGACAGAGCCGGGAAGCAGAATCCAGAGGAACATCACAATGCTCAGCATGACCGAGCTCAGGACAATAAGCGGCTTCGCCCCGACCCTGTCAGAGTACCGCTTGGTGACAAAGCCCGACAGCATCATGCCCACGGCCACTATGACGGTGTAGGACAGAACGAGATTGTTGCCAAGGCGCAGAACATTGCTCAGGAAAGGAATCGCCATCTGAACCAATATGAGGACGCAGATGTAAACCGCTTTCAGGGCAACGGGATGGGAGATGTCCTTGTTCCTGAGACTGTCACGCATCAGCTGAAAGAAAGGAACCTTGCACCCTTCAACGAACCTGCGGCAGGGAACCCGCCCGTATTCTATAGAGCCGAATATGTTGATGAAGATTCCAAAAAGCTGCAGGCCTATTATCCCCACAAGAGCCGGCAAAGCCTTTATGCCCGTGACAAAGGCGCTGCAAACCTTCGCCAGAAGCGAAGAGCTTTGGTAGGCGGTGTTGAATCTGGACAGAACCGCCCCGCGATTCTGGATGCTGCTGACATTCTTGCAGGTCAAATCGTTGAAGACAACGTGTACAATTCGGCCAAACATGAAAAAAAATCCGGACTTTTGCAACAAAAATCCGGCGAGTTTGAAACAATTTTGCCGTGCTTTGGCGTGTCCAAGCGTGTTTTACCGTGTTTTTAAACATCAAAAAACGGCTCCGAAGAACCGTTTAATCCAGTGTTAATTCTCTACTCAACTACTTAACAAGAGCTTTCTCCGAAATGGAGAACATGTCAGGAAGCGAGGCTTGGCAGAACTCGTCAGCCTGAATCTTCGCCGCATGCAGAGCCAACGCCGCATTAGCAACTATCGTGGACGCAACCGATGTGATGGCCTTTGTCTTCTTCAGCTGCTCGTCCAGCAAAGCCCCTGTGAGCTCATCGTCATTTATCCGCTCAATCTGCTCGAACAGCACATTGTTCAGATCTGCAAGATTAGCCTTCATTCTCCCTCTCCTTTGCGGCGTTGATCAGCCGCACGATGTTAAGGCCGGTTTTGGTGATCTCCTCGTCCGCTGCCCTGAAACCCCGTCTGGTCAGGTTCTGGTTCTCACGCCTCGTTATGAGCGCGAGGTTTTCCAGCCTGATGTCATGCCTGTCACCGTTTAGGAATGTCACCATCATGCCATCAGGCACAGGGCCATTCTCAGATTCCCAGAGCAAGATATGCACCTGCCTCCATACGTCAGGCTCCGAGATCTTCCTCCAGAGGTATCCGTCCCCTTTGAACACTTCGCTCCCCACATCAAGGGCGTTGCTAGGACGGTGTCCCTTCCGGAACTGGGCGGCCCTGATTCGTGAAATCTGGTCCGGATCCAGGTACTCCTCCATGCGGCGCCCCTTGTTCGCAGGCACATGCCCCTTATGGAATCGACTGTCCGGACCGCTGGACAGGTGATTGCGGCCATATAGGTTCTTCATTCTGGAATGGGTCCAAGGCTCTCCGAAAAGCTCTGACACACGCCTGGCCATCTCCTTCGGGGCTACTCCTTTGTGGTGTTCAATCACATATGACTTTATCTCAGGTGAAGTTCTTCTGTACAATTCCCTTTTCTCCTGGCATTGAGCATTGCCTCAAGACCACCGGCAGCGCCTGCAAGTCTTCCATGTGGTAATACCTGGTCAAGCATGATGTCCTGGAAGGGTACCGAACCTCAGCGAGCCTTCCGTCTGGATTGATGTAAATGATCTGCCCCTTTCCAAATTTGGTTAAAACAATATCGCCTGCTTTATGATTCATCGCAGCTCTCCTTTTTCTGGCAATATGCGCAGCAGACGGGGAAAGATCCAATCTTCCTTGATGCTCTGAATAACCAGCATTGGCGACTGTGCGTGCAGCCATAGCATGCGACGGTGACCGTTTTTTCGACTTTGTAATCCTTGCTCAGGATTTCCCGTATAAGATCCCGCCTTTCGGCTTGTCCGATTTTTTTGTTAGCTTCTGCAAAATTCATTTTGCCTCCTTAAAACAGGCTGGGCTGAGAATCTGCAAAGGGTTCTGCCGCCTGTTCATCCATTATTGCCATCAGTACAGGCTGATTAATAAGCTCCTTGCTTACAAGAAAAGCCCTGAACTCAATCCAGCTGACCATTGCATTCCTGTTCCAGCCTCCCAGTCTGGCCAGAGTCTTAGGGTCAACCGCCAGGATGCCCGACCAGTGAAAGACATCCGCCTCAGACGGCATGTCCAGCCGCTCCAGCCCATACCAATCAATGGGTTCGGCCTCAAGGACAGGTGCAAGTGAATCATACTTAGAAAAGTCAGTGGAAAGGATTTTCTCAGCAAGAGGCATGCAGCAGCGTCCTGATATCCGCGACAGGGCTTTGTCCCTAGGGATGCATCCGGAATGGTAAAGCACCGACAACGAATAAGCTTCGGGAATTGTCCTTGCATCTATCCACTTATCGTAAGCCTCCTGCGTGTCCCCTATTCTCTCCATATCAGCTATCCAGTCATGTATGCTCACGCTGGGAACCCGGTATTCCCCGCCGATGAAGAGCGCGTCGAGCTGCATCTTCTCCACGGCCTGGCGTACCACGCTGTATGTGGTGCGGCAGATGGAGGCGACCTCTGAGCGACGGTAGAACCGCCGGCATGATCCTGCCAGAGCGGCGTCTATGCCGCCCTGGTCAAAGTCATGCCTGTCGGGTTTGCACTCAAAAAGCTCCGGCTGCTCCATCCGCGCTCCATCCTCATCCGATATCCGTGAAGTCCATCGGAACCAGCTCGTATCTGCCTCGGGGATTCCTGTTGTATATCCTCAGGCATGGCTTCGATGCCTTGACCTCAAGGGCATCGTCAATGGCCTCCATGGCCTTCTGCCAGCGCCCTGTGTCGTCAGAGACATTTATACGCTTAAGAGCGAGGATCGCCTTGACGTCCAGCCTTCCGTTGGTTAGCCTGAAGGCAGAGTCCACCACCGCGAGCAGGTTTGAGTTGGCGCCATTTGACCAGTCGTTCAGGCAGTCATAGATCAGCTCCCTGGCTGCCTCGATCCTCTCGTTGAAACCGAAGCTCTCGGCAATCGTCAGACTGACCCTCCATTGTCCATCGAAGGACGTGAAGGAAAGATTGCCCTTCACACTCCTGCGGCCTACCCCATATTTCTCGTTGCTTATCTGGACGAAGGATCTGATGTCCTCCATGGCTGCTAGCTTCAGAGCAATAAGCCTGTCCTGCTCCTCGATGACTCTGTCGACGATGCCTATCACCAGCTGCTCCCTCAGCTGATCCACCGGCTTAATCGCCTCCTCAGGCACAAAACCGCCCTGGGCGTTCTCCCAGAATCTCTTTCCATCAATTTCCTTTATCATCTGTATCTCCCTTGGCAGTCTTCCCTGCCCGCCTTATCCAGCCGACCACCTTTCGCAGCTCGTTCTGGTCGCATCCGTAGATGGATTCCTTCCCTATGCATTTCCTTACGAATCCGCTGATCCGCTCCGCATATCCTTTTCCAAATACAATCCAGCCAAGCTGGAATATCCTCCTGACCAAGGCCTTGTTCGCCTTATCGATTGCTGTCTGCGGAGTCTCATGCGGCCAGGCCTTTGCAAAGCCTGCATCATCGAAGAACCTCATCACCGCCTCAAGATCCTTCTCGTCCATGTACCTGCACGAGTCGAACCCTCCCGCTGCCAGCAGGATCTGCCGGTACAGGTAATCCGGAAGCGAGCCGCCGATGGCTCCGCACCTTGGACAGCATCCGCACCTGTCAAAGAACAACCCGTGCCTGTCGCAGGTGAGCGCCTTGGCTTTGGCGATATGTATCCGGGCCATCAATGCAAGCTCCCGTTCACTTCTCGTATCTGTGATTGCCATATTTCCTCCCTGCAACCGGCCTGCTGATCCTGTCGCAGACAATCTGATAGATGCACCAGGAGCCTGGCATCTTGGCTGTCTGCTTTACAGCCCCAAGCTTCTTCCATGTCCTGCAGTGCTCATAGGCATAATCCCTGTCCAGCCCGGTCATCTTCATCAGGTCGGCGACCGTGAATATCCTCATGTACCTCGCGGCCTTCCAGAGCCTGTCCGCATCGCTCTCCACGGCCCTCACGCCATCGCATGTGGCCTTGTAGACTCCATCCGACTCCATGATCCATCCCCTGCCCTCAAGCTTCCTGATCACCCTCTTCAGGTTCTTCGCCTTCTGGTCTGCAAACAGATCCAGAATCTGGCTCTTTGTGACATTGCCGTTCTCACAGAATTTGACTATCTGCTGGGTCAGGACCGGTGTGCCGAACAGAGCCTTACGCTCTTCTGCTCCGATATATGTCATTGAGGAACTCCTTTGTTATGACTCTTACGCCGTTTGTGTTCATCGCGCTGCAGATCATGTTCGCGTCGTTTATCATCGTCCTGAAATCCCGACCGGCATGCTTGAGCAGGATGGTGCACACGGTGATGTCCTCCTTGATTGAGATTCCTATGGCCTGCTCGTAATAGGTGGCGACATCAGTCACAGTCAGCGGTCTGAAGACAATCTGAGGCTTCCTGATGCGGCTCTGAAGGCGCGGCTGCGTGGCCATGCGGGCGGCAAGCCCCTCCTCCCCGACAAGCAGCAGCGGAACGCACGCCACCTCATTCAATCCCCTCAACGCTTCTAGGTACCTGACCGGCATCCTGTCAGCCTCATCGACTATGACTAGCTTCCTGCTGACGCTTGTGGCCTCTCTGATGATCGCCAGGTTCTGCTCATAGGATCTTCCGCAGATGCCCGTGAGCTCCCTGGTTATGGCCTTCAGCAGCATGGGGATCGAATACCCCTCCACATACAGGACGTAGGCGACGCTGTCATTGTTCACGGCGAAATGCCTGACCGCCGAGGTCTTGCCATAACCGGCGCTTCCGATGGCCACGCCTATGGAGCTGTTGAGGGTCGAGCCTTCATCAAGCAAGCCGTTGCCCAGGCTGTTTATAGCCATGACATTGACCGTGTTGATGAACACCAGCGGATTGACCTTGAAGGCCTCTCCGGACTCAAGCGGCTCCTGATTATACTCGGAGAGATCGAATCCCATCCCTTCGAAGGCGCCGCCCTTCACCATGGCGCAGACTATCCTGCGCTCCATCAGCTGGGCGTTCGGATAGTTGCCGTTCACAATGCGGTTGACAGCAGCCTTTCCCAGCCCCACATACTCGCCCGCCATCTCCTGGGTCATCCCGGTGACCTCAAGAGCCTGTCTCAAACCTGTGATTCTCGCTTTCATGCGACACCTCCTCCTATCTTCTCGTATATGGCCCAGTAGGGCTCGTTTTCCCTGTATTCACTGGTCTCCTTGTAGGAAGCCATGAAATCCATTGATATCTGATCCAAGGCCAGGTGCATGACCATTTGGTCGCAGCACCATGCGTAGCGCTCCCAGTCGCTCATGAAGAGCGGAGGCGCCTCGACTTCGTCAACCCTCCTATGCACGTCAGCCTGCTCCATCAGCTTCACGTTGTCTTCCACGTTTCCGGCAAGCTGCTTGGCAGCCTCAATGACCTTCCGCCCAATCGCGCGGTCCTTGCCCTCGATGGCCTTGCGCACGGCATCTGAATACTTGCAGCGCACCTCTATGGATCCAATCGGCTTCGTGAACCTGGCGAAAGCCTCACGCAGAACCTTCATCTGGCAGCGTTTTTTCGCGATCGCATCATCCATGGCCGCATTGTCCAGCATGGCTATAGCATCGACGGGCATCAGAGGGCGTATGTCCCTGTCGGTGATGGCATAGGCGAAGCTGTAATCGTGCTTGTCGTAACGGATCTCCAATGTGCTGCCGTCGAATCTGTAAAGACCCACATCGGCTATGTCTCCGCCTTCAGTGGCCCTGATGTCCTCGCCTATGAACTCATGCCCGTCTATTGATATGCGTCCTCTGTCAACCTTTCTCCTGCATCGGTCAAACAGCATGAAGTCGCTGATGTCCCTCGCCACCCAGCGGGGCCTCCAGCCTAGCTGCCATTTCTGCATGATCTTCTCCCTCGGGGTCATCTTCAGGGTGCCGTGGATGCGGTTCTCGTACCTGTCCAGCTCATCGATGACTGCCAGCTCGAACTCCTCCAGAGTAAGCAGCTGATGGCGGTCCTTCTGCTGCTCAAGCCTTCTGCGCTCAACCTCATCCTGCGCCGCTGATGCTCCTGGAGTGGCGCATGCACCAGGAATCAGGCGATTGGTCAATCTCGTCTCAAGGGTTCGGAAGAACCGCTCGATGTCCTTGGCCTTGGCGTTCTTCACCTGGGCGTATATGCGCCGGTGCTTCTCGTTGAACTCAGAATCCTTCCTCCGCCAGTCGGCCTGGCTGCTGGCGATGTCAACAACCTCGCCGGTCTCATCATCCGTGACCGCATATGACCCGTTGCCCGAGCGGTACAGCTCGCTTATGTCCTCGTTGCGGAGCTGCAGCCTTATGAAGTCATCGGCGATGGCGGTGAACGCCTTGGAGCACTCCGAGGAGCCGTTGTCGTTGTAGGTGCAGTCAAAAAGGCCGAACCTGTTTATGCCTTGCCTGAGAGCTTCCTTAACAGTTCCGCTGTTGTAAACTCTGTCGAATGCGATGCCGTAGACCAGCTTGGTGCACATGTCAATCCAGCAGTAGCACTGCGGGCGGAACATCACGCCCTCATCGTAATCCGCCACCCAGAAATCGAAGATATGCTGGTCGCCGATGACTATCTGCATGGGCGCCAGGCGGTCGCAGTCCCTGCTTATATAGAAGTAGTTGTCCAGCGCCCTGTTGCCGCCTGTGGCGTAGGATACGAGCAGCGGGTTTATTCCATTGATGAGCTCATAGGCGCTTGTCCTTCCGCCTATGGCCCAGCCCTTCTCTGCAGCCTTCTCCACAACCGCCTCATATGCCCGCTGGGCGGTGACCTTGCCGTACCTGTGGGTGGCGTCAAGGTAGAACCCCCTCAGCCAGGCGATGGCCTCAGAATCCCATTTTCCTCCTCGCTCCTGTTTCGTGGAACATATCTCCCCGTTGTTCCTGAAGGATTTCACAGCACGACGCACGGTAGCGGCAGAAACGTTGAACGAATCACCAACAAAAGCAAACCACTTCGAGTCCGACATCCCCCGCGGCTTCCGCTGGGCCTTGGCCACAATCTGCGATGCAAGCTTCATCCTCTCAGATGTCCTTACGGAGAATACGCTCAGGTCGGCCTGCCCTTCCTGCTCAAGATTCCGTATCTGCAGGTTCCCGGAAAGCTTCACGGGAAGGTCGGAGGTAAGCCTGTGAGCCTCCTCTATCACCCTCTGCCAGTCCTCCGGCAACGATGCGACCAGAAACTCGATGCTCTTCTTGTCCTTCATTCGCCATGTGTATCTGTTTTTCGCCAACTGAAGCGCTCTGGGCGTCTTGCCGATTATCCGGGCAAGCTCCTTGACGGAGATATAGTCTGTCACTTCGATCCCCCCTCGGCCCTGCCTGGCCTTGTCCCGAGGAATCTGGAGGCGAACCAGTCATGGAAAACATCAGCCGATTCCTGCAGCTGCTGGAAGTTGCTATATCCCAGATTCCGAGCAATGCAGGATTCAACATTCGTGTAATGCTTTCGCCCCGTCAGGACCTGATTGACCGCTGACAGCGAGCAGCCGCATAGATCCGCCAGCGTCTTCTGGGACATCCTCCTGTCAGAAAGCAGAAGCTGGACATACGAGTACAGCCTTGTGTTGCATCTTTTCCTTGCCATGTCAAACCTCACAGATAGAAGTCGTCCGAGGGTATCAGGACGTTCAGTATCATGTCCGCTATCGCCTTGGCCACATCCCTGCGGTCATCGGCGCCGTACAGCTTCAGAAGCCTCTCTATGAAGTAGAGGGTCCTCACCTGGTCGTTGGCCTTCTGCCCCGGGGCGGTGTATCTGCCCTTCTCCGCCGATACCTTCAGGTCGTGGAAGTGCAGGATGTCCTGCTGTGTAGGCTCCGAGAATATCCCGCCGGCATCCGTGTAGAATGATGTGTCAAAGAGCAATGGCTGCGGGGACTGCACCGGCTGGGCGGCAAGCTCATTCAAGGCCTTGATCTTCAACTGCTTCTGGTAGTACGCCTCAACCTGGGCATTCCACCCCGCCGGCCTCCAGTCCGGGAACTTCGGATTGAGCTGGGCGATCAGAGCATTCCACTCATTGAAGACCTTCTCCTTATATTCCTCAGGGGTCAGCATGCGGTCCTCGGACGGAACATAAAGGAGGAGCCAACGTCTTGCTGTTGATTTTGCCAAACCGATGTCATTACAATAGTTTTCCCATGTATAAGCCGTTGGTTCAAATGAACCAACGGCGGAACGACCTTGGGGTTCGAGTGCCTGATGGGCTCGATAAAGTTCCCGCACAAGCTCCAGGGTCTTCCTTCTCAGAGACGATACAAGAAATCTGGCATTCTCCACGGACTCCTTGTAATCCCATGCCTCTCTCGGAATCACAGCCTTCCCCTTGTCATGGATTTGCACCCCGCCCTCCTTTAATCCAAATCTGAAACAAATCCTTGAAGCCTGATTCGGATTGGTATACAATCAAAAACGGTTTATTAATTAACCTCTTCTAGGTTAACTCAAAAGAGATTACATGTCAAGGCAAAAAAGGTTAATAATATGAGTATTTCAGAAAGATTAAAGCAATTAAGGTTGGAAACAGGTTTGTCCCAAACCTCTTTCGCAGAAATCCTAGGTTTGGCACAAACAACGTATGGTCCATATGAAACAGGAAAGAGAGGCGTTCCCGACGAGCTAAAATCCGAGTTGAGCCGCAAGTACAACATCAACATCCACTGGCTAGTGACCGGCCAGGGCTCCATGCACCTTGACGGCAGCGTCCCAGAAGAGGCCGGAAGGGCATTGGCTCCGGAAGAGGACAGATACAACATCAGCGTCCCCATGACCAGCCTCAAGGTCAGCGCAGGGACCGGGCAGGAATGGCTTGCCGGCGACCTCACAGGCGAGATGATAAGCATACCCAAGAGGGTCTCCAGAAGATACCCGAACAACTCCAGGTTCGCCGCCGCCGAGGTGGTCGGCGACTCCATGGAGCCCACGCTGCACAGCGGCGAGCCTGTTGTATTCGTCAAGGACCACATCGAGGGCGACGGCATCTACGTCCTCTCCGTCCGTGGCGAGCTTTTCGTCAAGCGGCTCGAGTTCAACCGCGTTTTAAACCGCATCAGAATCATCTCTGACAATGTTAAATACCCTGTCACAGAGGTGAATCCCGACAATGGCGATGTCTCGATTCTGGGCAAGGTCGTCATCTGGGTGCACGGGGAAGTTTAAGCCTATTTAAATTCAAAAACCGCATTGCAGATGCTTCAAATGCGGACTTCGGAACAAATGTCCGAATGGCTTGAAGGACCCTGCAATCCAAATCTCCATCATGTGAGACAATCCAATCGTGACGGGGGATGAGCAACGCCCCGCTGACAGACACCTCCTTTTTGTCACTGGAGCCGTCCGTTTCCACGGTTTTTCGGGCGGCTCCTCTCTTTTGCCCTGCAATGGCAGAAGCCTCCCAATGCTATCCTTCATGTGGAGGTCTGAAAATGACATCATTCAACTTCACTTCACACATCAAGCCCATGCTGCTTGTGTTGATCCCTGTCCTGAACGGCTTCGGACAGATCCTGAAGGCTGCGCTTGCAGCCGAGAACCCCGGCAAGGCGCAGGGATGGATAAGAAAGCATCTTGCCAGCAAGGACAGGCTCCCGGCCTGGCTGCTTGCCATAGGGATTGCAATCGCATCCATTTACGGGCTGGTGTCCTCCGAATTGACCGGATGGAAGTACATCCTGGATGCCCTGATCATCACCGGGCTTGTGCAGGGCTCAGCCTGCGCATTCATGGCAATGGGATTGTTCGACAGCGTCAAGACGGTCAAGAAATGAATGAGAAAATCAAGAAAGCGCTTGCTTATATATTTTTTCCTATTCTGTTTCTTGCCGGCGTTCTTGTGGGCCGCGGAAGACCTCAGCGCAATGACCACAGAGCAGCTGCTGACGAGATTGCAAACAAACTCTCAGAGGGAGTCGGAGCTGCTTCAGCAGCAGAGGCTGCAGCTGGAGCAGTCTCAGCAGCGGTTAGCGGCAGCGCAGGCAGAGTTGAATCTGGCGCAGCGGCAGTTGCAGCAGGCAAAGAGTCAATCGCTGGAGCTCAGCAGTCAGCTGAGGAGCTTGACCACCTCATTGCAGATGACGCAGCGATCATTTCAGAATTACGCAGACGCAACGGACAGGACAATCGCCGTCCAGGCAAGGAGCATAACGCTGCTCAAGGCGGGCATGGTCAGCCTGTCGGTTCTGGGAGCCGGAATGCTCCTGCTTCTGCTGCTGAAATAGGAGGCTCCGATGACAGGACTTGAATTTCTGGGCATCGTCTCCAGCTACGGGGCCGTGCCCCTGCTTGTGGTTCTGCTGGTGATAATCATCATTGCCATGAAAGACCACAGCAAGAAGCATGATGAGATGGAGGCTTCGATTGGGGATCTGAAGGCATCCCTGGAGAAGAGGATGGCTGAACAAAGCGCCCAGGCGGACAAGGCCATAGGCAACCTCGACAAGCGGATACTGTATATGGAGCAGAACTATGCCGAGAAGTCATACGTACAGGAGACAGTCAGCGGATGGCGAATGGAGATCAAGGATCTGGGCAACCGCATTGACAACTACAACAGGCGCATAGACCGGATCATGGAGGTCAGAGGCAATGATTGCAAGAACAACTAGAATCAAGACCCTGAGGGGGGACATCCTCCAGTTCCTGTACAACCTCAACGGCACAACCGTCGCGGAGAAGTCCATTGTGCAGGCCTATTATGAGTACTACACGATTGAGGACATCAACAAGGCACTGGCCTATCTGGTCGAGAGCAGGCACATCATCAGGGAGGAGCGTCAGCACCCCATATTCACCCTGCGCAAGGAATCGTTCTACAGGATCGCCGCCTCAGGCATGAACATAGTCGAAGGCGACCTTGCGGATCCCGGCATCTGCGTGATGCCGGAACTAAAGGAGGCGGACAGATGAGCACTCGAAGCAAGGCCGAGCTGCTTGGGCTGGTGGAGCGCATTGTAAGCATGCATTCCGAACAGCACATAACCTGCAAGGACATAGAGGAGACCCTGAGATCCGAGGGCTATGACATCTCCAGGGAATCCATCAGAAGAACCGTCAAGTCCAACAAGAGCATAGCCAGCGAGCTGATGAAGACCAGGGAGGAGACCGTGGCGCTGATTGACGCCATCAGGGACAACCCCGCCACAGACACGAACGAGGCGACTCTGGACTTCCTGATCTCCAAGGCGTTCGAATACACCAAGAGCATAGAGGACCTCAATTTCAAGGATCTTCCGGAGCTGGCGGCGTTCATCTCCAAGATGACAAGGGCGAAGACGCAGATAGTCAAGCAGCGCCTGGAATACAGTCAGGTCTTCGACAGGGCCAAGGGCGAGCTGATAGCGCAGCTGCAACGGGCGCTTGAGGGCGATGCGGAGCTGTATAAAAGGATGAAGATACTTGTGGAGTCGATGGAGGCGCCGGATGCCTGAGGAAAAGCAGGACTACTCCCTTCTTCTTAGGATCCTCGACATGAAAGGCCGGCCGGCAGAAGCGGCAGCAGGCAAGGCCGCGCAGGAGAGGCACAGGCGTTTCCAGCGCGATATAGCCGGATTCTGTAAGTATTACTTCCCCCACTACGTCAAGCTTGAGCCTCCGCTTTGGCAGAAGCTCATCTTCGATATCTTCGAAAATGTCAGATACAATGTGATGGGCAGACCTTACTGGACCGTGACCGAAAAGCAGGCCGAAAGGCTTGCGGAGCTCCACAGGCCGGAGTTCAGGGACATCCCGAGGCCGGTGGATCTGCTGAGGGCAATGGTGCTGTGCGCGCCCCGCGAGCAGGGCAAGTCCACGGTCTTCGCCAGGATGATGGTAATCTGGGCGATATTATATGGATATCTCCGCTTCATTGTGGTGATAAGGAGCTCCGGAGAGATAGCCGGGCAGTTCCTCTCGGACACCGCAGCGGAATTCGAGGACAACCCAAGGCTTCTGGAGGACTACGGCAGCCTGCAGGGCTCCGTCTGGAAGAGCGGCCAGCACTCCCTGAAGAACGGCGCGGTCATGGTGAGCGTTGGGCGCGGGACGTCCATAAGGGGACTGGTGAGCCGGGAGAAGAGGCCTGACTGCATAATCCTGGATGACATCACCACAGATCAGGACAAGCACAACGTGCAGACGCTGCGCAAGATCCACGACTGGATATTCAGCTCGGTGGTCAACCTGGGCAAGGATGCCCTGATACTCGCCCTGAACACAATCTTCAACAGCCAGGATCCGCAGGCGAGGATGCTTGAGAGGATCAAGGCCGATGACCTTGACGGCTATCTCGGAATCCGTCTCAGCGCTGAGATTGAGGACGGCGTGAAGGCCCTATGGCCGGAGTACTGGCCGATTGAGGCCCTTCAACGCAAGCGAAAGGAGATAGGCAGGGACACATACCTTGTGGAATACCAGTCAATCACCCTTGACGGCGACGGGAAGATTTTCCGCCCCGGGGATTTCGTGTGGGTTCCGGATACAAGGATAGATCCGAGGGAGCATGAGATCACATTCGGAGTCGACCCCAATGCGGAAGGAGGCGATGACGCCGCCATATGCGTCCTCGGCCGCCACAGGGTCACAGGCCGCTATCTGACGCTGGAGCTCTGGTCCAGGGACAGGGGCACGATCAACGAGCTTGTGGACAGGATGGTCCAGCTCTGGCGAAAGTACTCCCCGGTGTCCATAGGCTTCGAGAACATAGGATTCCAGAACGTATACATGAAGCTGCTCCAGGAGCTGCTTCTTCCGCAGCGTCTAAATCTTCCCTTCGTGGGCGTGGGAGCCTCCGGAAGCAAGGAGGCCCGGGCGGTGGCGCTGAAGCCATTCATCGAGAACGGCAGCTGGGAGTTCGCCGAACGCATAAGGGACACCCCGGAATATGTGAAGCTGATATCCTTCCCATCCAAGGGAGTCAATGACGGCACGGTGGACGCTCTGAATCTTGCATACCAGGCATTCAACAGAACCGCAGGAGCGCCTGTGGGAGCTTCCGGAAGCAGACGGACATCGGAGCTCCCCGGCCTGCTGAACAGATACATGGGAGGGTGACATGACAAGGAAAGAAAAGACGGATCTGACCGTCAAGGTAATAAAAGACTCTTTGGTCTTCTCTTCGATGCCGAATCCGGACGAGATGCTGAGAGGGCCGAAGGGCTACAGAATCTACGATGAGATGATCACCGATGCCAGGATCGGCTCTCTGTTCGAGGATCGCTGCAACGCAACCCAGAACCTTCCGATATTGCTCGGCATGCCGCAGAACCCGAAGACAAAGGCCTACGCTGAAAAGCACCTTTCCGAAAAGAATCTCAGAAAATGGGCCAATCTTCTACTCAGGGGCGCACTGCTCTATGGATTCAGGCCGGAGGAGATCATCTGGGCGCAAGACGAGGACGGCTATCTGTACATCGAGAATCTGGACGGGCACAGAATCGATTCATATAGATTCGATGCCGAAGGAGAGCTCTGGTACATGCAGCACGGCCAGCACAGGCTTGATGAGGCATGCAAGTGGATAGTCCACAGGATACAGGGCGACAGATACCACAATCCATACGGAGAGACATACCTCAAGAGGTGCTACTGGCCATGGCAGTTCAAGCGCATGGGCTGGAAGTTCTGGCTCACCGCAGCAGAGAAGTACGCGGTGCCTTCCCTTGTCGCCCTCTTTGACCAGACGGACCCTCAGAAGGCCCTTGAGGTGGCCAGAAGCCTTGCAAACGACATAAGCGGAATATCATCAGGCAGCACGGGCGCCGTGGCCAACGTCAAGGCGCTGCAGCAGCTGAGCATGGCGGGATCGGTGAGCGACTTCGACACGCTGATAAAGGCATGCGACCTCCAGATCAGCTACGCCATGACAGGGCAGGCCCTTGCCACCAACGCAAGCGACACCGGCACCCAGGCGCTGGGCACGGTGCAGGAGCGGACGAAGGGCAACGCCTACGAGAATGACTCCAGGGCGCTGGCCTACACCGTCCAGAGGCTCATAGACATGGCCATAGAGGTCAACTTCGGCTCGTCGGAGGACACCCTGCGCTTCTCATATGACACCGGAGACTACGCATCGTTCTCCGAGGTCATGACGGCCATTGACCATAAAATACCTATATCCAGAAAAGCCCTGTACTCCCGCTACGGGATCCCCGAGCCTGACAAGAGCATCAAGGATGATGAGTTCGTAGGGGAGACCCCCGCGATGGGGCCGGGCTTCGGCTACGACTTCGCCGATATTCCGGAAGCCGGTAAAAAAAAAGCCCGGATGCCTCTGATTCTGCTGCGATAGATACTGAGACCAGGAACATCAGGTCTCTCATAGACATCGAGAATGAAGGGTTCAAAGGCTGTTTAACCGCCGTTAAACATGGTCTTGCAGGCTTCTCGGAAGCAGTCAGGAAGGATCCTTCCCTGCTGGAGCGTGACAATGTCTTCAAAGCCTGGAAGCCCAAGCCGGACATGGATCTCATCCAGCAGACATATGAGATCCTGATGAAGTCATACCTGCTGGGCATGGTTCATGCGGCAAGGGGAAGAAGATCCAGAGAGGATTTTGCAGACTCCGGCATAAAGGCAAACAATCGATTCAACAGCCTGCCCTTCGATGAGGCCATGGAATGGGCGGCCAACAGGATCTCGCTCTCACCCTCCGATTATGCCAAGCTGTCCGACCACATGAAGCTGCACGCATTCACGGTGGGAAGACTTGCCCAGCTCGACCAGATAGAGACCGCCAGAAAGGCCTATCTGAAGAGCCTAAAGACGGGGCCGGACACAGACAGCTTCATATCGTTCATGTCCAAGGATGACCAGGATGCCAGATTCGCAAAGTACTACGAGATAGTCTACCGCACCAACATCCAGACTGATTACAACGCCGGGAGGGCCAAGCAGCTATCAGCGGATCCCCCTGTGGCGCTGCAGTTCATAGGCATCGAGGACGGCCGGCAGAGCGAGGTCTGCAAGGCCTGCAGCGGGATCATCCTCCCATACACCGACCCATTCTGGGACACGCACTGGCCGCCCCTGCATTACAAATGCCGCAGCACTGTCAGGGCGATCTATGAATATGAGGCCGAGGCCATGGGGCTGATGACAAAGGATGGTTTCAGACAGCAGAAGAAGGAATCCCTTGGACAGCATGCCGAAGCCGGGAACCCGAAGCCCCAGGGGACATTCGGCGCGAACCCGATCAAAGACAATCAAATGTGGAAAGTCACCCCATCACAGCAGAGCAGACTCATCAAGGACTTGATCATGGAGGAGATCAATGGAGTTGCCGGACAGACCGTATGCAAGGATTTCCAAAGAGAGATCTCCGGATACATAAATGAAAAGGTATCCAGCGGCGGTGTGCGCTATCCTGAGAAAATGCCGAAGAAAGAGATGAAATACATAGAATCAGCAAAGGATCTCGCTGAGCAGAAGGGGTTCTTCGTGGAACTCAACGGCGATGTGACGGGGAAGCCAGGAAACACGAACTTCGACGCCTGGATAAACGGTGTCATGAAATGCGAGTTCAAACATCTTGACACAGAGGACAAGGACAGGATCTCAAAACACATCAGGAAAGCCGCCAGCCAAGCGGGGAACATCCTCATCAGGCTGTCCAGCCCATCCCAGATAGAGCCGTTCATGGAATCCTTCCTGGAGATGGTCATCAATGGGGGGCTGTCCCGGGAGGGAAGGGAGTTGGGGTTCTTGGCAATCGATGTCAACGGCAGGATCATTATGACAGACAGATCCGGGAAGACAGATGAGGGGCAAGAGCTGACCGGAGAGATGTTGACGGAGATGTTCAGATAGTCTATAATTGAATCGTGGTCTGATGATTCCGGCTTGAGGAAAGGCGAAGCCTCCTGCCTGATGTCACAGACCGGCCAGAACCCTCCGTCCGGAGGGTTTTTCTTTGCCCTTCAAAACGCCCATCCAGCGCGTTTCTTCCCCACAGACATCAATTGACCCATCCTGACGTCAGACCCCGGTTTAATAGGTTTAATAAACCCCTCTCAGGGCAAGCCAGCCCATCGGGAGCGCCGCATTATTCCGCGAACAGCCCCGATACCATCGAAACGCCCTGCAAAACGCCCTCTCCGATTGTTGGATAATCAAAGCCGGAGGAGTAAAGCAAAATGGACACAAAAGACAAATTGCTGAGGCTTCAGCTCGCCCGGACAGGCACGTTCGGGATGGACGGCGCCGAGATCGCGGAGCAGGACCTGCAGGATGTCCTTGACACCTTCGACGGCCATGCCCCCGTGTCGCTCGGGCACTATGGGCCGAAGCAGGACTGGTGGCCATCATACGGCAACGTCGTGGCGCTCAGGATGATCGACGGCGAGGACGGCGGCAAGATCCTTGAGGGCGACGTCGAGGTCAACCCGCTGCTAGCGGAGGCCATTGACGAGAAGTTCTACACGTCATGGAGCGTGAGCATCCCTGCACGTGCGGAGGACGGCAAGCGCTATCTGCATCATCTGGCGTTCCTCGGCGCGGTGCCGCCGAAGATCAGGGACCTGCAGATCGTCCAGATGACTGGCGCAAAGCCGGAGAACGCCATAGACGCCACCGGTGAGGGCACAGACTTCGCCGACATGGCCGTCTACACCATCAAGGACTTCAAGCAGGAAACAAGGAGGCCCGGGCATCCAGGGAATCGGGGCAATGACGACTTCGCGGACAGCAGCCCTGCTGCGGCCAAGGCCAGGAAGGTCTATTCAAAGACGCAGAGGGAGAAGATCCATGCGACACTGGACACCATGCTTCCGGCTGCACGAAGGGAGCTGCTGGATGAGTTCGCGGATCTGGCCATCGGCCATGACTATGATTTTGCGGATGAGGAAAGGAGAGGCCTGATGGACATCCTCATCGATATCTGCAGATCGATGCAGCGCCCGCGGCCCAGCACCGGAAGAACGGATTTCTCGGACAATCCTGTCTCGCGCGAAAATGTGGACAGAGCCAGCATGGCAATGAATTTCTAGGCTAAGGAGGCCAAAATGAAAGCATCAAGGACACAGAACCTGATCATGAAACAGGTCATAGACAACACCCACCCTCCGGTGGTGCGCCGCTATGCGCTTCCGGAAGGCGCACCCGCCTATGAGGCGGGGCAGATCGTCGGGATCACCAAGGACTCCGTCGTGCCGTATGCGGAGGCCACGCTTGAGCATGAGGTCGAGATCGGAGGCCAGCAGGTCACCATACCGGCCGTCTCCGCCCTGGGCGTCGTCACGCAGGCGACCGAGCAGGGAGCCGATGGGGTCAACCTGCTAATCCACGGCACAGCGGTCAGGGAGAGCCTGATCACAGCGCATGACACAGCTGCGGACGACGCTGCGGTATCGGCGCTTGAGCTCAGCGGAATCTGGGCGCTTTAAGAAATAAGGAGATTTAGCAATGGATTTCATTCAGTATCTAAAACAGGCAATCACTTTGATATTCATATCGAAGATCATAGAGCGCAGGAAGACGGCGAAGTCAATCGTGTTCGACGAGGTCTTCAGCAAGAGGACGAACACGCCCTCCCCGTATGTGGATATGGCTGACATCGAGCGCAGGACGGGCAACATGGCCGTGACCGCACGTGGAGCCGCTGCGCTTCCGGTGGGAGCGGATGCAATGACGCTCACCAAGATCGAGCCCATGCCGATCCGTCTCTCCAAGGTGGTGACCGGAGCGCAGCTCAATGACCTGAGGAACCTCTACGGCAACGGGTCTGAGAACGGCCAGGCGCTTGTCGCAGCCTGGGCCGAGAAGAAGATAGAGGAGCTCATGGACATCACCGACCACACCAGGAATGCGCTCTGCGCCCAGGCGATGACCGGGAAGATCGATTACATGATGCAGTCTGAAAAGGGCCATGAGCGCTATCAGGTATCATACGGAGACGGCGAAACGCTCACCCATGTCCCAGCAAAGAAGTTCAATGCTGCAGGAGCCACCCTTGCGGATGTCGTGAAGACGCTCAGAGCGATGCAGAAGAAGATCTCAGATGCCGGATGCGCCGGAGAGATCAAGTTCCTTTCAGGCGCTGATGCCTTCGATGCCATCGTGAATCTCATCATAGCCCTGCCCAATGACCAGAGAATGGGGGCGCGCATCGATGACAATGCGATAATCGTCGGCGGAAAGAAGATAATCCTCGATGACATCACCTACAGCGACAAGAATGCAAGCGGAGCAACCATAACCAAGAACGAGGTCGCCCCGAACAAGATAGTCGCATGCGCCGTGGATCTTGCCGAGCTCACATACTGCGCGATCGATGACCTTGAAGGGAATCTCGAGGCGGTCCCCTTCTTCAGCAAGATCCAGAAGATCGATGATCCGAGTGCGGTGAAGCTCATAACCGAGTCCAAGCCCATGCCGCTCTGCAGCGCCAAGGGGTTCTGCTGGGCGACGGTTGTCTGAGGAGGCGGATGTGTCAGTCACGGTCGAAGCTCTGAGGGCGGAACTCAAAGATTACAATTTTGAAGTCCTGACGGATGGCGACGGCTCCGTGGCTGACAGAGCCATCACAAAAGCGGTCATCTGGACCAAGGCGAAGATACTGGCTGCAAGGGGCATCTACAGAGAGGACGACCCTGTGATAGAGCAGATCGTCATCAAGCGCGCGCTGTACGAGCTGTACAGCCATGCGGAGAACGAGGCCGTTGCCCAGGACAAGAAGGAGGACGCCATGGAGCTGCTTCGCGCCGTCTTCGGCAATGCCGTTGACGGCACCGGATACAGCTCCGGCGCCTCCGGCCAGTCCCCTCTTCCGGCCGCGGCCTTCGTGAAGGACTCTTAAGGGCATGAGGATAAGGTCCGAGGTCGTCATCAAGTCCGTCAGCCTGAATCTAGACGACAAGACCGCCGCCATGCGCAGGATGGGCGCCTACATGGTCTCCAGCACGCAGAGGAAGATCATGGAGAAGAAGACGCCGCCGAATGCGCCGCTGACGGTGGCGCTGAAGGGCAACTCCCTGCCGCTGAGGGACACCGGCCTGCTGATGTCCTCCATAGCCTTCAGGAGCGACCCAGGCAAGGCGGTCGTGGGCACGAACAGAGCCGGCGCGGCGATGAACCACTCGGGGAAGATCCTGCGGGCGAGGTTCGGAAAGTACATCTGGGTGCCTGCGTCACGGGAGGCCAGGCTGCTGCTGGCGAGCGCGGGGAGCATCAGGAACATGATCCGAAGGCTCAAGGCCCAGGGCTGGGGGTGCTACAAGGGCGGCAAGGTCTTCTGGCGTTACCGCAAGGGCGAGGAGCCCAGGAAGCCGGAGGCCTTCTTCTATCTGAAGAAGAAGGTGGTCATACCGGCGAGGCCGTTCCTGTATGTGGACGAGCTTGACAGAAAGGCGCTGGACAGCATCGCATGGAGGGCGATAAGAGATGGTAAGTGATGTGCTTGAGGCCGCGAGGAAGTGGCTGGAGGAGCGGACCGGGCTGAAAGTCGTGTGGGACCCGCAGCCGGTCAAGACGGCCCAGCCGCATCTGAGGCTCACATACACAGGCTGCGATGATCAGGGCGAAGGCCATGACAGGCTGGCTTTCCAGGCTTCGATACTGGGCGCCGGGTCAGGGCCCGGCAAGTTCCTGGAAAGCGTCATAGAGGCATCGCTGGCCATCAACGATTTGTATAAGGATTGCGGATGCCATGCTGACATTGAGGTCAAAGGCCTCAAGGCAAGGCTGTCATTCCCGCATATCGCATCATCGAACGGGCAGTTCGTCCAGAACGACCCCACGGAAACGGAGACGTCAACCTGGGCGTACATCTGGCAGGAGCCGCGGGTCTTCACACTGGATTTCGATACAAGACTAAGGAGAATCTAAGATGAAAGTATCATCAATCGACGGAAGGTCCTCTTTCCTCGTTCCGAGCAAGCAGGACATCACGCATGCCACGACGGCTTTCCAGGGCGGCTGGGTGTGCATCAAGCAGAAGGGCGCGGCTTCGTACTTCGACAGCCTGAAGGACCCTGAGGCCGAGGGCGGCGAAGCCGTCAAGGCCGGCGACTGCATCAAGCTCGATGGCTGGGACGGCAGCTCGCCCCTCTCCGAAGGCGACATAGCGGTGCCATACGAGGAGCAGATGCTATGCTGGGTGACCGATTCGCCGTCAGCGCCGTCGCAGGGCACGGTGGACTTCACGACGCAGTGCGACGTGGCCAACGGCGAGAAGGACATCAGGGAGGACGGACAGGTATCCGAGACGGGAACCCAGAACGGAGCCTTCAAGACCGACTCCGAGTTCCAGAGGCAACTGGAGGCGCTGTTCGCCATAAGGATCGTCTCAAAGGCGGGCAAGATCACACGCATCCCCAAGCAGAAGAACCGCTGGATGCACCTCTTTGTTTATCGCAAGATGACCGCCTCCGGGGAGATCCAGGTCAGCAAGATCAGAAGGATGATGATCAGCGGCATAGACGAGGGCCAGCCTTCGATGACCGGTGCCGGCGCCATGGTGCCGTTCAATTTTTCCTATACCGTGCTTAAAAGCTGGGTCTACGAGGAGCATATCGGCTGACACAGGCAGGGCCGATGCCCTGCCCTTCCTGCAGTTTAAACTGCATTTAAACATTTAAAAGGAGGCTGAAAATGGAAATCGTGCTGCAGCGCAAATGCACATTCATCCCATCAGTCCTGGGCAATGAGAAGATGCCGGAGGGAACGAGGATCGAGATTGACTATGACAAGCCTAAAAGCTATCAGCGGCGGGCATGGCAGAAGGTCACGGTCAAGAGGCACCCCGACGGCTCATTCTCATCCTTCGAGGACCGCGACCTCAAGGCGATCATGACCGAAAGCAACATCGCTGTCCGCAACCTCTTCTACGAGACGACAGGAGAGAACGGCATGCGGACCAAGGTCTATGTGACCACCGGCGAGCAGCTGGTGAACCTGCAGAGCGACATAGCCTATCTGATAGTCGAGCAGCTGGCCACGCAGATCCTCACCCCGGATCTCACCCAGGAGGCCTTAAAAAACTCGCCAGAGGCTTTGCCGCAGTCCTCAGAGGATACGCCAAAGCCGAAGAGCTCGAGAAAGCGGACAGCCTCTTCTACGGCGAGCAGCCCGTCAAGCTAGGGTCTGAGTTCATCAAGAGGAAGGAGCTCAAGGGGCTGTTCACCGATGACCTCTGGAAGGCCGTGGATCTGTGGAGGGACTACAGGAGGTTCGGGCTGCCGCACGGCTGCCCGGAGAACGAGACTGCGGACTATATGGCGGTCATCTCCATCTTCGAGGATGAATATGAAGCCTACACGGCAGAGCTGACGGCGGCCATGCGCTGAAAGCCCTGCTCTTTCTCTTCTATATAATAGTGAACAGGAGTTGATATGGCCACCAGAATCACCGAGGAGCTGCAGCTGATCCTCAAGGCAAACTACGACGGCGCAAAGCAGGCGCTGGAGAAATACGAGGAGCTGATCAATGACGCCGAGAAGGCCACCGATGACCTTGCAGAAGCCCAGAGGAAGTGCTCCGAGGCATCGGATGCCGCTGAAGAGAGCGAAAAGAAACTCGGAGGCAGCACCGGAAAGACAACCGGTGCCCAGAACGAACAGGCCATCTCCTTGGGCAATCTGATAGCGAAATACACCTCGTTCATCGCCGTGGGCGCCCTGGCGCTCAAGACATTCAAAGCCATCATGGAAGCCGGGGAGCA
This sequence comes from Sphaerochaetaceae bacterium, assembly GCA_052170175.1. Taxonomy (GTDB): domain Bacteria; phylum Spirochaetota; class Spirochaetia; order Sphaerochaetales; family Sphaerochaetaceae; genus JAAYFO01. Next base: position 2,950 of record JBQNBA010000005.1, on the reverse strand, counting down.
GGCGAACATAGCCAACGCCAGAGCGGCCGCTATGATCGAAGCCGCAGGCAGGAGCAGCGACATCACCATGTCTTCGCTCAAGCGGATGGCCACGCAGCTGATGAAGGAGACCGGCTTCTCCACCACCGAGATAACAAACGCCTCGGCGAGGATGCTAACGGCGCTGGACACCGATTCCGAGCGCCTCAGGCAGTACATGTCCCTGGCAGCGGACCTCGCGGCTCTCTGGGGCACGGATCTGGCAGGATCGGCCAAGACGCTCGCGGAGATCCTTGCCGAGCCTGCAGAGGGGATATCCAAGCTGAAGAAGCAGGGAATATACCTCGATGAGGCACTGGTCAGCAACATCACCCACCTTGAGCAGATGGGAAACACCGCGGCTGCCCAGGCTCTCATCGTCAAGGCCCTGTCTGAAAGAATCGGGGAGACAGCGGAGAGCATCAAAAGCGCGAAGTCCAGCTTGACGCAGCTGAAGGAAGCTTGGGAGGAAACCCTCTCATACATGGGTGAAAAAGCAGCAGGCTCGGATTTCGGAAGATGGCTCACAGACGGCCTCATCGAAGGCCTTGACAGGCAGAAGGCCCTCGACTACATGACAGGCTTCCTATCCGACCTGAAGACCGATTCCGCAAAGGCCCTGGCCGGGCTGTCCGGATCGGACATCGATTTCATCGAGGCCTTCCTGGGAGACATTGACGAGCTGTCCACACCGGATAGGCGGAAAATCTACAACAAGCTTGGCGTAAGAAATCAAGATCAATACGCTGCAGCGGCAGCGAATGTCACGGCGCTGCTTGAGAACCAGCGCTCAAGGATCGAGGCCGCTGCAGAGGCGCAGCAGATCCTGAATGAAAAGCAATGCAAGGCCGCCAAGATCGCCGAAGCCCGCAAGAAGATCGAGCAGGATGAGATCGAGAGAACAAAGGAGCTTTCGGCCCTCTATGCAACGACCGCGGAAGGCCAGCTAGCTTCGATGGAGGCCCAGCTCTCCCTGCTCCGCCAGCAGAAGGCCGAGGACGAAGACACAGTCTCTGCAGGGAAAGGCAAATACACAAAGGATCAGATCGAGCAGGCGGCCGAACGGCTGAAGATGTACGATGCGATCATAGACCCGCTGCAGGGCAAGATCGATATGCTGAAGGACACCGGCGATGAGGCCGTGCAGTCCGTCTTGCAGAGGGTGCTCGGGAAAGCCTCGGCCGAGGACTATGCCCTGGACATCCCCATAGGCATCGTCTGGGCTGCAAAGCCGGAGGATAAAAAGCTGATGACCCTGCAGGCGCAGCTGGCGGCGGTCAAGTCAGCCGCGGATGCCCTGCATGCCGCAGGCCCCGACGAGGGAGACACCGGCCAGTGGCAGGCCGCCCTTGACATCCTCATCGCCAAGCACGGTGAAATCTCCGGCGAAATCGAGGGGATCACTGAAAAAGCGAAGCTCCGGAACAGGGCGGAGGCTCTCCTTGAATCCCTGCTCACGGACGAGGAGAAAAAGGAAAAGCAGCTCCTGGAGCTCCAAGCCCTTCAGAATGAAGGTCTCCTCACCGAGACGCAGCACCGGCAGCTCAAAGCCAATCTGCTGGGAAAAGAGCTCACTGACCAGGAGAAGATCAGCGATATCCTCAAGGAGCAGTCCAAGGGGCTTGTCAGCGTCAATTCCATCGCCCAGGAGGCATCCAGGACATTTGCAGCGATGGGAAACGCCATTGCCTCGGGTGCGGATGCGGGAGATGCCGCCCTTGACTCCATCGGGTCATATGTCACGTCACTGGCCTCGCAGATATCGACTAGCTCAATCGCAGCGGGTATGAGGATAATAGCCGAGACCGGATGGGCAGGCGTGCCCACCGCCCTGGCTCTTTTTGCACTCGGCGGCGTGGCAGGCATCGGCGCCGGCCTCATGGGCGGAGGCAGAGGCCTCGACTCGGAGATCACCGAATCCATGGAGAAGGAGCTGAAGGCGCGCGAGGCCCTTGCCGAGCAGATAAACGGCTCGATAGACGAGGAATACATGCTCCTGAAACGCCAACTTGAGCGGAACATGATATCCGTCGAGGACTTCAGGAACCAGTCATCTGACATCCAGGGGAAAAGGGACTTCAACACGGCGATATCAGAAGCATCCAGAGCAGCGATGGCCAAGGTCAGGGAGCTGGACTCCGAGCTGTCCTCGATGTCGGGCTGGCACCGCTGGTGGACATCAGACGACGAGGATATCGAGGAGCATGTCTCAAGAATCAGAGCGATCTATGACGAAATAGACAATGATATATCCAGGGAGAGGCTTGCCCAGATTATCTCACAGCTGAAGGCGCTCGGCGTGGACACATCGGGAATACCGAGGTTCGCCACGGGCGGCTCGTTCATGACCAACGGGCCTCAGCTCATCCTTGTGGGCGACAACCCATCAGGGCGGGAGCTGGTGGACATCAGGCCTGTCGGCTCCGGCGAGGCGGCGGCCGTCGGGCAGAGCATCAGCATAAGGATCGATACCGCCTACGGCATAGAGGACCTGTACGGCAAGCTTGAGCTGGCGGCGGCCAAGATGGGAAGGAGACGGGCATGAACGCAGAGGAGAACGTGAGAATCTTCCTGAACTTCGGCTCAGGCGATCTCGATGCAAGCGGATTGCTTGCAGCCAGGTCGCTGAGCATCCACGACAGCCTGTGCAACGACAAGTACGGCTCTTCGATGAACACCGCATCCTTCAAGCTGCTCAATGACGATGCGATATACGGTCTTCTGAGAGATGCGGAGGAGCCCGCATCGGTGCTCATCCTCGACGGGGACGGCAATGCAATTTTCAGGGGCGCCATCGACCCAGTCTTCAGCGATGCGTGGAGGCAGCCGGATGAGATGGGCATGCTGTCGCTTGAGGCCGTTGACCTGAGCTCCAGGCTTGACGTCTCCATCCCCGCAAGCGTCTCATGGCCCCCGGAGGTCGGGGATGAGC
>JBQNBA010000004.1:0-34662 GCA_052170175.1 Sphaerochaetaceae bacterium | reverse complement strand
ATTCTGCGGGGGGCTTGATATGCTGACAAGGGAGGCGCTTGTGATGCTTGGCCGGTACGGGGAGCTTGAATGCTCGGAATCAGAAGCGCAGGCGATTTCCTCGGATCCGTTTGTGGCATCCATGCGCAAGACCCTGAATGATAAATGCTACCGGACAATGACCATGGTGTCAGGCGGTTTGAAGGCGCGGGAAGGAGTGGCCGGCACTCTGGCGCGGCTTAAGGGAATGGGCATCGCCGTGGGGGTTTTTTCCGACTTTCCGATTGAAGGGAAGCTTGCCGCGATGGGGCTTGAGAATCTGGTCGATTTCAAATGCGATTCTATGGATTGCGGCTATCTCAAGCCCGATGAAAGGTGTTTTGATTATTTATCTGTTTGTGGTAATATTACAAATTATGATGGTTGCGAGAAGCTATACGTCGGCGATAGTTATGCAAAGGATTATCTTGGCGCCAGGCGTTGCGGCTGGGATGCCGCGCTGATTGGCGGCGATGATAAGAAAGAAGCAGGCGCAGAGCTTGTGTTTTCCGATTGGCATGATTTTGACAGATGGCTATTTGCCTCTATGGAGGGTTGATCATGCAGAGCATTCAGCTTTTTGATTTGATATTCCCATTGCTCCTGACAGGCGTCACGCTTGTTCTGGTTCTTGTTCTGATTGCACAGCTGCGCAAGGAGATAAGGCTGTCCAAGCTCAAGAGCGTGGCTGACCAGTATATGCTGAAAGTTGACAGCGCCTCCAAGCTTATGGAGGGCAGGATACTGCAGTTCGAGGAACAGATAGAGACCCGGATAAGAGAGGGGAACGAGCTCATTTCCAGAACGAGCTCTCAGATTGAGGATTTGTCCGGCTATTCACAGGATCTTGCCAATCTGAAAGTCGCCATGACAACATACCACCACGCTTTGGACGAGCTTGCCCAGCTCACGATGAAGTCCGATGATGAGCTTGGGAAGCTTGAAAAGCGTTCGGAGCTTTTTGATGCCGTGACTGCGGCGATAGACAGGTTCGAGGCGAAGTTCCAGGAGATGGAGAAGCGTCTTTCCGAAGGGGAGAGGCATCTTGCCTCCACGCTTTTCGATTTCTGCCGCAGGACGGACGAGAAAATAAGCGATTACGAGGCCGACAACAACTCCAGGATAACCGCTTTCGAGGCGAGGGTGGGCGGTGTTGTCGGGGCGTTCGAGGCCAGATTCTCCGGTGATTTGAATCTGTTTGACACCCAGATGGATTCCAAGATAGACGAATGCCAGAAACAAATATCCTCCGATGTCGAGAGGCATGAGAAACAGATACGGGCCATCAAGGAGGATAATCTCAAAGCATTTGAAGAAGCTGCGGGAAAGGGGCTTGAGAGCAATCTCGAGAAGCTGAACTCTGCCTTTGCCGCAATAGCCGAATCGACAAAGGAGCTTTCCTCTGAGCTTGATGAGAAGACTTCCGCCCTTGGGGAGATAGTGGGCGGGTTTGATAGTCTTGCCGATGAGAAGATACAGGAGCTTGAAAGGCGTAGCAAGAGCCTTGGGAAAGAGAAGGAGGAGCTTGCTCGGATTCGGCTGGACAAGGAGACCGCCCTTAAGGAGCTTGAGGATATTCAGAGAGAGAAGTTCTTGATCAAGGCCATGTTTGAGGGGCGCACGAACGAGGTCGAACGGCAGGACACCGGGGTTGTCTTCACTCCTATTCCAGTTTCAAAGGAAGAGCCGTTTGCTAATGAGCCTGTCAAGGGCGAGTTCGATGATTGGGTGCATGCAGACAGCCCGGGCGCCAGTTTGGATGCGCCTTCCGGGGATGACGCAGAGACGGCGGAACCGGAGCTGAAGGAAGCCATTCAAGAGGTTTCTCCAATCAATTCCCAAGATTCAATAATTCCGCAGGATTCAATCAATCCGCAGGAGCTGGAAGGCTATGACGATATCAATGATGAGCTTGAGTATGACGAGGAAGAAGACTTGGAACCCGATGAAGACGAAGATGACCTTGCGTACGAATCCGATGAGGACGAAGATGACCTTGATTCCGATTCTGCTTCTGAGGATAGTGATGCCGTTGAAAAGGAGCTCGCTGACGAATTAGAAGAAGAGCCTGGTGAACTGGTGGAAGATGAATCCGCAGTGCAAGAGGAATCTTCTGGGCACGAGGAGCTTGATTATGGAGCCGCTGATTATGAGAGTTCTGTGACAGACGAGCTTGAAGAGCTTGAACGCTCCGATGCCGGACAGGCGCCTGCTCCTGCCGACCTTGACGATGATTCCAGGAAGTTTGTTCCCTACGGAGAAAGCGAGGAAATCAAGTTCGACTGATTGGCATTGCCGGCAGTGATGAATGTCAGCGATGCCCGCAATGATGATAGGCATGAGTTGATGAAATTGCTTGACCTTTGGCCAGGCAATTTCTATCTTTTAGCGGAAAGGTGTTAAGATGAAGGAAAAGAAAAAGAAGACGGAAGAAGAGCGGATTCAGCAGAAGGATGTTCCGGCTGAGGCCGTTGAGACCGACGCAGGCGTGGATGCCGCTGATGAGAAGCAGGAGGACAGGACTCAGGAGCTAGAGGCTCAAGTCAAGGAGCTTGAAGCCCAGGTGGCGGAGCTTAAGGATCAGTTTCTGCGCGCGCACGCCGATCTGGACAACACGAGGAAGAGGCTGGCCAAGGATAAGGAGGAGGCTATAAAGTTCGCCAATTCCAAGCTCATAGAAGAGCTTCTTGTGCCGATGGACAACCTGCAGCGGGCTGTTGATTCATGCGCCAGCACCAATGATGTCAAGGCGATCGCCGAGGGCGTGGGCATGGTTGCGCAGCAGCTTTCAGATGTCCTGAGCCATAATGGGCTTGAGCCTATTGTCAGCGCTCCGGGCACGGAGTTCAACCCGGAAGAGCACGAGGCTTGCATGATGGAGATGAGTCCCGATGTCACCGCAGAGACGGTTGCCCAGGAATTCATAAAAGGATACAGGCTCCATGGACGCGTCCTGAGGCCTGCCAAGGTGAAGGTTTCGAAGCCTGAAATCTGGGCCGCAGGGCATTTGACTTGATGGTCAAATATAGTTAGATTTGGTACGTTGAAATAAAAACACTCAAAATCAGGAGATTTAAGAATATGGGAAAGATAATCGGCATAGATTTAGGCACGACTAACAGCTGCGTTTCCGTCATGGAGGGCAATGAGGCTGTTGTCATATCCAATTCGGAGGGGCAGAGAACAACGCCGTCAGTGGTTGGCTTCACAGCGAAGGGCGAGCGCCTTGTCGGACAGCCTGCGAAGAACCAGATTGTCACTAATGCTGAGAACACAGTGTTCTCAATCAAGCGTTTCATGGGAAGGAAATACCACGAGGTTCCGAGTGAGCTTTCGATGATTCCATACAAAGTGACATCCGGTGCGAATGACTCAATCAGGATAAATATAAGAGGGAAGGAGTACTCTCCCGAGGAAATATCGGCTGCGATTCTCCAGAAGATGAAGAAGACCGCCGAGGATTACCTTGGAGAGACGGTCACCGATGCTGTCATAACCGTTCCCGCATACTTCAACGATGCCCAGCGACAGGCGACAAAGGATGCCGGGAAGATTGCGGGGCTTGATGTCAAGAGGATTGTGAACGAGCCTACGGCCGCTGCTCTTGCATATGGTTTCGGCAAGGATAAATCAAAGGACGAGAAGATTGCAGTCTATGACTTCGGCGGCGGCACTTTTGATATATCCATACTTGAGCTGGGCGATGGCGTGTTCGAGGTCAAGTCAACAAATGGCGACACGCATCTTGGCGGCGACAACATGGACCAGAAAATCATCGAATGGATGGTAGGGTCGTTCAAATCCGACACGGGGATAGACCTCACCACAGACAAGATGGCTCTGCAGCGGCTCAAGGAAGCGGCGGAGAAGGCGAAGATAGAGCTTTCCAGCTCTTCGCAGGCCGATATAAACATTCCGTTCATCACGGCTGATGCGACAGGGCCGAAGCATCTTCAGATGACTCTCTCAAGGGCGAAGTTCGAGGACATGGTCAGGGATCTTATAGAGAGGACAAGGATTCCATGTCAGAGCGCATTGAAGGATGCAGGCCTTTCTGCAAGCCAGATTGACCAGGTCATACTGGTGGGCGGAAGCACACGTGTCCCCGCTGTCCAGGCGATGGTGAAGGAGATTTTCCAGAAAGAGCCCAACAAGGGCGTCAACCCGGACGAGTGCGTGGCGATGGGCGCTTCTATACAGGGCGGAATACTCGGCGGAAATGTGAAGGATGTCCTTTTGCTGGATGTCACTCCGCTTTCGCTTGGAATCGAGACCTTGGGCGGTGTCTCCACGAGGCTTATAGAGCGGAACACCACAATCCCCACCAGGAAGAGCCAGGTGTTCTCGACGGCCGAGGACGGTCAGACAGCCGTTAGCATCCATGTGCTCCAGGGCGAGCGTCAGATGGCAAGCCAGAACAGGACGCTTGGAAGATTCGACCTTGTCGGAATAGCGCCGGCTCCTAGAGGGGTTCCGCAGATTGAGGTGACGTTCGATATCGATGCAAACGGGATTGTGCATGTCAGTGCAAAGGATCTTGCCACCGGAAAGGAGCAGAGCATCGTGATTCAGTCGTCGTCAGGTCTGAGCGAGAACGAGATAAACAACATGGTGAAGGACGCAGAGGCTCATGCCGAGGAAGATGCAAGGGAGAAGGCCAGGATTGAGGCGAGGAACCAGGCCGATTCCACCTGCTATGCCTCCGAGAGGGCGTTGAAGGAGTACGGCGACAAGATATCGGCGGAGGACAAGTCCAAGATAGAGGCTGCGCTTTCCGATTTAAAGGCTGCCGTGGCCAATGTCAATTCGACCCCTGATGAGTTGAAGCAGAAGACAGACGCTCTTAATCAGGCGACCTACAAGGTGACAGAGCAGATGTACAAGGCCGCTCAACAGCAAGGACAGCAAGGACAGCAAGGTCCGCAGGGGCAGCAGGGCCCTGGCGCCGGAGCTGAACAGAATAATGGTCAGAATGGAACCTCAAATGGTGGAAATGATGACTATGAGGTGGTAAACTGAATCGCCTGATTAGCAGGGCGACACCATGCCGGTCAGAAATGGCCGGCAAATTCATTTAATTTTGGGAAAAGGATTTTCAGATGGCCAAGAGAGATTACTACGAAGTTCTAGGAGTTTCAAAGAACGCCACCATCGAAGAGATAAAGAAAGCCTATCGCAAGCTGGCTATTGAGAACCACCCCGACAAGCATCCCGGCGACAAGGCTGCCGAAGAGCGGTTCAAGGAGGCGACCGAGGCCTACGAGGTGCTGGGCGACCAGAAGAAAAGAGAGGCTTATGACAACTATGGCTTCGCCGGGGTGAACAATGCCGGCGGGGCTCAAGGGTATTCGGCCGCCTTCAGGGATTTCTCCGATATATTCGGCGGGGGCGGATTCGAGGATTTGTTCAGCTCAATATTCGGCGGGGGCTTTCGAAGCGCTCAGAGCGGGGCTTCCAGGTCTTCGGAGGTTCCCGGAAGAGGTCAAAGCTTCAGATACAATATCGAAGTGGAGCTTCAGGACATCATTGGAGAATGCAAGAAGGATATAACGTATAATAGGCAGGTGCCTTGCGACGCCTGCGGCGGCACCGGCGACGCAGGAGGCCGGCAGTCGAAGAAGGTCTGTCCGCAATGCAATGGCACTGGCGTCATAAGGCAAAGCACCGGCTTCTTTTCAATGCAGAGGACATGCCCCCAATGCGGCGGCGAGGGGTACGTGATTGACAATCCTTGTCCGAAATGCCATGGATCGGGCCTCATGCGGAAGCAGCAGAAGATAAAGATAAAAATCCAGCCGGGAATTCAGGATGGCACGGACATCATCCTGCAGGGCATGGGAAACGCGGGACCCAACGGCGGGCCTTATGGCGACCTGTATGTGAGGGTCAATGTAAAGCCGCACAAGCATTACATAAGGCAGAACGATGATCTGTACGTGCAGATTCCGATATCCATAACCCAGGCAGCCCTTGGCCTTGAGGTCAGCATTCCGTTGATTGATGGAACCTCCGAGAAAGTGAATGTTCCGGCGGGGATTCAGGACGGGAAGATGATAAGGATGCGAGACAAAGGCATGCCACGCTATAAGAGCAGCGGCAGGGGCGATTTGTACGTCAAGTTCAAGGTCATGGTGCCCAAGCGGCTTAATGCGAAGGCCAAGTCGCTTCTGGGAGAGCTTTCCAGCGTCCTCGGCGAGGATTCCGCGCCTGCCCCTATTCCGTTTGAGGAGGAATAAATGGGAGAGAAGATAACCGGCTTCCATGCCATCGAGGAGGCTTTGAAGACTGCTTCTTCCGGCTCGACACTGTATCTTGCCAGGGGCAAGGATGCTGATGCACGTCTGAAACAGCTTGAATTCCTTGCCAAGAGCAATGGAAAGACATTCGTGAAGCGCATTGGAATCGGAGATATCGATGACATGGTTCCGAAAGGAGTCGACCACAGGGGCGCAGTGCTGGATGCCGGGTCTTCCAAACTTGGGAAATGCGGCGCTCTCAAGTCCTCGTCTGTAAAGGAATTCTGTGCGGGTCTTGCGCCGGATGACGGAGCATTGGTGCTGATTCTGGATGGAATAACCGACCCGCAAAACATAGGCGCCGTTCTGCGAAGCTGCGATCAGTTCGGCTGTTCGCTGGTCATAATGCCGCAGAGACGCAGCGCAGGCATCAATGAAACAGTGCTTCGGATATCTTCCGGAGCCGCCAGATATGTTCCGGTCGCCATGGTTGTGAATCTTGTCAGGGAGATAGACCTGCTCAAGGCGAATGGATTCTGGGTCTACGGCGCTGATATGAACGGGACTTCCGCAGCCCGAACCGAATTCGCAAAGAGAACCGCCATTGTCATGGGCAGCGAAGGCAGCGGGATAAGCAGGCTTGTCGCCTCGGCTTGCGATCATATGGTATCAATTCCGATGCAGGGGCATATCGATTCCCTTAATGTATCCGTGGCGGCAGGAATACTCATGTACGAATTCAGACGGAAATAATGAATTCGGATTGTATTTTTATTCAAATATTTGGATTTTTCTTCCAGAGATAATTGAAATCAGTTTTTTCCTGATGTATTCTGTATTTCACAAACTGTTAGTGAGGTATGCTATGAAAAAACTGACAACAATTCTTATTGTGCTGCTTTCAGTCTGCGCTCTGGCGTTTGCTAAGGGACAGACCGAGCCGGCAGCCGCCGCTTCGGATGATTTCCATCTTGGCATCGTGACCGGAACAGTGTCACAGAGCGAGGATGATCTCAGAGGCGCTGAGGCGCTCATTGCAAAGTACGGAGCAGTCGCAGATGGCGGCATGATTCAGCATCTCACTTATCCTGACAACTTCATGGATGAGGCTGAGACGACCATCTCCGTCATCGCCGGTCTGGCCGATGATCCCAAGATGAAGGCGATCATAGTGAATCAGGCTGTTCCCGGGACAACCGAGGCTTTCAGGAAGGTGAAGGAGAAGAGGCCCGACATCATCTGCATAGCAGGTGAGGCGCACGAGGATCCGGCGGTCATTGCAAGCACAGCTGATCTTGTCGTGAACAACGACTTCGTCGCCCGCGGATATCTTATCATCCATACTGCGCATGAGCTTGGATGCGATACGTTCGTGCATATTTCTTTCCCGAGGCATATGTCGTATGAGACAATGAGCCGCCGTGTCGCCATCATGAGGGCCACCTGCGAAGAGCTTGGAATGAAGTTCGTGCTTGAGACCGCCCCCGACCCGACAAGCGACGTCGGCGTTGCCGGCGCCCAGCAGTACATCTTGGAGAAGGTTCCGGAATGGGTTCAGAAGTATGGCACAAAGGCGGCTTATTTCTGCACCAACGATGCCCATACCGAGCCTCTTCTCAAGCAGCTGATAAAATACGGCGGGTATTTCATCGAAGCCGACCTTCCTTCTCCCCTCATGGGCTATCCCGGGGCGCTTGGCATAGACCTGTCCGCAGAAGCCGGAGATTTCCCGGCGATTCTTAAGAAGGTGGAGCAGGCCGTTGTCAATCAGGGCGGGGCGAACCGCTTCGGCACCTGGGCTTACAGCTATGGCTTCACCCAGTCGGCAGGGCTTGGACAGCATGCAATCAACGTCATAAAGGGCGAGAGCAAGCTTCTGAGCATCGCTGACCTCAGGAAGGCCCACGCTGAATTCACACCGGGGGCGAACTGGAACGGATCGTTCTATGTTGATGCAAATACCGGCGTGAAGATGAACAACATGATGCTTGTCTATCAGGATACCTATATCATGGGCGGCAAGGGCTATATGAAGGCCACTGACATCGAGGTTCCTGAGAAGTATTTCTATCTCAAGTAGTTTCGGAGTCATGATTGTGACAGGGATTGTGACAGGGGAGGAGAACGCAAGCCATCTTCCCCTGTCTGTTTCAAGACCGGATGCTTCCGATGTGCTTAATGGGCGCAGCTTCTGAGATTCGGAGGTTGCGCCGATGGAATATCGGCTTCGGGCTCTTTGCGTTGAAAGGGAGAAAAAATGGAAAAACAGGCTGCTCCTCTATTGGAGATGCGGAATGTCAGCAAGGATTTCTTCGGTAACAAGGTTTTGAATGACATCAATTTCACGATGCGACCTGGAGAGGTTCTTGGGCTGGCGGGAGAGAACGGTGCGGGCAAGAGCACCTTGGTGAAGATACTCTTTGGGATGGATGTCATACGGGAGACGGGAGGATATGGCGGCGATGTGCTGATTAATGGCGAGAAGGTGGAGTTCTCCACTCCATTTGATGCCATAGAGAAAGGCATAGGGATGGTTCATCAGGAATTCTCGCTTCTTCCGGGTTTCTCTGCGACTGAGAACATACTTCTTAACCGAGAGCCGGTCAACCACACCTTCTTTGCTGATTTGTTTGGTGAAAGGCTGAATGTGCTGGGGCGCGAGCAGATGAGGGCGAATGGGAAGAAAGCGATTGCAAGGCTTGGCGTGGACATCGACCCTGAAATGCTTGTGAGCCAGATGCCGGTCGGACATAAGCAGTTCACCGAGATAGCGAGAGAGCTGTCCAAGACGGCCACCAGGATTCTTATTCTTGACGAACCGACCGCCGTTCTCGCCGAGAGGGAAGCCGAGTCGCTGCTGGAGGCTATAAGAAAGCTCTCCTCGGAGGGGATAGCCATAATATTCATAACCCACAGGCTCCATGAGATTCTGTCAGTCTGCGATACGGTCATGGTGATGCGTGACGGGCTTATCGTCAAGAATGTCCCTGCGAAGGAAGCCACCATTCCGCAGATAGCCCAGTGGATGGTGGGACGGGATGTGGGGAGTTCCAAGCAGGCTGATAAGGTCGTCTCAGATGATGCGGGCAAGCGTTCCATAATGTCCGTCAAGAGACTTTGGGTTGATATGCCCGGCGAGACAGTGCGTGATGTGAACCTTGATGTGCATGATGGTGAGATATTGGGAATAGGGGGGCTTGCAGGACAGGGCAAGCTTGGAATACCGAATGGAATCATGGGGCTTTTCCCCTCAGGCGGCACGGTGGTCTTTGACGGCAAGCAGATTCCGTTGAACTCTCCGCGCAAATGTCTTGATGCCTCGCTGGCCTTCGTCTCGGAGGACAGGCGCGGAGTCGGTCTGCTTCTGGATGAGACTCTGGAGTGGAATATAGCATTCGGAGCGATGCAGGTTCAGGACAAGTTCCTTAAGAGCTGCCTCGGCGGATTGATAAAGTGGAGGGACGACGATGCAATCCGGGAGGTGACGAAGAAGTATATCGACCTCCTTGAAATCAAATGCACAAGCACGAAGCAGAAGGCAAAGGAGCTTTCCGGCGGAAACCAGCAGAAAGTATGCCTGGCGAAGGCCTTTGCGCTTGAGCCGAGGTTCTTGTTTGTCTCTGAACCGACCAGGGGGATAGATGTTGGGGCGAAGGCGCTTGTGCTTAAAGCCCTCAAGACATTCAATCGGGAATCGGGCACGACCGTGGTGATGATTTCGTCGGAGCTTGAGGAGCTGAGACAGACGTGCGATCGGATTGCGATAATAGCAAACGGCGTTGTTTCAGGCATGCTTCCTGCAAGCGCTCCTTCGACTGACTTCGGCCTGCTTATGGTCGGACACAAGGAATGAGGAGGAAGCAATGAGTCAAAAGATTGATAAAAGGACATCTGAGCCTGCCGCTGGTTCCAGCAGGCTCTTCATATTCAAAGAGCGTGTCGATGGTTTCGTCAAATCGTTTGGCTGGCCCAGGCTGATAATCGCGCTTTTCCTGCTTTCTCTGTTCATAATGGCGCCTTTCGTGGGTGTGAGCCTGGAATCCTCGCTTAGCAACACCCTTGCGCGATTCGGAATGAATGCCATTCTGGTTCTTGCCATGGTGCCGATGGTTCATTCCGGCTGCGGCTTGAACTTCGGTCTTCCGCTTGGGATAATCTCCGGGCTGCTTGGAGCGACATTGGCGATAGAGACAGGGGTGCATGGCCCGGTCAGCTTTCTGATAGCGATGCTGCTTTCCACCCCGTTTGCAGTGGTTCTGGGCTATGGCTATGGGGTGCTGCTCAACAAGGTCAAGGGCGGCGAGATGATGATAGCAACCTATGTGGGCTTCTCCTCTGTGGCTTTCATGTGCATGATGTGGCTTCTGATTCCGTTCAAAAGCCCCACCATGGTCTGGGGCTATGCCGGACGCGGTCTGAGGACGACTATATCAACCGAGGGCTTCTATCTGAGGGCTCTGAGTGATTTTCTGGTCATACGGATAGGGCGGCTTGAGATTCCCACCGGGATGATTCTGTTCTTCTCCATCTTCGCATTGGGCATCTGGGCGTTCCTTCACACAAAGACCGGAACCGCAATGACCGCTGTCGGCTCCAATCCGGTGTTTGCCCGTGCGAGCGGCGTTGATGTCGACAGGATAAGAATCCTTTCGGTCGTGATGTCAACATGGCTTGGCGCCATCGGGATATTGGTCTATCAGCAAGGGTTCGGCTTCATACAGCTTTACATGGGGCCGCTGTACATGGCGCTTCCGGCTGTCTCCGCCATACTTATCGGCGGGGCTACTGTGAATAAGGCGACCATAACTAATGTGATAATAGGCACGCTCCTTTTCCAGGGGATTGTGACCATGACTCCGTCTGTAATGAACTCGGTCATACATACAGACATGAGCGAGGTGATAAGGATCATAGTTTCCAATGGCATGATTCTTTATGCGCTCACCAGAACGATGGAGGCATCAAAATGAGGAATGAAGAATCGAGTTCAAAGCGGATATCGGGTGGCAATACGGGGGCTGCGGGAGACAGCAGGCTTAGGAGAATCGGAGTGTTTGCCAGAAACAATATCGTGCCGATGATGTTCGTCGTGATATGCGCCGTATGCATCCCGCTTTCCGGGTATTCGGCTGGGTATCTGATAGGGGAGATAATAACGAGGATAGCCCGTAACAGCTTCCTGATAATAAGCCTTCTGGTTCCGATCATGGCGGGGATGGGGCTGAACTTCGGAATGACGCTTGGGGCGATGGCGGGCGAAATCGGGCTGATACTTGTTTCCGACTGGCGCATAGCAGGCATCCCCGGGGTAGTGCTTGCCATGATAATCTCAATCCCCATATCGATTCTGCTAGGCTGGCTCTGCGGAAAGATACTCAACAAGGCAAAGGGCAGGGAGATGGTGACTTCCTACATAATAGGTTTCTTCATAGCCGGTGTGTATCAGCTGATTGTGCTCTATGGAATGGGCCCTATAATCCCTATAAAGCATTCGGATCTGGTGCTTCCGAGAGGATACGGCATCCGGAACACTGTCAACCTTCTGAATCTGCGCCAGTGCTTGGACAATGTCATGGCGATTTGGATCGGACCGATAAAGATACCCGTGCTGCCTTTCCTGATAATCGCCCTCATGTGCTTTTTCATAGTGTGGTTCCGCAAGACCAAGCTTGGTCAGGACATGAGAGCTGTAGGACAGGACATGGAGGTTGCCAGAGCGGCTGGAATCAAGGTCGAGGAGACAAGGATGCTGTCAATCATCATCTCCACCGTGCTTGCCGGCTTCGGAATGGTCATATACCTTCAGAACATGGGGACTCTTAACACTTATAATTCCCACTCCCAGATCGGGATGTTCTGCATAGCCGCTCTGCTTGTCGGGGGAGCCTCCGTAGCCAAGGCTTCAATCGGGAATGTCTTCCTTGGAGTGACTTTGTTCCATCTGATGTTCATTGTTGCCCCGCCTGCCGGAAAGAGGCTGATTGGCGAGGCGCAGCTTGGAGAATATTTCAGGGTGTTCGTTTCCTATGGGGTCATAACGCTTGCCTTGGTTCTTTATGAGATAAAGAAGCGCAGGGCAGGTGAGATCGGCGGGCTTAGGCTTGCGCAGGAACAGAAGGAGGAAACTAGATGAGACAGCTTTCCAAGACTTTCTGGTACAGGACAGCGCTTATAGCCGTGCTTGTTCTGCTGGCTGTCCTTATGTTTGTCATAGGCAGGCAGCATTCGATTCTGATTGACAACAAGGCCATTGAGATAGACGGGGCGGAGCATAAGGCATTCAGCCTGTGCCAGGTCAGAATTGATGGTCTGGAAGAGAAGGAGCTTGCCAGGCGTGATAGGATAGAGGTGAAGGTGCAAGGGCAGAGGCATAAGATAACGCTGTCCTACGTCGATTCCTCCAACAATGACAAAACGCTGGAGGTCAGATTCCGAGTCCCTCTTGGCGAGGACATGGTGCTGATAAGCCTGCCTGCCTTGGCCGCAGGGCTAGAGCAGGGAAAATGGCTTTCGCCATTCAAGTCAATGACGATTTCCAATGAGACCGAACAGACCCAGCCGGAGGAGTCTGTCTCAATTGACGATGCCGCTGCTGCTGGATTCGATTTCTAGCTGCGGTTTCTAGCTTCGGTTCCTGGATTGGATTTGTGGATTCGGTTCCTGGGTCATCAAGGCTCGAAGAACTTATTGCCGATGTCCTTTCTATACCATGAACCATCAAACGATACATCGTTTATATGGTTGTAAGCCATAGAATTGGCAGCGATTATATTCTCTCCATGGCCGACTATGCTGATGCAGCGTCCGCCTGATGTGACCATCCTGTTGTCTTCTTCCCTGACAGCTCCGAAGAAAAGATAAGGGTTCTCGTTTGAGATATTGTATTTCTTAAGGGATGGGATTGGCAGGATTTCCTTGCCGACCAGCGGATTGTCGGGGTACCCCTTGCTGGCTATGACCACGCAGACGGTTGACTCCATGGTTCTTTGAAGCTTGCATGAGCTTATTGTATCAGAATTCATCGCTTCCATGAGCTCTGCAAGGTCGTTCTTTATAATAGGAACGAAGCTTTGAGTCGCCGGGTCGTTGAATCGCACATGATAATCCACCAGAACAGGCCCGTTTGCGGTGATGATTATGCTGAAAGTCAGCACTCCTTTGTAGGCAAGCTTCTCGACT
Organism: Sphaerochaetaceae bacterium; assembly: GCA_052170175.1. Taxonomy (GTDB): domain Bacteria; phylum Spirochaetota; class Spirochaetia; order Sphaerochaetales; family Sphaerochaetaceae; genus JAAYFO01. The sequence goes on along the minus strand of JBQNBA010000004.1, from coordinate 21,229 downwards.
TTCATCCCATATAGCGTAGGCTCTATTATCTCCTCTGTTATACGCTGCATCATGCTTTCCGAAAGCGGGATAGGGCAGATCGCTCCCATTCCTCCTGTCGCAGAGCCTTCATCGTCCACTTCGCTCTTGGTGTACTCAGAGCAGCAGGGGAGAAGCATATAGCCCTTGTTGTCCAGCAGGATTGTGACTGTTATCGGCATGCCGTCAAGGTGCTCTTCCAAGAGAATGGAATCCGTGGAGAGCATTTTTCTTGCGAAGTCCATCAGTTTGTCGAAATTGGAGGAGTCAATCATGACTCGGCTGGGAGAAAGCGTGTTTCTTTTTACGACAAACGACTTTCCCGAATGCCGTTTCAGATAATCCTCAAGTGATTTCTCATCGGAGAACAGATGATATCCCGGGCAGTTTATATTGTGCCTGTTGGTGAAGCTTCTGGCGAAGCATCTGTCACCTTCGAGCTTGAGCGCATATCCCGGCGCTCCGAAAGTGCTTATGCCCCTTTCGTTAAGATAATCGATGACCCCGGTGAAAAGCGGGGCTTCGGTGCCTATGAACACGAAATCTATCTCATGCTTCTGGCAGGCGGCGTAGACCATCTCCGGGTCGGCGGGGTCGACATCAGGCAGATTGACGGCGCATATCTTGGTTCCGACATTGCCGGGGGCGACGTAAAGCCCTTCTATAAGCCGGCTTCGCGAGAACCACCAGACGATTGCGTGATCTTTTGCCCCGGAGCCTAGCACTAGCACTTTCATTGTGATTCCCCCATATTCAAGAACGTAGCATTATAAGCGGAACTGGTCAAGAATCTGGTTCAAGGCAAGGCGGTAATCGTCTATGGATGAAGCCTTTGAGGCAAGCTGCCTGACTTTGGCCGAATTCCGCACGCCCTTAAGAAGATACGGTATGTGCTTGCGCATCTCCTTGCAGGCTGTCGTCTCTCCCTTGTAGTCTGCAAGCAGTCCCAGATGCGCAAGGAAGCTTTCGATTCTCTCTCCGAGAGTCGGTTCCTGATAGCTCCCGGTCAGAAGCATCTGACGCATCTGCGAGAATACATAAGGCTTGCCTATCGCCCCGCGCGCCACAAGAAGCCCATCGCAATGCGTCTTTCTTATTATTGACAGGGCGGCTTCCGGGGTGAACACATCTCCGCTCCCTATCACAGGGACGGGAAGACTTTCCTTCAAGCTCGCCAGAGCGCTGTAATCCGGCTTGCCTGAATAGAACTGGGCACGGGTTCGGCAGTGAAGGCACACAGCGGAAGCTCCCCCCATGACCGCCGCCCCGGCCGTTTCAAGGTAGTTCACGCTCTCGCTGTCCCAGCCGGTGCGTATCTTGACCGTCACCGGCAGGTCGGTTTCGTTCTTTATCGCCATCACTATTCTGTGAATCAGGCTGGGGCTGCGAAGCAGGGCGGAGCCGGCTCCCGTCTTGACCACCTTGGGCACAGGGCAGCCGCAGTTTATGTCAATGGCGCAGAATCGCTCTGCGGGAAGCATGGAAACCGCTTTTGCAAGCACAGCAGGCTCTGATCCAAACAGCTGGACAGCCAGGTTGTGCTCATCGGGCGACTTGTCCAGCAGGGCGAATGTATTGGCGCTGTCTCTGATGAGGCCTTGCGCGCTGACCATCTCGGTGAACGTCATGGCTGCGCCGCCCTTGACGCACATCTGACGGAAGACTTTATCAGTGTAGCCGGCCATGGGCCCCAGGAAGATATTCCCGTCCAATGTCATGTCGCCAAGAGGGAAACCGTGATACAGAGGTTCAGTCATTTCAGGATTCAGTCGCTTTCAGTGAGGTTGAAGGCTCTCAGGCTGTTCTGATACAGAATATCGCAGCACTCCTCAAGATCCATTCCCTTTATGTAAGCTATCGCCTTTGCGTTCTCAATCAGATACTCAGGCTTGTTCCGGCGCTTGGTGTACTTCGCCGGAACCATGAAGGGAGATTCGCTTTCAATTAGTATCCTATCCATCGGAAGCATCTGTACCGTTTCGACAAGCGGCCTTACGCTCTTGTACGTTATATTTCCGGCAAAGGAGAAATAGACCGGAAGCTTGAGCGCATCAGCTGCGAAATCCGGGCCGTCCGAATAGCAATGAAAAATCGCTCCCCTTTCGGGCATCTTCATTCTCAGGATGCTCAGTATGTCGAGCGAAGCCTCCCGGTTATGTATTATGACAGGCAGGTCAAGCTTCCTGGCTATGTCAAGATGCTTCTGGAATATGTCTATCTGAACTTCCTTCGGCGCATACATCTTGGCGTAGTCAAGCCCAGTCTCGCCTATGGCTATCACCCTGTCCAGCTTGGCAAGCTCCAGAATCTTGATGTCCCAGTCCGGCGCAAGGTTTCCGGTTTCTGTCGGAGAAAGCCCGACAGCATGGTAGACCTGCTTTGCGCTGCTCAGATTCCTATAGACAATCTCAAAATCAATCAACGAATTGCAGATGGACACTATGTGGGCGACTCCGGCGCGCTTGGCGTACTGGATGGCCATTAATTGTTCCATTTGGTCGTCATGTATCAGACCGATATGCGCATGGGTGTCAAATAACTTCATGAGAACCTCTTAAAGAATTACACCAAAAGGATATCATATCAAAAGGCAACAGTCAATTTCATTATTAATCTCATTATCAAGGGTGAGCCGCTGTTAGCTTCTTTTATCCATGCTTCCCGCTGGACAGCTCATTGTTGAATTTGCTTTTTCAATTGGTCGTCCTAAAAATTTGTTAGGAAAAACTTAAAATTTGGTTGATTTGTTCAACATCCTGATTTAGACTGATGAATATCAAAGGACTGGAGGTTAGCTTTGGGATTTGGAGATTTTCTGCTATCCAAAAATAGATTGGCTTTGATAATGAGTTTGCCATGCAATGAACCCAAGCTCTGCCGGGCTGCCTTTGAAGAAGGGGCTGATGCGGTCAAGGTTCACATGAATGTCTCTCACCGTGCCAGCGGAACGCACTTCGGGCGTTTGGCAGAGGAAAGAGGAAGATTCGAGGAAATGCTTTCTTTTGCGGCCGGGCCGATGGGCATTGTCCTTGGGGGCTCCCTTGAGGCGGCCGGGCTTGATGCCTTGGAAGTGCGAAAGCTCGGATTCTCTTTTTATTCTGTTTATGCCCACCATATTCCCGCATGGGTCTTGCCTATGGGCAAAAGCCTGATGGCCGCTTGCGATTACAGCTATGGTTTGGAAGAGATGTCCGGCTTCAGAAAATTCGGGGCCGATGCGCTGGAGGCTTCGATAATACATGGCGAAGAGTATGGAACTCCGCTTTGCATGAGGGATTTGATTGCCTATTCATCCATAGCGGATGCATCCGGGCTTCCAGTGGTCGTTCCGACTCAGAGGAAGATATTGCCGGAGGACGTTCCAGCTTTGGCCGGAACAGGGATACGGGGCCTGATGATCGGCGCAATCGTCACAGGCAAGACGGAAGACTCGATAAGATCAGCTGTCGGGCGATTCCGTGAGGCGGTGGAGAAAGCCGGGATATGAGAATAGGGTATCTCCCTCTTGATTCAAGACCCTGCAATTACCGCTGGCCGGTTGAGCTGGCTCAATGGTGCGGCCATGATTGCATCGTGCCGGGCAAGCATTTGATGGACTGGTTCTATAATCCTGCGCAATACGAAGGAAGCAAGGCCTTTCTGGAAACAGCGGCGCAGGATTGCGATGCGCTTGTGGTGTCAATCGATCATCTGTGCTATGGCTCGCTGCTGGCCTCCAGAGAATACGACATATCTTATGAAACGGCTCTTGCAAGACTGAGCATCCTTGAAAAGATTCGCCGGAAACGGGCTGACCTGCCCTTGCTTGCCTGCGGAGTGATAATGCGCTCATCGATTAGTTCGATTGTCTCCTCCGATATGAAAGCATATCATGCAATGACAAGGTATTCATATTATTCGGCGCTTTATGAACAGACGCTTTCAGAGACAATGAAAGCCGAAGCGGATAAAGCTGAAGCGGAGATACCTGCCGAAGTGCTTGATAAATACTTCCGCGCAAGGAAACGCAATGCTCTCGTGAACAAGGAATGCATCCGGCTGGCTGCCGATGGCGTTTTGTCTTCGTTGCTTCTGCTTCAGGAGGATTCTGAGACGGCGGGCTTCCACACTAAAGAGCAGCTGGAGCTAAGGGCGCTTGCCTCAGAGAAAAAAGCGGGCACCGTCTGGCTTCACAACGGGGCGGACGAAGGCGGCTCGGTGGCGGTTATGAAGGCGATTGGCGGAAATCATAGGTTCCATTTGGAGCAGCTTGATGGAAAAGCCGGCAATGATTTCGTTGCAAAGTATGAGGACAGGCCGTTTGAGGAGAATGTCAGAGGCTATATTTCCTATGCCGGCTTGCTTGAGGATTCTGATTCGCCTTACGTGCTGGCTATAGCCACCCCGCACAAGGGATTTCAAGCCGACTTGATGCAAACCAATGGCAGTTTGACGTCAGAACGCCATGCCGTGAACTCAGAATCGGATGCTGAGAAGCGTTGGCTTGAGCAAATGGCTGACAAGATAGCCAGGTTGTGCAAAGCAGGCAAGCAGGTTTATCTCCTTGATGTCTTAAGCGTCAACGGCGGCAACATGAAGCTGATGAAAGCGCTGAGCCAGAGAATTGATTTGATGAATCTCGCCGGATACAGCTCATGGAACACCGCATCGAACTCCCTTGGAACCGCAATGGCCCAGTTGATTTCCGATCAGCTGGCGGGAAAGGCCAACCGTGCGTTTCTATGCGAAAGGCTTCTTGACGACCTTATCTATCAATCCTCTGTTCGCGGAAAGCTCAATGAGTGGATAAGGGCGAAAGGGGAGGACGATTACAATCTTTCCGACAAGGAAACGGCAGACGCCAAGGCGAAGCTTGAGCAGCTGCTGCCGGCATTCAGCATAGAATCAGGAGTGCTGGCCGGTTTCCCGGAATGCGAAATGTCGTTTCCTTGGAACAGGACTTTTGAAATAGATATAAGGATGAAGAAATGAAGACAGAGCATTGCGATATACTTGTAGTCGGGGCCGGAAGCTCGGGGCTTTGCGCGGCGATAACTGCGGCGAGGCTTGGCAAGAATGTGCTTTTGGTTGAGTCCAGCTCGACATTGGGTGGAACCAACACGCTTTCTCTTGTCGGTCCGCTGATGGGTTTCCACAGCGGCGAGGTTCAGGTGGTGAAAGGGCTGGCAGAGGAGATAGTGACCGAACTGAAAAAGCGAGGCGGGACTCTTGGGCATATCAATGATCCGCTTGGAGTCTGCTCCACCATAACGCCGATTGATTCAAAATGCCTGATTCTGGTTTATTTTGACCTGTGCCAAAGAGAGGAGAATCTTAACATCCTGTTTCAGTGCAGCCTGACCGGTGTTGTTTTGGATAATGGGCGGGTGCTGAAAGCAGTCGTCACATCGGTAGGCGGAAGCTTTGAGGTCGAGGCTGACGTGTTCATTGATGCCTCGGGCGATGGCGATCTGGCTGCGCTCGCCGGGTGCAGGTACTGCATCGGGCGTTCCAGCGATAACCTGTTCCAGCCGATGACGCAGATTTTCAGCGTGGCCGGAGTCGATTTTTCAAAGGTCAGAAAATACATGAAGGCTTATCCTGACCAGTTTATACTCAGAAAAGGGGCGCTTGATGATTCGTATACCGCGGTTTCCGGATATTTCAATGTGGTAAGCGAAGCGCGGGCAGCCGGAGACTTCCCCTTGGATAGGGACAGGGTTCTGCTTTTCCAAGGGCTGAGAGAAGACGAGGCGCTGATAAACATGTCCAGAGTATGCGGTCTTTCAGCACTTGATCTGGGGCAGATGAGCGCTGCGCAGCGGTTGGGGCATAGGCAGATTGATTTGATAATGTCCTTTCTCAGGGGCTACATAGATGGATTTCAGAATATAAGGCTTCTGGATATCGGTCAGAGCATCGGCGTTAGGGAGAGCAGGCATGTGTACGGACTGTATACTCTTACGGAGAATGATATTCTCGGCAATGCGTGCTTTGATGATTCAGTGGCAATGGGCGCTTTCCCGATTGACATCCATGACCCTTGGGGGAAGGAGCTGTTCTGGGAGGATGCGGGCCCTGTGCGCTATGAGATTCCATACCGGGTGATGCTTGTGCCTGCGTTGGATAATCTCCTAGTGACAGGCCGCTGCATAAGCGCTACGCACGTTGCCAGCGCTTCGGCTCGGATCACGCCTACGGCAATGGCGCTTGGCCAAGCGGCCGGGGCGGCGGCGTCGATGGTCGAAGGCGGACGCGTCAGAGATGTTGATTCGAAAAAGCTCCAGAAACTGCTTGCTTCCATGGGGGCCGTTCCTGGAGGCGAATACCTTCAGCGATGATAAGGAGGAACTGACGTGAAAGGGAAGAAACTGCTGCTTCTCAATAATCAGAGGCGGAGGTATGATTTGTCTCTTTTCCTGCTTATGATTCCAGGGCTTCTCTGGATTATATGCTTCAGGCTTCTCCCAGTGACGGGGATTCTCATAGCGTTCAAGGATTACAACCTGTTCGACGGCTTCTGGAAGAGCGAATGGGTGGGGCTGAAGCATTTCAAGCAGATGTTCTCCCAAGCAAGGTTTCTCGATGTTATAAAGAACACACTGGAAATAAGCCTGCTGAAGATACTGATTCTCTTTCCGCTCCCAATCATTCTGGCGTTGCTTCTCAACGAGTTCAAGTCGGCCAAATACAAGAAGATATGCCAGATTGTGATTTACCTGCCGCATTTCCTGTCTTTTGTTGTCATTCATGGAATATTCACTACAATCCTTTCCACCCAAGGGGGGCTGGTCAACCAGTTCATAGGCTGGCTGGGATTCGAGCCGGTGAATTTCTATTCAAATGAATATTTTCGTTTCGTGCTGATTGTCACCGAAGGCTTCAAGGATGCAGGATGGAATACAATTGTCTATCTTTCCGCGCTGTCGGCGCTGGACGCCGATATGTTCGAGGCGGCGGAGATAGACGGAGCCAGCAAATTCCAGCAGATGATTCACATTACATTGCCGGGGATGCTGCCAATCATCATGCTGATGCTTACATTGAGGCTGGGCAACATAATGCAGGCGGGAACAGATCAGATTCTCGTCATGTACAATCCTTCGGTCTACAAGACAGGCGATGTGATAGGAACCTTCGTCTACCGGGAGGGAATAAGCAGCGGCAATTTCTCTCTTTCGACTGCGGTGGGGCTTTTCGAATCGGTGGTGGCTTTCGTCCTTGTCCTTGGGACGAATCTTTTTACAAAGAAGGCGTTCGACAAGGGGTTGTGGTGATGAAAAGAAGAAAAATCACAGCCGGGCTGGCGATGAACTACGCTTTGTTTCTTGTCATCCTGTTGATGATGATCGTGCCGCTGATGATTCTTCTCAGCCGTTCGGTGAGCAGCGAGAGAGCGATGCTTTCAGGCGAGGTCGGCGTGCTTCCCGATTTGACGGATCTGCACTTTGATTCATATGCTTTCGTTTTCAAAAACAAGAACTTCGTCAGAGCGCTTGCCAACACCATTTCGTACACGCTCATAGGGACTTTCGCTGCGGTGATATCCACATCGGGGTATGCCTATGCGTTGTCAAAGAAGGACTTCAAGCCGCGGAAGTTTTTTCTCATCCTGTCGATTTTCGCAATGATATTCTCCGGCGGGCTTATTCCCACCTATCTTGTGATGACAAGGCTGGGGCTGGTCAACAGCTTCAGCATACTCTGGATGGCCGGAGCTTTCTCCGTTGCGAACATGCTGATAGTGAAGACGAGCTTCGAGGAGATTCCAAAAGAGCTAGAGGAGGCGGCCGTCATGGACGGAGCAGGGCAGTTCACAGTTCTGTTCCGCGTTTATCTCCCGCTGTCCAAGGCGATGCTTTCCGTGATTGCGCTGTTCTACGCAGTCGATTATTGGAACAATTACTACACGTCTTTGATTTACACAACGAAAAACTCGCTCAAATCCCTCCAGCTGGTGCTGAAAGATATCATATATTCAGCTTCTGATGTGTTTCTTGAGCTGTTTTCGTCAGGTTCGTCGGGAGAGGTGACCACGCAATCGGCAATCGCTGCATGCATAGTGATAGCGACAATTCCCATTTGCCTGGTGTATCCGTTTCTTCAGAGAAATTTTGCCAAGGGGGTGCTTATAGGTTCTGTCAAAGGATGATTCGACAGGGCTTGAAAGGAATGGTCAAAGGCTTCGGAGAAGCTTTATTGAAAATAGGAAATACTTTAGAAACAAAGCCCTTAGGGCTATGAAAAGGAGAGGTCTTATGAAAAAGATTCTAATTGCGGCATTATTGATTCTGTTTGTAGCCTCGGCTGGCTATACCAGCCCTATGGCTGAAAAGCAGAGCGCAACGGAAGAGGCAAAGCCTATGCTCAAAGCGCTTATCGGATATGTGCTCTTTGATCCAAATGAGGAGTATTCGGCAAAAGCTGCTGAAAACCTGACAGGCTATCACGTGGCTTACTCGTCCCTTCCGTCAAGCGATGAAGCCCCCAAGCTCAGCGCGATACTGGCGGCAAAGGAGAAATACGATTTGATATCCATCAGCTACAAATTGTTCTCACAGACAGCCGGGCTTGGGGCATACCAGACTCTGGACGGCCTTCTTGCTGACTATGGGCAGGCCATTCTGGCCGGCACCGAGGAGTCGCTATGGACAAACACTACGATTGACGGCAAGAAGATGGGAATCCCGTTCCGTCTGTCAAATGAGAACTATACATCCGGCAGGAGGGTCAGGACAGATTTGATGAAAAAGGCGGGGCTTACCAAGCTTCCCGAAACTCCTGATGAGCTTTACAGCTTCCTAAAGACGGTCAAGGACAAGCTTGGAATCATACCGATGACCGGAAATGGCGCAGTGGTAGATGAAATCGCCAGTGCATTCGGCGTACCAAATGTGTGGAACGTCACTGCCGATGGCATCCGCAATCGCGTGACAACCCCTGGAGCAAAGGAGTATGTCGAATACATGCACAAGCTCTACTCCGAAGGTCTGATTGACAGCGAGTGGGCGCAGAACACAGCATCTTCAATGCAGGAGAAGTTCTTTTCTGGCAAAACAATGATTTACCAGCTCTTCTGGTGGAATGAGCCTGCCGCCACTGACACTTTGATGGCCAATTTCCCCAGCGCCGAATTCGCATATCTTCCGCCGCTTAGGAACGCAGCCGGAGAAAGCGGGATGCCTGTGGACAGAGGAGCCCAGCAGGTGATTGTCATACCCAAGGTGGCCGAGCACCCTGTTGATGCTATTAAGTGGATGAATTCCAAGCTTGCGTCATCCGATGTGTTTCGCCAGCTCTGCATTGGAATCGAAGGCGTGCATTACAAAGTGATAGGCGAGAATCAATACGAGCCTATTCAGCCTGCCTTCCAGAACGAGCTGAACAATGCGAATAATTATTTGACAGGGACTATCACAAGAGATTATGGCGTGTACTGGGAGCAGACGCGTGTTAGAAAGAACGAGACTTTATACGGCGAGTTTGTCAAGATGCAGGAGAATGTCAAGAGCGCTGCGATTTACTACGATCCGACTACGTTCATGACACCGAATTCCGAGTTCACTTCGCTTGCTCCGAGCATCAACACTTATGTCAACGATACAATCATCCAGATGATTGTCGGCACACGAAGCATTGATGAATGGGATGGCTTTGTCCAGGAATACTATTCGATGGGCGGAGACAGGCTTGAGAAAATCCTCAATGACTGGTGGGCGGAAAATAAGTCTGTTGTCGAACCGATGATAAAGAAATAGCAGCTGTCGTCTGCGGCTGTTCATATGCGCGCCCGGCCTTCTTGGGCGCGAGGCCTTTGCAAGAGGGCGATTCAATAGGAACCGGTTGTCCTGACCGCATTGGAAATGATAGTCTATCATGTCCATAATGGCGAAATCTGAGTTGAAAATGGTGGAAAGATGAAGAGAAAGGATATTGAGAATTTGGGAAGGCAGATGATGAATCTTCTTGAATCGCAGTTCTTCGAGGATTGCGAGCTGATTCTATATGATTTCTCCGGCGGCGCTGCTTCCATCGTGGAATACTGCAACAACCGCCAATGCCGCATGGCTTGCCTCCCCGATCAAACTCCAGAGTCGATTGCTCAACGAGCCAATGGAGGTGATGTATTCAACGAGATCAGGATGGCTTCCGGGGGGCATGTCATTAAGACCTCCATCATTTTCTTCCATGAAGATTCGGGTTCGCTGTGCGGGGCTTTGTGTTTGAATCATGATATAACTGAATTGGTCAACTTCAACAGGCTTCTCGGCGCTTTCTCCGGAGCCAGGAATTCTTCAACCGAATCTGAGGCCGCTTGCCACCCGCAAGATGTGGCCGGCTTCCTCGATTGCCTGATTCGGGAGGCTCAGAGATATGTGGGCAAAAAGCCTTCCGACCTTAATAAGGATGAAAGGTTCAGCTTCCTTGAATATCTGGACAGTCATGGCGCCTTTCAGATTTCCAAGTCAAGCGTTATCATCAGCGATCTGCTTGGCATAAGCAAGTTCACATTGTACAGCGATTTGGATCGAATAAGAATAAGAACTTCCGATTGATTAACGGAATCAGAAGGATCTGACGTAAAAGGTATCCCTGCCGCTTCCGTGCTTTTTCAGGCAGCCCTTTTCAACCAGCTTCTTCATGCTTGCCTCCACAGACTTGATGCTAATGCTGGGGCAGATGTTGGCAATCTCCATCTTGGTGAATTTCCCCAGCTTGGAATCAACTGCAGCCCTGACAATGTCATAGGCTGTGCTTCGGACTGTCTTTGACCTCTCCTTGCCGTTCCTTGTTGATGCAATCACTGTGTTCTCCCCAATATAGCTTATTCTCTCCTCAAACTCCCTGTAGCAGGCAAGGACAACGCCAAGCATGTACTTGATGAATGAAAGAGGATTCTGATTCCCTTCGTGCCAGTTGATGGATGTATCTTCAAGCGCTGCATAATAGGCGTCCTTGGTCTTTTCTATATGTTTTTCTATGCTGATGTACTTTCCCACCTCATAACCGTTCTGATAGAATGGGAGGCGTTACAGAAATGGATATCGGATTGATAAATCATCATTTATAAAGAATAATGGCATCACAGTAGAAACATTAAGAATTATGCTGAATGACTGCATGCCGAAATTATAAGAAGAGGTTTTTATGTCCACCCCAAGTTATGACGAATTTTACGATGCGATTCTTGATTTGCTCTCTGACGGAGGGATCCACAATGCGAGCGAGACGAAAGCGTACTGCGCAGAGGCATTTCATCTGACACAGGAGGAAAGAGAGCATATGCTTCCAAACGGTACGCAGACAGTACTCGGGAATCGTGTGGGATGGGCCAGAACTTATTTGAAGAAAGCAGGTCTGATTACAAGTCCGAAGAGGGCGCATTATAAAATCACAGATACAGGACACCAGATCCTTATTTCCCTTCAACAGAAGGTATTGCAAGAGAAAATCGACGGATGATGATGGAGATGAAACTATGGACGAAAAAATAAAGTGCCCAGTGGTGGCGATTTGCTATGACTTTGATAAGACACTATCTCCTGACGACATGCAGGCGCAGGGGTTTATCCAATCTGTAGGATATGATGTAAAAGCTTTCTGGGACAAGTCAAACGGCCTTGCAAAAGAAAATGAGATGGATCAGAATCTGGCGTGGATGTTTGAAATGAAAGAAAGCTCCGCTGGAAAGACGCTATTTACGCGAGAATCATTGAAGGCTTACGGATCAAAGGTGCAACTATTCCCGGGTGTTGAAGATTGGTTTGTACGTATGAAGAGATACGGAGAAGAAGTCGGTGTGACGGTCGAACACTATATCATCTCATCTGGTCTCAGGGAAATGATAGAGGGGACTGCTGTCAGCGGAGAATTTAAAAAGATTTTCGCTAGCTCGTTCTTGTTTGATAAAAATGATGTGGCAATATGGCCGGCGCAGGTAGTCAATTATACAAATAAGACACAGTTTCTTTTCCGTATTGAAAAGGGCCTGCTTGATGTGAATGATCAACGTGTCAACGATCATTTTGCCCCTGATCAGCTTAGGGTTCCTTTTAGGAACATGGTATACATAGGTGACAGCGATACGGATGTTCCATGTATGAAATTGGTTAATTCTTATGGAGGCCACTCCATCGGCGTTTATAACGCAGAAACCAATGATAAAAGCAAAGTGTACAAAATGATGCGCGATGGACGCATCAAATATTTCGTACCGGCAGATTATACAGAAGGTCAGGAACTTGATTGTCTGGTGAAGGATATCATTGAACGAACTGCGAATAATGAGTTGCTCGAAAGAAAATATTATTCTTACCAGAAAGAAGTGATTGAAAATGATAGAGGAAAAGCCATAGAGGACAAAACAAAAACCGATTTAATACTGGCATTGGAAGATAGCCGATCATTTGCTCAGACACATACTATTATTGGGCAGATGCGGAAAATACAGAAATGGACAAAAGAGGAAGCTGATCATATTGCGAAAATCGCCCGTGCCAACAGCCAGGTATGTTATATAATAACTGACAATGACATAGCGTCTTTTTTTAAAAGAATAATAGATGGCCGGTCTTCAGAGGCGATAGAAGAATTAAGAGAAGCATTGGGTTGACATTCCCAGACCCCTGTTCTCAGACATCAAGCCAAAGCGGACAGCATGGAGAACCGGCATTTTGATTTACAGGAAAACTCAGGCATCATATGGGTTTGACAATTGTTTTACGGCGTGCTAGCTTAAACTGGAATGAAGAACTTTGAACAATATAATCATAAAAAAGGCAGGAACGCAGGCTTTGGCCGCGGAGGCAGAAGCCAGAATGGCGATTTCATGCACGGTTCAGCCCACGATGGCATGGAGGACCGGGAAGAGTATCCGTACTTTGTGAAGAACCCATCCTCAAATGAAATCTACGTCTGCTCAAGCGACATGGTTCTGTATCCCGGAACATATGTCGTGGCTCCTACGAGATTTGGCCTTGACATGGGGATAGTCGTGGGCAACGTGCCTTCCCGAGATGCCCACTATCAGCCGGGCTCCACCGAGGTGCATGGGGCGTGCCATCTCTGCGGCGGTGATTACTGCGCTATGTGCAGCGAAGCCATCGGTGAATGGAACGATGACGAAGACGCCGACCTTGTCGCTTCCGGCGATTATGAGGGCGACGAGAAGCCATTCAGCTGCAAGATAGTGAGCGTGACCGAAATCGACCCGGTTCCGATGAATGACGATGACGATGATTCAAACTGCTGGGAGGCCAGATATCAGAAGCCCATCCTTGCATTCGTCTCCGGCAGCATGGATCGCATCGACCGAGTTGCGACTCCGGATGATATGAGGCGATACTATCAGAACCTTGAGAACGAGGACGAAGCGATGCGGGTGTGCAGGGAGAAAATAGAGAAGCACCACCTTGACATGAAGCTTGTCACGGCGCATTTCCTTCTTGAGGAACCCAAGGTCCTGTTCTTCTTCACCTCCGATGACCGCGTTGATTTCAGGGAGCTTGTGAAGGATTTGGTTTCGGTGTTCAGGCTTCGGATAGAGCTCCGGCAGATAGGCGTCAGGGACGAGTCGAGGGTTCTGGGTGGCCTTGCGGTATGCGGGCGTGATTTCTGCTGCCACTGCGTCACCGACAAGCTGAACCCCGTCACGATAAAGATGGCGAAGGAGCAGAACCTCTCTCTCAATTCGATGAAGATATCCGGCCCCTGCGGCAGGCTTCTGTGCTGCCTCTCCTATGAATACGATTTCTATATAGAGGAAAAGCGCGACTATCCCTACGAGGGAAGCAAGCTGAGGGTGGGAGATGAAATCTGCCGTGTATCTGAAATCAATATCCTCTCCAAGAAGATAAGCCTGTCTTCCAGCGATGGCCGAATCATAATAATCCCCCGTTCCGCTGTGTTCTATTCCAACGAGAGCAACCGCTGGGAAATCACCCCGGAATATCAAGAGGATTTTTTCTCCAATTAAGATAAAGCATTGTATTGACCCGTTTTAACGTCTGTGATATGTTGTTATACCGTCAAATGAGAATAAAGCGTTTGAAAACAATCTGTTAATCATATGGAGGTTATACGTGAAACGTTCCGCTAAGAAGAGAGATGCCCAGAGCAAGGCCAGGAGGATGCGAAACCGTGAAGCCAAGAGCACGGTCCGCACCGCTGTGAAGAAGTTCAATGCAGCTTGCGCTGCAGGAGACAAGGCCGCCGCTGAGGTTGAGCTTAAGAACAGCCTCAAGCTTCTGGATACCATTTCCAGCAAAGGCATCATGCATCGTAATGCAACCGGACGCAAGAAGTCCAGAATGCAGTTGAAGTTCAACAAGCTGGCTTAATCCCCAGTTCCATATAGTACTTGATAAGGAGATGGTAACATGGAAGAAAAAGATAAACTGACAAAGGCGACTATCATAGAGAATCTTCATGAACAGCTTGGATACAATCGCAATGAAATCCACAAGGTGATTGATTGTTTCTTTGAGGAAATCAAGAACGGGCTCAAAGCCGATCAGATAATTGAGCTGCGCGGCTTTGGAACCTTCGAGATAAGAACAAGAAAAGGCCGTGAGAAAGCCAGGAATCCCAAGACCGGCCATATGGTTTCGGTTCAGACTCATGGAGTCGCCGTGTTCCGTCCCGGCAAGGAAATCAAGGAAATGGTTTGGAATATCAGACAGGGCAAGTAATGAAGGACGTTGTTCTGCCTGAAAACAAGATGATCAGAAAGCGCAACCTCGGGACTGTCGGTCTTGAGGTTGCTGTGTTAATCGGCTCTGCCCTGATTTATTCCATGGCCTTTCCGGGCTTCATCTCCGCTGGAGGGATTGGCTTCATAGCGCTGTTTGCCCTTATCCCCGTGTTCGCCGTCATAAAGAATGCGGGGCTTGCGGCCTGCGCTGGATATGGATTCATATTCGGCTTTGCCTTCTATCTGTTCTTCAACTACTGGCTCTCCACCTTTCATGCGCTGGCGATAATACTGGTGCCTTTCATAAAGGCTTCGGAGATGCTGCTGCTCTTCATTGCGTTGAAGCTCTGCTCAAGGTGGCTTGGCCGCAAGGCCTACATCGCCCAGGCCATATGCTGGACGGCCTATGCATATCTCTGCCAGAGCTGGTTTGCCGGATATCCTTATGGGACAATCGCATATGCCCTTTACAAATACAGAGTGCTCATACAAATCGCTGATTTCTCCGGAATCTGGCTTATAACCTTCTTGATGGTTCTTCCCCAGGCATTCCTGGGCTCCTGGCTCTGCGATGGCTTTCAGGGCGGATTCGGCAATGGCATCAATGACATCAAGCAGCAGTTCAGAAGCGAAAGGGTTCCGCTGCTCTGCTATGCCGCCATTCTGGCATTCAGCATCGTATATGGGATTGTAACGCTTTCATATTGGAACAGGCAGGAGCCCGACATAGTATGGCGGATAGCTGCGATACAGCATAATGCCGACTCATGGAAGGGCGGTTATCCCACATATAAGCGCAACTTCAACAACCTTCGCAAGATGACATACGAGGCTCTGCTGGAGAAGCCGGACATGGTCATATGGTCAGAGACGGCTTTCGTGCCATCAGTGGCCTGGCATACTCATTATCCAAGCGCAGACGATTATTACGACACGGCGGGATTGGTTGATGAGTTCGTGGAGTTCGGAAAGGGCCTGCCTGTTCCGCTTCTTACAGGCAATCCCGAGGGCGTGCTGGAGGAAGGGGAGTCCCCTTACAATGAAGACGGCTCATGGAACAGGAAAGACTACAATACCGTGATATTCTTTGAGGATGGAGAGATAAAGCAGACATACCGCAAGCAGCATCTTGTGCCGTTCACAGAGCATTTCCCATACGAAAAGCAGCTTCCTTGGCTTTACAATCTTCTTCTGGCCAATGACTACAACTGGTGGGAGAAAGGCACTGAAAGCGTGGTCTTCGAAACGGCGCAGGGGGTGCGCTTCTCCACCCCGATATGCTTTGAGGATGTATTTGGATATCTGAACGCCGACTTTGTGAAAAGCGGAGCGGATTTGATACTCAACATGACGAACGACAGCTGGTCAGGGGCGGTCTCTGCCGAGATGCAGCATGCCGCAATCGCTGTTTTCAGGTCTGTTGAGAACCGCAAGACAACGCTGAGGGCAACGAACTCCGGCATATCATGCATGATAACTCCGACAGGAAAGATTGAAGACCCGATGACTCCCTTCAAGATGTACTGGCATATATACAACGTGCCCGTTTACACTGACGGAGCTTTCACCATATACACGAAGCACGGCGATTGCCTTGCCCATGCATTCGTGTGGATTTCATATGCAATCATCGCCCTCTGCCTCTTTAAGGCGGCGCATTCGACTGCGACGAGCAGGAAAGGCAAAAAGAAAAATGAAGTATAATACGGTTTCCCTCTTTATAATAGGCACCGAACTGACAAGGGGTATAATAGAGGACAAGCATACCTCAAGGATCTGCACCGAACTGACCCATCTGGGGTTCGAGGTTCTGCGCTCAATAATAGTGCCCGATGACGGCAGCACAGAGAAGATGCTTGACCGTTGCCTTGCTGACAGCGATATCGTAATCATAACAGGCGGGCTGGGGCCTACAAGCGACGACATGACACGCCGCATAATAGCGGACGAGGCCGGAGTGAAGCTTGTGCTTGACCAGAGGGCGTGGGATGCTCTTTACAAGCGCGTAGGAGAGCGAATCCATGGGGCAAATGAACGTCAGGCCTATATCCCCGAGGGGTTTGAGCTGCTGGAGAATCCGCATGGAACGGCGCCGGGATTCATGGGGTACGTGAAGCGATCCCGCAGACAGGTTCTTATGGTGAGCATGCCGGGCCCTCCCGGGGAGATGCAGCCGATGTTCTTCAACCTGGTGCTGCCCAGGCTTGCCCTGCTCAAGGGGCATTTGAATCTGGAGCGCGATGAATACTCGGTTTATCTCATACCCGAATCCAAGCTGGAGGAGCTTTGCGCCCGGTTCAGCAGACCGGGAATAATATGGGGCACCCGCTTTCAGCAATACAAGATAAGCCTTTATCTCTCCGGAGGAACCGATGAGGATCGCCGCGGAATGGAAGCTGACCTGAAAGCCGCCATAGGAGAAGACCTCATCGCGGAAGGCGAGCGTGACATCATAGACGCCCTCTGCGACCGCCTTAAGTCACACGGCATGACCATCAGCACTGCTGAAAGCTGCACAGGCGGGTGGTTCTCCAAGACCCTCACAGACCGAGGCGGCGCATCCCAATGGTATATGGGCGGAGTTGCGTCATACTCAGAGCAGGCCAAGGCTAAGCTTCTGGGAGTTCCTGAGAAAACCATGGCGGATTATTCCGTATACAGCCATCAATGCGCCATATCCATGGCCGAGGGAGTCCGGAGAAGCCTGGGAAGCACGATAGGCGTAAGCATAACCGGAGTCGCCGGGCCTGACGGCGGAACCACTGACAATCCCATAGGCACAGTGTATTTCGGATTCGCAGGGCAAGTCCTTCCAAGTCAGTCGGTCAGGCTTTCATTCTCATCCCTGAACAGGGATTACATAAGAAAACGGGCCACTGTCGCAGCCGCCGTTCTGACGTTGATGTATCTGAATGGGGTCAGCTTGCTTGACAGAACATCAAAGTGGCAATATATTTAAAGAGCAATGAGCGGGGATTCCGCTCGAATTTTTCTTTTATTCAATCCAGTTATTTTCATTAATGGGTTTTGCAATCAAGTGGAGTAAGTGATAATCATGTCTGAAGAAATCATTGAGGATGTATCTCATGAGAAACCCAGAAGGGTCTTTGTGAAGAGAAAACAGGTTGTGATCGCCAAGGCGGCCGATGAGCAGCCGTCATTAGGTTTTCAAGAGGGTTTGGTCAAACAATCCCCCCAGCCGAAGGAAGAGGGCAGCCAGGACGCTCAAAACCCTGTTGCGGCAGAGGAAAAGCCAGAGGCCCCTGTGATTATAGAGAGGCCTAGAAGAAGGACAGCGGGCAGGCGGCCAAAAGGCGAGGTCTCAAAGGCTGCGTCCAGACCGGAAACGGAAGCCGGACGCACAGCTGCGGAGAAGCCTTCCGATGCCTCTGAGCAATCATCTGAAACCAAGCCTTCTGACGGCTCTGCGGCCTCCGCAGAAGAACCGCGGGAAAACAGGACTGCGGCTGCAGGGCAGGAGACAACAGCCTCCGATGCCACCGAGCAGGGGGCGGAGGACAGTTCCCGTGAACAGCGCTTCCGGCAGGGCGGCAAGCAGCACGGCGGCAAGGGCTTTCAGAGAAGCAGCAAGCAGTTCAGCAACAGGAACAACCAGAAAAAAAGCGTCACGATGGACGATGTTTGCATTTCGCTTGAGGAATATGCAGAGCATAAGGATAAAAGGCTATTGATTGGAAACCTTGCACAGGCAAATCCGTCCGATCTCAAGGAGACTCTTGCCGGCATGACAGGCGTCCCGGTTGACAACTACTTCGATTACAAGAAGCAGGATGTGATGTTTGAGATAGTCCACGCCCATATCCAGTCCGGCGGGACGGTGTATGCCATCGGAACCTTGGAAGTGCTTGCGGAAGGATATGGCTTCCTGCGTTCGCCGAACAACAGCTATCTGGCAGGGCCGGAGGATGTCTACGTATCATCGATGCACATCAAGTACCTGAACCTTAAGACGGGCGATACAATAGAAGGCGTCATAAGGGCTCCGAAGGAGAACGAGAAATATTTTGCCCTGAGCAAGATAGCCTATGTGAACGATGACGAGCCGGTGAAAGCCAAGACAAGGGCTTCCTTCGACTCGCTGACTCCTCTTTATCCGGATGAGCGGATAAATCTGGAAGTCGCCGACCCCGCGCTGCTTCCTTCGCTCACCGGAATGTCGAATGACAGCGGCGGACAGGATGTTTCGATGCGCATCATAAACTTGTTCTGTCCGATAGGAAAGGGGCAGAGGGCATTGATAATCGCACCCCCCAGGACTGGAAAGACAATCCTGCTGCAGCAGATAGCGAATTCGATAACGGCCAACCATCCCGAGATAACATTGATGGTTCTCCTTGTCGATGAGCGGCCCGAAGAAGTGACCGACATGAGGCGGAACGTGCGCGGTGAGGTCATAGCCTCCACATTCGATGAGCAATCATCACGCCATGTGCAGGTCGCCGAGATGGTCATAGAGAAAGCCAAGCGTCTTGTCGAGCATAAGAAAGATGTCGTCATTCTGCTTGACTCAATAACCAGACTGGCGAGAGCCTACAACCAGACAGTCCCGGCCAGCGGCAAGATTCTGTCCGGCGGAGTCGATTCGAATGCGCTGCACAAGCCCAAGAGGTTCTTTGGCGCAGCCCGGAACGTAGAGGAAGGCGGAAGCCTCACGATAATAGCCTCCGGCCTGATAGAAACCGGCTCCAGGATGGATGAAGTCATATTCGAGGAGTTCAAGGGCACGGGGAACAGCGAGATTGTTCTGGACAGACGTATGGCTGAGCGCAGGGTGTTCCCCGCAATCAACATAAAGAAGTCCGGCACCAGACGCGAGGAGCTGCTGCTTGATAAGGACGAGGCGGCGAGGATATGGATTCTGCGGAACGCCATAAACAACTTTGAAGACCTTGAATTGACCGAGTTCCTGATTGACAAAATACGCAAAACTAAAAATAATGAGATGTTCTTGCGTTCAATGAATCCAGGCGTTGCGCCTGCGTGACGGAGAATGGAGAACAGCTGACGAACATTGTCCGCTGTCATGGCTATGACCGCATCAGCGGATTTCATAACGGAGGAAATCGATGAAAGACGGAATTCACCCAAAATACGAGCTTGGCGAGATTCACTGCGCATGTGGCAATGTGATAAAGACCAAGTCCACGGCAAAGAATCTTCAGGTTGAAATCTGCTCTGCCTGTCACCCGTTCTTCACTGGGACACAGAAAGTTGTGGACACCACAGGACGTGTTGACCGCTTCAACAAGCGCTACGGCATCAAGAGCGACAAGTAACCTTTCTAAACAGCTTAATCGCACAGCACCGCCGCCTGGCAAGTTCCAGAGCCGGCGGTGTTTTATTAATGCTTGCTTGTTTGGGCTTGCTCTTGCTTGCTTTTGCTTGCTCTGCCTCGGTGCCTCTGCCTCGGTAGCCTCTGCCTCAGCTGCTTCTGCCCGGCAGGGTCTCCAAGCGCACGAATTCAGAGGCAGGAGTCAAGACTGCGTCTGATACGCAGTCGTTCTTGAATTCCTGAAAGCGCAGACGAGTTGAAGAACTCCGCCTCCTATGCTGCGGGCCTTGTCGCTTATGGAGTAGCAGAACGATGGATTGTCCCTAGGGTCGATGTCCGCTATCTTCATTCCCTTGAACACCGCCAGCCCTCCATGGAGCAGTCCTCTCAGGCAGCCGTCAATTGTTGCCGTCACTCCCGCCGAGCCGCCTTCGGGCTTGCCTATCTGTGCTATTGTCTGGCCCGCTTTCACACTGTCGCCGATTCGGCATATCGGAACCATAACGCCGTCCGCCGGGCTGTGGACAACCCTCTCGCGTCCGGCTCCGGCGATTATCCCCGGCATGCCGGTGTTGGCAGCGGCGCATCCGCTATCAATCACCCGTCCAAGGTCATGGCCGCGCTGGGTCTCGATTACATAGTGGCAGTCTTCTCCCGCGGTGAAGCCCGGGCCAAGCGCAATCACCATCGGAGCCATGTCAAGCGTTGTTCCGCAGTTGCGCTTTGCTATGATGGCGTCTATCGCTATATCGGGATGGATTTCGTTTATTATTCTGCAATCAGGGTCTATCATAATTGGAATGATGGAGCTTTCCAGAAACGAAATGGCTTCTTGAAGAGATTTCGCATACGCCGCCTCGATGCCCTCTACCTGGAAGCGCTCTTCATACAGCGCCTCGGCGAAGCTGACTGTGCGCCTTATGCATGTGGGCTCGTCAGTCTCAAGGGCAATCACTTGGAACCCCGCATTGTGGAGCATCGCAATCACTCCGGTCGCCAAATCCCCCGCGCCGCGCACGATGATGATATCCTTATAGTTCAATCCAGTTCTCCTTTATGCTGACCGCATAGGTGTCTCGCAATATGGTTCTCAGCCTGCGGCAGACAGCATCCGTATTATACATCACTTCATCAGTCTGGGTCAGCAGCAGCATTGTTTTCCCAGCCGCCCCTTTCAGCAGACCCTCCGGCGATTTCATCAGCCATTCAAGCAGCGATTCATCTATGACCCTGCCTTTCAACTCGTC
>JBQNBA010000003.1:0-35562 GCA_052170175.1 Sphaerochaetaceae bacterium | reverse complement strand
TGAGGTGGGAACGAATCCCGCATGAAGCCCCTTGTGCATCATGTTGAACTCTGTCCTGCCGAGGTAGCGGCTGCGGGAGATTATCCTGGAGAGCTTTTCAAGGGCCTTCTCCGGCTTCTGCTGATGATCCTTCACGATTGTCTTGAGTCTCAGATTGAGCTTTTCGTCCTCCGGCGTTATCATTATCGCCTTAAGACCCTTGCGCATCATCAGCAGGCCAAGCCCGCCCCTGCCAAGCGTCATGCCTTCTGATACCGGAGCCGCCATCGGCGCTCCGTTCTCGCTGGCAGGTCCTGTGGCTATTATGCACTGCTCCTTTGAAGTCCGCAGCATTTCATCCACGGCGCTTGTCGGCATCCCCGCGAGGAAGCTGTTGGGCTCTAAAGACGACTCCTTTCCGATTCTAAGCACTGATGGCTCTTTCCCCGCCCCTGTTATGACTATCGCATCAAGCCCCAGCGTTCGCATCTTCGCACCGAAGCTGCACAGCGACCCGAACACTGTGAAGCGTGTCGTGACCGGACTCTGGAAGGCTATGCTGAAACTGTCTCCATATGGGGTCAAGGTGTTGTTCATCGGCGAAGATGCTATGATTATCGGGTTGCCCTCGGGATTGTCAGAGACGGCGAATTCCGCAAAGAGCCTGGCGGCCAACGCCCTTCCGCCCATGTACGCCGATTTTATCCTGTCCGGTATGCGGAAAGGCACAACGGCTCCGGTCCGTGCGTTGACCTCCAAGGCGTTTGTGATACCGCTTTCCTCCGGCTGGGCGGTTTTCTGTGCAAGGAGGCGATTTGATTGCCGCTCATCGATCGCGGTTGCGAAAGCAAATAATCTGGACTTCATCTAAATTAAGAATCTACATTGCATTTCGACTGGTGTCAAGAAACAAGAAAAAAACGATGACTTTCACATTTATTTCGCATAAAGTGTCTTGTTCAAATGTAATTCTGATGTTAATATCATATTACAGTTATACAAAAATTATGAGGTCTGGCAAATGGAGAAGAAATCATTCACCTGCAGCGATTCGCGAGTTCTTTCCTATCGGGTTTGGCTTCCGGAGAAACGCTCTAAGATAATAGCGTTTATTCATATTCTGCATGGAATGGCTGAGCATAGCGCCAGATATGATGAATTCGCCAGATTCCTCGCTTCGAACGGCATGGCTGTGATCGCCCATGACCACAGAGGGCATGGAGGCTCCATCGAGAACGGAGAGAAAGGTTTCTTTGCCGATAATGATGGATGGCAGCGGGTCGCCGATGATGCATTTGAGATTTCCAGCTATATCGCCGCCGAGTTTCCCAGGGTGCCTCTCTTCCTCTTGGGGCACAGCATGGGCAGCTTCCTTGCCAGAACGGTCATGGTTCAGCATCCTGAGCTTTATAATGGGGTGATGATTCTGGGCACCGGCGCAGGGCAAGGCCTGATGGGATTCTTTGGGAAGATGATAGCCAGGAGTGAAGTGCGCAAGAACGGCCCTCATAAGCCCTCAGTGAAGATGACCAGGCTTTCCTTCGGGAACTATAACAAGAGATTCGAGCCGGGGGAGACAGGATTCGAGTGGCTTTCGCGCGATTCTGAAATGGTTCGCAGATACGTCGAGGATCCGCTTTGCGGTTTTCCCTGCACAGGCGAGTTCTACATTGATATCATAGACGGCATAAGATTCGCAAATGACAGGTCAAATGCCGAGAAGCTTCCTAATGATCTGCCTTTGCTCATCATAAGCGGCGGGATGGATCCTGTGGGGGGATTTTCAAGGGGGGTGAGGAAAGTCTCCGAGATGTATCGTGCAGCAGGTCTGGCTGATGTCACCACTGAGATTGTGGAAGGGGCCAGGCACGAGCTTCTCAATGAGACGAACAGAAAAGACACCTATGTTCTTCTCAGGAACTGGATAAAGGATTATATATAGTTGACATGACACGTGATGATGCGCTGTATCTTTTAAGAAAGCACAATGACAATGAGCACCTTATCCACCATGCCCTGGCGGTGGAGGCTGTAATGAGGGAGTTCGCCGCCCTTAAGGGTGAGAATCCGGAGCATTGGGGGCTTGTGGGTCTTCTGCATGACGTGGATTACGGCATGTTTCCCTCTGAGCATTGCAAGAAGGCGCCGGAGCTTCTGAGGGAGATTGGCGCCGATGATGATTTCATCCACGCCGTATGCAGCCATGGGTATGGGATATGCTCTGATGTCAAGCCCGAGAAGTACATGGAGAAGGTGCTGTTTGCCATAGATGAGCTTACAGGGCTTATCAACGCCACGGCGCTTGTGCGCCCTGAGAAGATGGTTGGGATGACGGTCAAATCAGTGAAGAAAAAGTGGAATTCGGCCGGATTCGCAGCCGGGGTGGATAGAAGCCTTATCCTCAAGGGGCTTGAGATGATGGGTGACATGGAGCTTCCGGAGCTTATCCAGCATACCATAGACGCAATGGCCAAGGCTGCGCCCCAGATAGGGCTTTAGGCCGGCAGACTGGATTCAGGCCAGCAGACTTGGTTCCGGCCGGCAGACTGGGTTCAGGCTTTGTTTTGGCACTTCACGGATTTCTGAGGGCTTGACACTCTCTGGACTATGGCGTCCTCTGATGACATTCTGATGACGTTCTGATGCGCTCTGATGACGTTCTGTCAGATTGGTGCGGAATCTGTCTTGATGCGCCAAGATAAAGGATTGGGGAAAGCTTTCCCCCAGAAATCCTGGAAGGGTTTTATATCTCGAATTGAGCCCTGTACAAGGCCTCATACTGTCCGCCGAGGCGTATAAGCTCATCGTGGCTTCCCTGTTCCTGGATTCCTTTCTTGTCTATTACAAGGATTCTGTCCGCATTCCTTATCGTGGAGAGCCTATGGGCGACAACGAAGCTTGTCCTGCCAGAGGTCAGAAGCTTGATTCCTCGCTGCACAAGCATTTCAGTGTAAGTGTCGATTGCGCTAGTCGCTTCATCCAAGATGAGGATAGAAGGGTCGCTGAGAAGCGTTCTGGCGAGCGAGAGCAGCTGCCGCTGCCCCTGTGACAGCGTCTGGTCGGTTATCTCGGTGTCGTAGCCTTTCTCCGTGGCCATTATGAAATCATGCGCTCCAAGAGCCTTGCAGGCGCTTTGAATCTGCTCATCCGAGGCATCAAGCTTCCCATAAAGCAGATTCTCCCTTATGGTTCCGGAGAACAGGAAGCTGTCTTGCGTCATCACGCCTATATGGCGTCTGAGGTCGGCTATGGCGATGTCTTTAAGATTGGTGGAGTCAATCAGTATCCGTCCATTGCCGGGGTCATAGAAACGGGCCAGGAGATTGATTATAGTCGTCTTGCCTGCGCCGGTCGGCCCCACCAGGGCTATTGTCTCGCCGGGATTGACGGAGAAGCTTATGTTCTCAAGCACCGGTACATCAGGCTCATCGGGGTAGGCGAAGCTTACATTTTCAAAATCAACCTTGCCGGTCACCTTGTCCAGCGGGACAGGATGCTTTGTCTCAATCATGATTGACTCTGTGTCCAGTATCTCAAACACCCTCTCTGCTCCGGCGATTTGGTTGCCAAGCTGGTTGTACATGTTTGCCAGCTGCCTGATGGGGCGCCAGAACAGGACGATGAAGCTTGTGAAGGCCACAAGCGAACCGACAGTGGCGTTTGTCTTTACAGCCAGCATATACAGCAGGAAGTATCCCAGCCCCTGGCTCAGGTCGATTATCACCCCGGTGAAATCCGCATTCTTCACTGCGGCGGTCCATTCATCCAGAACCTGCTGCGTTATCTTGCCGAATGACTCATTCATTTCTTCCTGCGCATTGAAGCTCTGGACGACACGGATTCCAGATACGGTTTCATGCGAGAAAGCGTTGACATTGGCCTGCTTCTGCCTGAACTCCTGCCAATGGACGAAGGCTCTTTTGAATATCACGAATATCCCGCCGACAAGGAGGGGCAGAACGGCGAAAACCGCACCGGCGAACAGGGGGTTCTTCACGAACATCACCACCACGAGGGTGGAAAGGAAGAAGAAATTCGGCACGAGGTTGGTTATCATCTGCCTCAGCATATCCTTAAGCGATGTTATGTCGCCTATGAGCCTGGAAAGAATCTTCCCCGTGGGCCGTGTGTCGAAATAGTGCAGGCTCAGGGTCTGAAGGTGGGCGAAGGCTTCGGTGCGCACCTGCAGCACCACCGAGTTCGTCACCTTTGTCATTATTCTGACGCGTACCACCGAAAGGATTGTCCACACAAGGGCCAGGGCGATGCCTATTTCAACCACTCTTGCCAGCCCGGCCTTGCTTCCTCGCGCAACCTGGACATCGATGGCGTTTTCAATCAGCAGGGGCAGGGCGACAGTTATGCAGGAGGCGATTATCATCATGAGGGTGACAATCAGGGTCTTTCCTCTGTATTGGGACATGTAGGACAAGGCCCGCCTTATTGTGGCTTTCTTGGAGGTGTTCGTCCTTGTTTCATCAGTGCTTGATTTATTGAAGGCCATCTGCTTCCTCCTTTGAATACTGCGCCACAAAAGTATCATAGTAACGGCCTTTCTGAGCCATCAGGCTTTCGTGTACGCCGCGCTCGACTATTCGGCCCTTCTCCAGATAGATTATTTCATCCGCCCATCTCACGGCGGATATCCTGTGGGCCGTTATTATCGTGCTCTTGCTTCTCTGCAGGGCTCTAAGCTCGCGCTGGATTTCTTTTTCCGTCTCCATGTCCAAGGCAGATGTTGAATCGTCCAGAACCATTATCGGGGCGTTCTTGGCTATTGCCCTCGCTATGCAGAGCCTTTGCTTCTGACCGCCCGACAAGCCTATTCCCCTTTCTCCTATGACAGTCTGATATCCGTTTTCAAGCTTGCTGACGAAATCATGGGCCTTGGCTCTCCTAGCCGCCTCCATCGCTGTTTCGTCCGTCATGTCCGGCGACCCTATCTTGAGGTTCTCCATCACTGTCTCGGAGAAGAGGAATATGTCCTGGGTGACGATTGAGCAGGCGTTCCTTATGCTGTCGAAATCAAGTTCCTGTATCGGCGTTCCGTCCAGCAGAATCTGCCCGGAGGTGGGGTCAAGGAACCTCATTGCTAGATTTGTGATTGTGGTCTTTCCTGAGCCGGTGGCTCCCATTATGCCAAGCGATTTGCCTTCCTCAAGGGTGAATGACACATCGTCCAGAATCAAGGCATCCCCGATTTTGAGGCTGACATTCCGGAATTCCAGTCTGCCGTGCCTTATCGTTCTATGGCCGGCGCCTTCCTGCAGGGAGCTTCTGTACTCATAGAGCTTGCCTATCTTCTTCGCCGATGCGCTGGCTGAGGCGATTTCATTTATGACCCATCCAATCTCCATCATCGGCCAGACAAGGTTGTTCACATACTCGATGGAGGAGGCGAGGCTTCCCAGCGTCATATGGCCTTCAAGCGTAACGATTCCTCCGACAAGCACGCAGACGAACAGCATGACCCTTCCCAGGAGGCTTATCACGCCTTCGTATGTTGAGAACATATATCCCAGATGCACCGAAAGGCTGAAGAAATGCTTGTTTCTCTTGTCAAATCGTTTCTTCTCATGCTCTTCGCGGTTGAACGCCTTCACTGTGCGTATTCCGGATATCGCTTCCCCGGCGGTCTTGTTCATCGTGGCCGTCTCTTCGCTTATCTCGCCGTATATCTTGTCGCCTTTCTTCTCGCTTCTCACCCCTATGAATGCTATCGCAGGCATCATCACAATGCATACAGCGGCAAGCGGGAGGCTTATGGCTATCAGACATGAGAGCATCACGATGACATGGACTATTATCTCGATTGTGAAGATTCCAATGAACCCCAGGGTGAAGCCCACGGCTTCAGTGTCCTGCTTGATTCTGCTCATCAGCTCTCCGGGCGCATTTGCCCGGAAGAAGGCCTGATCCTGCTTTATCGTGAATCTGAACAAATCCCTCCTGGCATCCCGTGTGACCGTCATCCCGGCGATATCGGAGCTTAATTCCTGGGCGTACTTGCATAGTCCTCTGAAAATGAAGCACCCCAGCATTGAAATCAGAAGAGAGAACAGTCGTGACGTGTCCTTTCCTATCATCACATTATCCACAAGCGACTGCACGAATCTCGGGATGATGGCATCGAAGGCTATCCCTGAGCCAAGCATGATTAATGAGAATGCATATAAATGCCAATGTTTCGCTGAATAGCGGAGAAATCTTTTCATTTTTCTTTTTCTTTTATGTTCAAATAATACCGATAAAACAACGAGGCCCGGCATCTCCAGACTCTATGATACTATTACCGCAAGCTTCCAGTGTCAATGCAAATAAGCCTTTGGTTGATGCCGCTTTCCGCCCTCGGAAGAACTGACCTCGGCAGCGGCGGAATCCGGCTCATGGCCTTTGCCGGCCTTGCCTTCTGCTTCCGCTTCGGCAGCGGCTTCCCCGAGACTCTGCGCCTCCTTTATTCTATCGCCGAACAGGAGGGCGGACACGCCTGAGCAGGTGATCTGCTGGAACATTATTATGAAAAACACCGGTATCGCCGTGGCCGGGGAGAAGCTTGTTGTCGCTATCACCAGGCTTGCGGTGTTGTTTTTCAATCCGCAGCCCATTGTGAGCGATACCGCATTGTCGCTTCTTATGCCCATGAGCAAACAGATGAGATAACCGCCTATCAGCGAGAACGCCACCGCCAGAATCGCTGCGGCGACAAGCGGCCAGTCCGACAGACGCAGGCTGGCTGCGGCATTGCTTATCTTGGAGCTGTTGAGGACAAGGGATGATATCAGAGCCGCTTTCCCCAGGGTGCTGAAACACGCCCCATGCTCCGACTTAAGCTTGTTCCCGCTGATTTCATTTGCCGCCACCCCTATGACCATTGGGATGAGAACAATCCTGCAAAGCGAAATTATCATGGCGCCTGCGTCTATGGCAATGGTTGCCCCTGATGCCATCTTCACAAAAAACGGCATGGATAAAGGCGTTATCAGGGTATCAACCATGACAATCGTCATAGTCAACGATGCGTTTCCGGCGTAGATGCCGCTCCAGATAAAAGAAGACACGGCGACCGGACCTGTCATCACAAGCGCATAGCCCAGCGCATATTCGGGCGCATCCGGCATGGCCAGCTTTATCAAGAACACGCAGGACAGCGGGATGACGGCTTTCCCGACAATCAGAAAAACAAGTATGTCCTTCGGATGCTTCATTACATTTGCAAAGTCCCTTGCCTGCATTGAAACAGCGCCTGAGAAGGTAAGCACCATGAACAAATACTCACCTAGAAATGCGAATGATGATATCCTGTCGCCAAGCAGAAGCCCTATTATCAGGCCTGCGGGCGTTATGGCCCACATCAAGCGGCTGCTTGCGCTGTTGAACCGAGCAATGCCGTCCTTTAGCATGAGATGATGATATTTCTTTTAACGCTTATAATCAATGCCGCCTGTCGTTTTTCCGATTCTTAATCTTGCCGCCGGGAAACTCCCATTTGAGGGCGAGTTCACCATGATTTACCCGTCTGGCGGCGAAACATCTGCCGTTGTCCTCAATCGCCGCGGCGCTGACTTCCATATGATTTTTCATGACGTTGATGGCACCACGGATGGCGTTCAATGCATGCAGCATCCGAGCCTTCGCCCTGCTGTTAAAATCAACCGAAATCAACTATAATAGAGCCGTGACTGTTTACTCCTACATAAGATTGACCACAGGCATTGACGAAAGGGCATGCCGCAAGCGCGTCATGGGCTTCGTGATGGATAACAAGCTGGGAAAGGTTGAGTTCGTGACCGAGCCGCCCACAGTGGTGAAAGAGTGGGGGCGCACCGAGCTTGGGAGGCTTGCCGATATGGCGAAGGAGGGCGATCTCGTAGTCGTTCCGGACTTGATGATGTTCTCCAAATCCCTGATTCAGCTATGCGCCATATTGGAGGCTCTTCACCGAAAAGGCGTTTGGATTTCGGCGCTTGAGCAGAAATTCACCATGACAGGCGATAAGAGCGAGTTCAATCAGGGCATCGTCACGGCGTTGCAGCTTGTATCGGGATTCGAGCGCGCGCTGATATCGTCCAGGATGAAGCAGGCGCTTGCCTTGCAGCGAAGCCGGGGGGCAAGGCTTGGTCGTCCGGTCGGCAGCGGGAAAAGCCTGCTGGATCCATATAAGGATGAGATACTGGCTGCCAGAGCCAGAGGCGTCACCGGGGTCGCCTTGGCGGAGAAGTATGGGACGACCCCGCAGAATTTTTCCAAATGGCTCAAGAAGAACACGGTTTCCAATAGAGCTGTCGCCTGCCAGATTTACTGTGTCGGGGATTCGGGGGAGGCGGCGCAGCCTGACATGGCTGAGTGCAGGGGCGCCTCTGATATGATAACGGCGCTTGTGGATTATGCAAGGAAGAAGGGGCTGAAAAACTATTTGAAATCAGATGTCATGCTGGGGGATTCGTACATATTCATAGCGGATTCGGAACAGAAGCAGGGCTTCATCCTGAGCTGGCCGGAGGGGCGGGTCGACCTTGAGGAGGCTTTGGTTGCCGAAGGTGTCGGAATTTTGATGTGATTTTCTATAGCCGCCGCTGGCTTTTCTTCACTATATTATAGCCATGGAACGTTTGAAGATAATTGGAAAGATCATGGATCAGGAGCGCTCTCTTTACGGTCTGAGCGGCGCTGATGTGGTGGATTGCGTGTTCGCCGGCCCTGCTGACGGAGAATCGGCTCTTAAGGAAAGCCGTGATGTGCATATAAAAGATTGCAGGTTCGATCTGCGATATCCGATGTGGCACTGCAAGGGGTTCACCCTCGAGGATTCCGTCATGTCCGATACCTGCCGGGCGGCTATATGGTATGCGGGTGATGGAAGGATTTCAGGCAGTGCGCTCAATGGCATAAAGGCGCTCAGAGAGTGCCATGACATCATCGTGGACGGATGTCATGCTGATTCCAAGGAATTCGGATGGCGATGCCGCGGGCTCAGGATTCTGAACTCGCAGATTAATTCCGAGTACTTCCTTTTTGAGAACAAGGATATCGAGATATCAAACCTGAAAATGACCGGCAAGTATTCCTTTCAGTATGTCGAGAACGGCAGGATAAGCGATTCCTTCCTTGACACGAAGGATGCCTTCTGGCATTGCCGGAACCTGACCGTGACTGACAGTGTGATAAAGGGGGAGTATCTTGCATGGTACTCTGACGGGCTGACGCTGATAAACTGCAAGATAATAGGCACGCAGCCGCTTTGCTACTGCACCAACCTCAAGCTTGTCAACTGCACGATGGAGGATACTGACCTTTCGTTTGAATACTCTGATGTCCGGGCTGATATAAAGGGAAGCATCGTATCCGTGAAGAATCCCAGGTCGGGGAGCATAACCGCTGACAGCATCGGCGCTGTGATGCTTGAGGGTTCCATCATGGACGGCACCTGCCGCATCTCCACCAGGGAGCAATAGCGGCAGCGCCTTGGAGCGCCGCTTTTTCTCTCCTCTCCGCTTGATGCGCTTGCTGCGCTTAATGGCGTTTAATGGCGTTTAATGGCGTTTGATGATTGTTCGAATCGTGCATTTCATAATTCAATGTGGACGGATTTGATGCATTATGCTATATTGCCATTGCAATTTTGCATTGCATGGTGATTTTCAGCTTTTGGAGAGTGCAAGGCTTGATGGAAGAACGATTCACGTTGAGGTCATTTCTCGTTGGGCTTGTCGGATTGCTGGTCATAACCGCCAGTTCCATGTATGTGGCGTTGAGCCTAGGGGCGTTGCCTTGGCCTACGGTCTTTGTAACAGTGACAAGCTTTGCCATTCTCAATGCTTTCCGCCGGAAGCCTTCTCTGGAGGAAGTCAACATAACTCATACCTTCATGAGCGCAGGCGCAATGGTCGCCGGCGGTCTGGCTTTCACAATCCCCGGCTTCTGGATGGCGCAGCCCGATGGCGAGTTCCCGACATTCAAGCTTGTTGTGCTTGCTGTAAGCGGGGCGTTGCTGGGTGTTGTATTCACTGCGATATTCCGGGCTGATTTGATTGAGAAGCGCAAGCTGCCTTATCCGATGGGGAAAGCGGCTTTCGATACGCTTATGGCCAGTTCCAGCGGAGGCAGGAGGGCCGCTGTTCTCTTTTCGGCAATGGCGGCAAGCGTTGCATTCACGATTCTCAGGGATTGGGCGGGGATTGTTCCCGCATTGTTTGTGCTGATTCCCGCAACCTCGCTGACAACGGCGCTGACTTTGTATGCAAGCCCCATGGCCATGGGCATAGGCGCTATGATAGGCCCGCTTTATTCGCTTATATGGTTCGGCGGGGCCATTGCCGCCCATTTTGGGTTGGTTCCCGCTTTGGTGAAGACAGGAGTTGTAGCTGATTTCGCAGAGGCGAATCATTTCCGCGAAGGACTGGGCATAGGATTGATGCTGGGCACGGGAATCGGCGTGGCTTTGAAGATAATATTCTCCATGCGTCTTTCCCTAAAGAGCTTCAAGGCGCAGGAGCAGGGCAAGAAGCCTGCGGCGGCTTTCGCCGGTTTGATAGCTGCGGTGATTGCGGCGCTTTCAATATTCACCGACATAAGCATATGGCAGGCTTTGCTTATGGTTGTCGGAATCGCTCTTGTAACATATCTTTCGGGAACGCTGACGGGGCAGACAGGGGTGAATCCCATGGAGATATTCGGGATTCTGGTGTTTCTGCTCATAACGGCGGTTTCAAACGTATCCCTCGCCGGAGCTTTCTCGATTGCGGCGGTGACGGCCGTGGCCTGCGGCTTGGTGGGCGATGTCATGAATGACCTCAAGAGCGGGAGCATGATAGGGACTTCTCCGAAATCGCAGCTCATTGCCGAGGCGATTGGAGGGGTCATCGGCGCAGTGGCCGCCGTTCTGGTCATGATTGTATTGAAGAAAGCCTTCGGATTCGGCACGGCGAAGCTTCCGGCTCCGCAGGCCGCAGCTGTTGGGGCGATGGCCGCCGGAGGGCTGGATAAGACGGCTTTGGTCATTGGAATCGCTGCGGGAGTGCTGCTTTTCTTTCTCAATGCGCCGACAGCCACGCTGGGGCTTGGTGTCTATCTGCCGGTATACCTGTCCTCAGCAATGGGGGCAGGAGCTGCGCTGCTTATCGCCGCAAGAATGGTCTTCAAGCGGCGCAATGAGGTTGATTCTGCCGCCGGGCTTGTGTCCAGCGGGCTTCTGGGAGGTGAGGGCATCACTGGGGTTGTCCTCGCCATGATATCGATTCTGACTGCTTAGGAGAATTCAAGATTGCCTCACAACAAGACGAGGAACTTGGTGAAGTTCGTCGCAACTGCATTGATTCTGGTTGCTTTCACTTTGCTTGCACGGCGCTTGCTGCCTGAAAGGGTTGAGGATTTCGGGTTATGGTCATTGTTGCCCGCTGTGTTCCTCATCACCTATATATTCATCACCAAGCGGATTCTGGAATCATTGATTCTTGCCTCCCTCATGTGCTTTGTGATGGCTGACGGAAAGGCGGCTTTCAGCGAATTCAACAATGGTCTGATGGCTGTGATGATGGGCGAGGATATAGCATGGCTCATCATAGTGTGCGGTCTTATGGGCAGCATAATAAAGCTGATAGAGAAGGCCGGCGGAACTTTCGCCTTCGGGCAGTTTGTGTCAAGCAAGTCTAAATCCCGGAAGGGAACGATGGCATGGACCTGGCTGCTTGGGGTTGTGATATTTCTGGACGATTATCTGAACAGCCTGACGGTGGGTTCGTGCATGGCCCCGATAACAGACAGGCATAAGGTTTCGCGCGAATATCTTGCATATGTCGTTGATTCGACTGCTGCGCCCATATGCGTCCTTATTCCGGTATCCACCTGGGCGGTCTTCGCTTCTCGTCTGCTGGCCATCAACGGAGCCTGCGCCGAAGATGAAAGCCTCATGTTCTTTGTGCGGACGATTCCTTTTAATTTCTATGCGTGGTTCGCCGCAATCATCGTGATTTTTGTGATTCTGGGATGGTTTCCGCTG
The DNA here is from genome assembly GCA_052170175.1 of Sphaerochaetaceae bacterium. Taxonomy (GTDB): domain Bacteria; phylum Spirochaetota; class Spirochaetia; order Sphaerochaetales; family Sphaerochaetaceae; genus JAAYFO01. The sequence continues at coordinate 23,588 of JBQNBA010000003.1, read as the reverse complement.
ATAGGCAGGATGAAGCGGGCAGAGGAGAGGGTGGCCGCAGGCGGGCCGCTTGCCCCCGCCGGTTCGGATAATATAGACATAAGAAACGGAGAGGATATTCAGGTGCCCGACAATCCCAAGATGATGAATTTTCTTCTTCCGATTGCCGCTTTGGTGATTTCAACGATTCTTTTGGATATTGATATGCAGAAAGGGGTCATTGTGACGATAGCGTTCATGTTCTTCCTTTATGTTGGGCAGGGTCTAATGAGCGCAGGCGACTTCGCCTTATACTGTGTCGAAGGGCTTAAGAACATGCTGCTGCCTATATTGCTCATGGTTCTGGCCTTCCTGTTCAGTTATGCCTCCAACAGGATAAACTTCACCTTCACTGTGATTGACATGACGGTTCCGCTTATGAGAAGGATTCCGCAGCTGATGCCTTTTCTGGTTTTCCTTGTGCTTGGGATGACTGAGTTCATAACGGGGACTAACTGGGGGATGTACATAATAGCGCTTCCCATTGTGATACCGTTGTCGCAGGCGGTGGGCTCCAGCACGTTGCTTGCCGTGTCGGCCGTTCTGTCCGCCGGGGTGTTCGGGAGCCATATATGCTTTTATTCGGATGCCACGATTCTCTCGTCCAGTGCCTGCGGATGCAATAATTTCGAGCATGCAGCCACGCAGCTTCCGTACGGGCTCATAGCGGCGGCCCTTGCCGGTGTCTGTTTCCTGATAGCCGGGTTTCTGACCGGCTAGGATGACGCTTGGCGTTTGGGGCTTTGGGGCTGGATGCGGGTGCCGGGTGCGCAATGCGGATTTCTGCCCGGCTGTTCCTGATTGGCAGTTGTGATTCGCAGTTGCGATACGTATTTCTGATTCGCAGTCGAGGGCGCAGTGGACGCAACGGTGATGTTTGACCGGAAAAAATGGAAAATGATGGCTTAATACACCAGCTTGACCAAGAAGCTTATCCTGGATGGCACGCTGAAACCCTGCTTTGAGATGTCGTTGCCGGGCCAGAAAATGTAGCCAAGCTCATAGTAGATGTGAAGCGCATCCAGCATCTGAAGGTCGATGTTGATCCCGAAGCTTCCTGTCCAGCAGCTGGCTGACTGGCTGTAACCGGTGTTGTTTATATATCCTCCGGCATAGCCGATATCCAGAAAGGCATAGGACGATGGAACGCACATGCCGTTGAGGAACTGCTTGCCGTAATAATGGACTTTCAGCGAGTTACGGCCAAAGAATGTCATGTTGTCAGGCGAAAGACCCCAGACGGTGTCCTTTGTTGTTTCGGCGAACTTGGGCACGTATTTGCCGGTTAGAACCCTTAGCTCAAGCTCGTCTTCCAGCACAAGCGACCAGTCCACGAATCCGGACGGGCCTGTTTTCTCAAACAGGGTGTATCCGCCTGTTCCCATGGCCCAGAATCTGAAATAGTCGGCCTTCCCGGAGAAGAAGGCGCTCAGCTTCTCCGGCGCCCAGGTAAGCTTGGCGTTCAAGTCGATTCCGCGCAGCTTTGCCGTCTTGGCCAGCAGCATGTTGTAGTTCATCCCTATGCTGAAACTCATGGAGAGCATCTGCTGATCGCCTATCAGGTCGGGAGTTCCTGAGAGCAGATAGTCGGGCGTTATGTGGCGCTCGTCATTGACTTTGTAATCGAATATTTTCTCGTTGAACGGATAGCCCGCCCTGTCAAGCTGGAGTATCGGGTTCAGCGCCCGCTCCCACTGGCCGTCAAAGCTTGCCCAGACCTCCACCCTGTCCTTGCCTTTCTCCACGGAGTCGCCGAACCCCTGGCCGAATTTCAGCCGCCATCCGCCTGACATGGTATCGTAGGGGGCTTCTATCAGCTTGGAGGTATCTTGGTTAACTGTGGTGGCTGGGTCATCATATTCGGGAACCGGAACTGTTGGATTGCTCCGCCATATCCACAGAGGGTCGCCGTTGACAGGATTCTGGGTTATTGTGCGTGGGATTATTCCCGTAGAAAGCGTTACGGAAACCTCGGTGTTCCTGTCTGGAATCAGCTCAAGCAGGTGGAAATTGAATTTATACGCTATGTACGATGGAAGAAAGCCCGCCCAGAAATCCGGATGCATCTGAAAATCCTCAATCTCGGTGGTCATCTCAAGCGCAGGAAGCGCCGACAGCGCAATCAGGGCAAGCAGGGCGATGCAGATTACTTTTTTCACATTGAAAGCATAGCAAAAAACGAACTTATAATCCAGCAAGGGTGCAGGCGGGAGATGATGTGCGAGCGGGTCTACATGAGCTGGAACAAACTCAAGCGGAACGATATGCGTCTGTCTGAGTGTGCGAGCGGGTAGGAGAGGTGGACGAGCGGACAACCTTGTTCGGCAGGATTGCATTGAGCAGGAGGCTTATCAAGGCGGTGATCGTACAATACGAAAAAACGGTCAAGGTTGCTTGCTGATAATTGCTTGCTGATAATTTTTCATTGACTTTTGAAAGCTCCTGAAATGATAGTATAGTTGTAGGAACAAGAGTTGCAGATGAAGCCTGTTTCACTGCAAATTGAATTGAAGCTCTGCTTTTTGGAAGGACTTAATGCCCTGGAAAGCGGAAGCCATTCTGGATAGAAGATGCAAAAGCTTTCTGTTAAGCACTGTTTCGCAAATGCTGTTTTAACTACGATAGTCCTATATTTGATAACTCTGCTTTTTGGAAAAAATGAGCCATGGTACTATTTTTTGGCTTTCTTTATCGTTTACCTTTGCTTGCTGCTTTTATTTGGAGGCAAGCTGATAAAGATGCTGAAAAGAAAAGAGAGAACCAACACAGGCAAGGAAGAATGAGTCAGACCTATAAAAACAAGCTTTGAAAAGATATAATGTCAGCAAGTAGTTAGAGAGAAAAATTGGGATTTGTAAAGGAAAATAAAATGAATCAATATTTGCAAGAAACTAAAATGCTGGATTTTTCAAATCCGGGGATTCAAAGATTGATAGAGATGAAGCGGTGGAAGGAACGAAATGAATTTGACTGCCTTAAATCTATTTATGGCTTTGTAAAAGATGAGATTGCATTTGGATATAATGTGGATGACGATATCCCTGCATCTAAAGTCCTTGAGGACGGATATGGTCAGTGCAACACAAAAGGAACTCTTTTCATGGCATTGCTCCGCGCCTGTGAGATTCCTTGCCGGATTCATGGATTCACCATAGACAAACAGCTGCAGAAAGGGGCAATGAGCGGGTTTGTTTATAAAAATGCACCCCGGAATATATTTCACAGCTGGGTTGAGGTGTATTTTGAAGATAAATGGTACGAACTGGAGGCTTTTATATTGGATCAAAAATATTTGTCCAAGCTGCAGAAAAAATTTGCAGGCTGCGCCGGTTCTTTTTGTGGCTATGGCGTTGCGGTAAAAGATTTTCAGCATCCAATAGTTGATTTTGACAGAAACAACACATATATACAAAGCGAGGGAATAACGCAGGATTTTGGAGTATACGATTCTCCGGATGAATTGCTGAAAAATCATCATCAAGAGATGTCAGGCATCAAAGCCTTTGCTTATAGACATTTGGGAAGGCATTTGATGAACTGCAATGTAAAGAGAATAAGAAACGCCTGAATCGCGGTTTCTCTGTCGGACTATGCAGACAAAGAATGCATTCAGCCGCTCTTTGCCTTGCAGCGTTGATGTCAGATGTCAGCAACACAGGAATCCGGACTGCTCGCATAATAAAAGCCGCCATGGAAGAACCCACGGCGGCATTGCTGCTTTCTGGCTTTAGACTCAGATGAGCCCGACCACTATCTTCGCAAGGAAGAGAACAGCCACGACCCAGGTCATTGCTCCGATGTCCTTCACCTTGCCGGCGAAAAGCTTGATTATCACATAGGAAAGGATTCCCAGCATGATGCCGTTGGAGACGGAATATGCGGTTATCATGAAGAGGATGCAGAGGAAGGCCGGAATGGCTTCGGTGAAGTCTTCCCAATCGATGTCCTTCACAGGAGTCATCATCATGACACCGACTATGATAAGAGCAGGAGCCGTTGCCTGGCTTGGGATTGAGCCGAACAGAGGCTCAAGGAACAGCGCAAGCAGGAAGAGGATGCCTGTCACAAGTGCAGTAAGACCGGTGCGGCCGCCTTCGACGACTCCGGCGGAGGACTCGACGAATGTTGTGACGGTTGAGGTTCCCAGAATCGCTCCGACTGTTGTTCCGACAGCGTCTGCGAAGAGGGCTTCCTTGCAGTTTGGGATTGAGCCGTCTTCTTTTATCATGTCAGCCTTGGTTGCACATCCAATCAGCGTTCCGACAGTATCGAACATGTCTACGAACAGGAAGGTGAACATCACGACGATGAAGTCAAAGAAGTGCCCGCCTATCTCGTTGAATGCGAACGGCCAGAAGTAAGGAGCCGGCGGAAGATATGAGCCGCCGCTGTACTTTGTCACGCCCACCGGTATGCCGATGATTGTGGTTATCACGATTCCCAGAAGCAGGGCGCCCTTCACCTTGTAGGCAAGAAGGATGCCGGTCAGCAGCAGGCCGATTATGGTCAGCAGGCTGCCGCCTTCGCCGAAGGTGCACCAATGCGGGTTCAGGTCAACCAGCGTGGCGGGGCTTCCGATTATGATTCCGGCATTCTGAAGCCCGATGAAGGCGATGAACATTCCGATTCCAACTCCGATTGCCTTCTTCAGGTTGGCGGGAATGCTGTTGACAATCGCCTCGCGGATGTTCACTGCGGTCAGAATGAGAAAGATGATTCCTTCGATGAAGACAGCGGTGAGGGCGAACTTCCAGTCAAACCCCATGCCCAGAACAACGGTGTATGTCAGGAATGCATTGAGCCCCATGCCCGGAGCGAGGGCGAATGGAAGGTTGGCCATGAAAGCCATGACCAGTGTGGCGATTGCCGATGAAATCGCAGTCGCAGCGAAAACTTTGCTGAATTCCATGCCGGCATCGGAGAGAATGCCCGGATTGACGGCAAGAATGTAAGCCATAGTCAGGAATGTAGTGACTCCAGCCATGATTTCGGTCTTGACATCTGTCTTGCGTTCGGAGAGCTTGAACCGTTTGTCGAGGCCGCTTGCGCTTTTTAAATTTTCAGCCATACAAATCTCCTTTGGTGATTTTGATAGGGAAATTATACATTGCAAAAACCAATCCGTAAAGTTTTTTGTTTTATTTTGTTGCATTTTCTCTTCATCACCTGAAAAACAGTGGTATAATAAGTGGTATAATGAAGCTCTAATGAATGACAAGGAGTGAGAGATGGGAGTTCAGAATGAAGCCGGCATAAGCAGAGAAGAGCTGGAGAAGATGATAAACGTGGCCGCCGGAAGAGAGCCGGCGGATTTGATGGTCAAAGACTGCAACATAGTGGATGTGTTCAACCGGACAACATTCCGAGGCGATGTCCTTGTCAGCGGCTCGCGGATCGCCGGGTTCGGAGGGGATGGATTCCCCGTTGCGCTCAAGGTCGTTGATGCCAATGGCTCCTACCTTGTCCCCGGCTTGGTGAACGGCCATGTCCATATCGAGAGCTCGCATTGCAGCCCGGAGGAGTACGCCAGAATGGTTGTGCCCTGCGGAACCACGACCGCTGTCTGCGATCCACACGAAATCTGCAACGTCTGCGGACTGGACGGTCTGGATTACATGCTGGAGGCCTCCAGGAATCTGCCGGCGGATCTTTTCTTCATGTTCCCCTCCTGCGTGCCTGCAACACCATTTGAGCATGCGGGCGATGTGCTGCTTGCCGACTCGGTGCGGAAGCGTATCGATGACCCGAGGATTCTGGGATTGGGCGAGTTGATGAACCTGCCCGGTGTCGTCCTGTGCGACAAGGACGTGATTGATAAGGTGATGGTCTGCAAGGAAGCAGGAAAGCATATAGACGGCCACAGCCCTTCGGCCACCGGCTCCCAGCTGGATGCCTACTGCTCTTCCCTTGTTATAAACGATCATGAATGCGAGACTCCGGAAGAGCTCGTGGAGAAGGTCAGGAAGGGAATGTACGTGATGCTCCGCGAAGGCTCTGCCTGCAAGAATCTCCTGAAACTTCTGAAAGGCATCACCCAATACAATATGGACAGATGCCTGTTCTGCACAGATGACAGGCAGCCCAAAAGCATCTTGGAGGAAGGGGATATCGATAACAATGTCCGGCTTGCAATACAGGGAGGGCTTGAACCGATAGATGCCATCCGCATGGCGACGATAAGCGGCGCATTGTGCCATCGGCTTCATGACCGCGGAGCCATCGCCCCCGGCTACAAGGCCGATTTCCTTATAGTTGATGACCTGAGACAGTTCAGACCGCGCATGGTTTTCCACAACGGGACTGCTGTGGCGGAGAACGGCAAGTATCTATTCAAGAGCTCTGCATCCGATGCATCCAAGGTAAGCGGCAGAATGCTGGTCGCACCGCTTTCCCTTGAGTCGTTTGCGCTTCATCTGAAATCCTCCAAGGTGAGATGCATCGATGTCATACCGGGCGGAGTGGTGACCGGCGAATTCATCGCAGACGTCAAGCGCGATGAAGAAGGCCGTTGGATTCATGACCCTAAGCAGGACATCGTGAAGATAGCTGTGGTAGAGCGTCATCGCAAGACAGGCTTCATGTATAGATGCCTTATACATAATTACGGACTCCGCAACGGCGCCATAGCCACAACAATCGCCCATGATTCGCATAACCTTATTATAATAGGCGACAACGATGACGATATGCTCGCTGCGGCGCGTCATCTCATTGAGATAGGCGGCGGAATCGCCATGGTGCGTGATGGAAAGACCCTCGACAGCCTGCCTCTTCCAATCGCCGGGCTGATGACGCAGTCCTCCGGCGAGGATGTAGAGAGAAAACTGACGCAGATGCACCGAACCGCCACCGAGCTGCTTCATGTGAACAAGGAGATAGACCCGTTCATGACGCTGAGCTTCATGGCGCTTCCCGTGATACCCAAGCTTAAGATAACGGACTCCGGCTTGTTTGATTACGATGAATTCAAATTCGTGCCGCTTGAGGTTCAAACAGCTTTGAATCATCAATAATTGTTGATTTTGTCGTATTTTTGATTCATTCTCGCCGATTTGTTGGTTTATTAGTGAAGATTTTGCACAGTTGTATCGTTTTTTTTCTAAAAAAACCTTGCAATACATGTGTTAACAAAGGTATATTTTGTTTAACAAGGTTTGGAAAAATCTATCACTTAAGCTATGAAATGCTGGAGGAGATATGGCAAAAGAATTAGATCTCAGCCCCGTGAACAAAATCAAGTCGTTGTCCAACATAATTGATAACAAGATGGAGGATGTGCTGTGGGTTGCGGGAGGCGGCAACATCGGAGCGCAGCAGCTTTGGGTCTTGTGCTATATCTATTTCTCGAAAGCAGCAGGGATTGAGATATATCAGAAGGATATCGAGCAGTATTTTGATATAAGACGGCCCACCGCAAGCAAGATTCTTAAGGAAATGGAAGCCGGCGGATATCTTCACAGGGAGGTTGACGAACTGGACAGCAGGCGCAGGAAGATAGTCCTAAGCGAGAAGGCTGTCACCTTCATCCGGTCAAGAGAAAGCCTGCTGGAGGATTTCAACCTGAAGCTTCTGGACCGGATATCCAAACGAGAGATCAAGGTCTTCATGGATGTCCTCTTTCAGATGCGCGAGAACCTAGAGAGAATCCGCAGCATCCGCAAGCCGGCGCTTAGATAGCGCCTCCAAACCGGATGATATTTCTTCTTCCCGATGCCCTTTCCTGATGTTCTGGTTCCTGATGTTGCTGTTCATGATGCCCTCGTTCCCGGCAATGCACTGAACCTGTCATGTTTTTTACAAGAAACATGATGTCTTGTTGCTCTTCTCTGCCTTGCAGACCATGTTGAAACAGATTAGAATGCCTTTGCATTTATCGCAAAGGGAGATCACGACATGAAGATTTTCGCCCACAGGGGCTTCAGCGGACATTTTCCGGAGAACACGATGCTGGCCTTCTCCGAGGCTGTCAAGGCAGGGGCCGATGGCATAGAGCTGGATGTTCATCACAGCAAGGACGGCAAGCTTGTCATAATTCACGATGAGGCCCTTGGCCGGACAACGGGCATGGAAGGTCTGGTCAACGACTACCCGCTGGCTGACCTTTGCGCCATGAACGCCGGCAAGACATTCGATGACAGATTCGGACACACTCCCATCCCAAGCTTTGAGGAGTACTGCGACTTCATCTGCAAGACGGATATCATCACCAACGTTGAGATAAAGACGAACCTTAACTGTTACCAAGGCATCGAAGCAGATGTGCTTAAGATGATCCGTCGCTACAATCTTGAGGACAGGGTCATAATCTCCTCGTTCAACTGGCTGAGTGTCATGCGCATAAAGCAGCTTTGCCCCGAGATGCCCTGCGGGCTTCTGCATGAAGGCCCGCCCATGAAAGGAATAGGCAAGCTTGCCTCGCTCGTGGATGTGGAGTATTACCACCCCGGATTTGAACTTCTGTCCGATGAAATCGTGGCGGACTGCCACGAAAGCTCAATCGGTCTTAATGTCTGGACAATAAACAGCGAGGAGCAATTCAAGAGGCTTATCGCCTGGGGAGCATCCTCGGCCATCACGAACTTCCCTGATTTAGGCTTGTCGTTGCTCTCGCACGCTTAGGCTGTTCCTCTCTATAAGCGAATTGGCGTAAGGGCTGCCTGCTCTCTTGTTCGATTGACCTCGCCGGAAAATCAATGTGGCTTGATTTCGGTCTTCTTTACATGGTTTTGCAAATCTGCTATCATAAGTCTGTTTCCCATCAAGGCAGGAAACAGCGGGCCCATAGCTCAGTTGGTCAGAGCAGGGGACTCATAATCCCTTGGTCCTAGGTTCAAGTCCTAGTGAGCCCATTGTCAGCGGCCTTCTTTGATATAATGTCAAAGAGGGTCATTTGTTTTTTCTTCTTCAATTACAATGAGCTGCAAGTCCAAAATCACAGCCGAGGCGCTTTTCACGCACGGGAAATCCTTGACCTATAAATCAGCCTCTTTGACCATTTTCCATATAGCGTGATTTGGGAAGCAAGCAATCACAAAACCGCCCCCAGGAAGTCCGGCAAGATGGGCAAACAGAAGGCAACAGAGAAAATCGATGGCGCTGTGGCTTTGGTGATGGCTCTGGACAGGGCAATGAGGAATAATGGATTTCCTGTCGTTTTTACGACCGATTTTCTAATTGGACGACATTTTCCTGTTGATTACCTGGACAGAATCAAAAGACTTAAAGGAATCCATGACGGAAGGCGGAATCTCCGGTTTATATGAATATGGTACGCCGGAGGACAAAGCAAACTACATCAACGCTGTGTTCAACACCATATTGACCAGAGATATCGTGCAATGCTACAGGCTGACGAATCTTCCGCTGCTGAGCAGCCTTGCCGACTATCTGATGGGTAACATGGGCGAACTCACATCCACAAAACTAGAACATCGTTGCAATGGAGCTTCTCAGGCGTGGTTATGAGATATGTGTTGGCAAGCTCTATGAAAAGGAAATCGACTTTGCAGTCAAGAAGCAGAATAAAAAATTCTACATTCAGGTTTTAGACAACAGTCTCCAGCTCTGAAACATTTGAACGAGAGCCGTCTCTCTGGCTAGCACCCGAAAAAGTAAATGAGGGTCATGTGAGGATTCAGAGAGATGCATATCTTGACGCCTGAAAGCAGAATGTATAACAGCCTTATCAAAGTGGTGACGGGAATCCGCTGATGCGGGAAATCATATCTTATAAGTGATTGTTCGCCGAATTTATAATCAATAAACCGCCAAATTTGCAAGCTGCACTTGTCAGAATGACGGTAGCGTTTTTTAATGTCTTTGAGGGAAACAATTAATGGAGAATTACAAGAAACGGATACTAGATGATGATATAGAACGGCGGTTAAAAAACAAAGGTGCAATTCTGGTTGAGGGTGCCAAATGGTGCGGCAAGACCACTACATGCGAGACACATGCCGAAAGCATCCTTTACATGGATGGAATTTACTGCCCACCGATGGGGAAATCCTGTTTGCAATAAACAGCTTGCAAGCCATTTATTTAAATAAATTTCAAAGGCGTTTCCATTTTTCGCCCCAGATTGTGATTATTTGTCCTCTTTTTGAAGGACGCATAAGATAGAAGCCTGCTGTGCTGAAAACAATCATCAATAAAGCTGATAGTTGGTAGTTAAACAATGTGGGGTTGGAGACCATCAATCCTGTTTCTGGAATCCTTGAATTCGTAAGACCTACAAGATCTATCATCGTATGCAGAAAAAAGCATGGTACGATATTCCCGCACCTTAAGAATACGGCAGCATGGAATAATCCTAAACCAAATGAAAAGATAATCTGATTGATGGTTCCTCCGACCGTTGCCCCTTCTATGATGTTCAACAGGTGGAACAGGCCAAAAGCTATGGCTGAAACAACAGCTGCAGCCGGGATTCTCTTCTCATCTTTGCAGAAACGCATCATGTATGAGACTGGAATCGCTCTGAATATTGTCTCTTCGACAAGCCCTGCATACAAAGAAATGGCAAAAGATGCAAATGGGGGAGGGCGGAATTCTTTTGCTGCTAAAATCCAAGCCAACTCAAGAATGAGGAAAGCATATCCGGTGACGTTGAGTCCGAATCCTAAACGGATACAACCTCCTTTCATGCTGCCTTCATATTCATGGTCGAACCACTTGCGAAAAGACTTCAACAGCAGGAAAGAAGATAAGGACAGAATTATGGTCAGTACGTTCTTCGATGGTTTCGGATAGCTGCCGGCTAACAGTAAACCCAGAATCAATCCTATTGCCAACGAATATACATACATTAATCCGTATGAAATCAACATAAGGACAACAGCTCCTGTTACAGAACTGTGTCTGTCCAGAAATGCATGGCTGTGGACTTTTCCCTGTGATTTGGGAGGATCTTCGGTTGTTATGCCTTCAACCGCTTTGTCAGATTCTTCTGTTGGCTTTTTCTGCTGTTCTTCATCCTGTCCATTCAAAGCCACGGCAATTTCCCTATCCTGCCTTATCTCACAAAGCTAGTCGGCGTGTATTTCTCGTACTGCGGCGGTTCGATGCCGGCTTTTCTTCCTGCCTCAAGACATTTGAGCAGCCAGGCGATGTTCTCGCCCAGCGTGCGCATTGTCTGCAGCCCTTCCTCGTCCTGCCTGACCTGCTTGGGCGTGCAGCCGTGAACCTGGTTCCAGTACTGTGAGGTTGCGATGACCATGTTCGAGATGGAGAAGTACTTGTTAAGTACGTCAAATGTTGCGGTGGCGCCGCCTCTGCGGCAGCTTACGACTGCTGCACCCACCTTGCCGGCCATCCTCTTGGAAGATGTTCGGAAAAGTCTGTCCAGGAAACAGACGAGTTGCCCGCTGACGCTGGAGTAGTAGACGGGGGAGCCGATTACAATGGCTTGATAATCGTCAAGCGCGGAGGCGACTTTGTTCACCTCATCGTCAAAGATGCATTTCCCTGTCTGATTGCAGGAGCCGCAGGCTGTGCAGCCGTTGATGGATTTTGTGCTGATTTGAACGATGTCGGATTGAATGCTGCGCTTCTCCAGCTGGTCTGCGACTTCCCTAAGGGCGGTGTAGGTGCAGCCTTTTTCATGTGGGCTGCCGTTTATCATAAGTGCTTTCATGAACGCCTCCATTCCGGCGATTAGCTTTTCTTGGGCTTTTATCGGGCTTTTATTGGGCCTTTATTGGCTTTGATTGAGCTGGCCGCCGCCGGTTGTTGATTTGCCTCCGCCCAAGAGGGGGAGGGATGTTGTCAGAAATCCAGGAAGAACGTCGCCCCCATTATCAGGTTTGTCCATGGGGTGACGGAGTTCTTTGTGGGAGAAAGGACATAGGCCGCCTGGATTCCAAGGTCGATGAAATCCCAGAATGACATCTCAAGCTGGGCGCCGACGCTTGCCAGGAAATGGGAGCCTTTCACATTGCTGTTGAAGTATTGGCCGCTGTGATAGCCGCAGTCAAAGAACAGGTTCAGACGGGGGAATATGCCGTTCAGGAACGAGAGCATGCGGTCGGGGCCGCTGAAGCGGATATCAAGGTTGTTGACGGTGGAGAACTGGGTGTTGAAGGAGTAGGTGTTGAAGCCTCTGACCTTGCGTCCGAGCGATACGGGGCCTTGGGCGAACACAGGAACCTGCGAGCCGTCCGTCCAGTTTATGTTGGCCCTGTCGATGATGACGATGGAGAAGGCGTTGGAGCCGTCTGAGAACCGTTTCTGCCAAAGGGTCTTGCTGGCGACAATGTTGAGCGTGGCGCTGTAAAAGGAGAGGTTGTCGGAGCTGAGGCCCTTGGGAGCGTATTTGAGGTTCAGGTCTGCCAGGACGCCATCGCAGGTCACGCCTGTGTCCTCCATGCCGTTAAGTCGCAGGCCGGCATAAAGGATGGTGGCGGTCATTGTCTGGTCGTTGCCAAGCTCGCTGTATACAGGGGACGTTGCGAGGAGTCCGCCCTTCCAGTTAGCGAAGGTCGGAACCGGGTACTGGGTCTTCACGGGGTTGGAAAGGGTGAGAACGCCGTTGTTTCTGAACTGGCCGCTCACCATGGAGTCGACGTATTTCTCCCAGCGGCCCTCGTAGCCGGCGTAGGCGGTCACAAGGTCCTTTCCCGGCACCCAGCTGTCACCGAAGCCTTGGAGGAACTTCAGATTCCACCTTGTCTGAATGGCATCGAAAACGAAGAAATCGCCGGAAAGCGGAGCGCCGCTGGTGGGGTCCTGATAGACTTTGCGCTGGGTGTAGCCTCCTCCGAAGGTGGCTTGAAGCTGGGTCAGGTTGCCTTCCATCAGGCCAAGTCCGTTGTAGCTCTCGCCGATGGTGACAAGGGTGGGAAGGAAGCCCGCCAGAATCTCGACATGCTGGTCGAGTTCTGTGAACAGGAAGCTGAATTCATCAGCCGGAACGACTGACAGCGCCATGAGGGCGACAAGAAGGATGACAAGAAATCTTTTCACACGTAACCTCTGTGAGTTTCAGATGATGTTGATTGCCCGGCAGCCTTGTTGATTCCTGTCATTGTTTGCGGGGATCATGGCGGCGGGCGATGCAACTGTCCCAGTGGTTGAAATTATATCATACAATATAAGCGGATTCCAAACGATTTCGGGCGCATGGCGGTTTCACGCATGGCATTTTCGATGCCGGATTGATGCGATGCGCCGGACGAGCGAGTGATGTTTGCCCAAAAGCGATGTTTGCCCCAAAGTGATGTTTGGCCCAGAGTGGTGTTTGGCCTGATGACCCGAGACTGGATGAATGGCGGAGATGGGCGGTGTTTGACCTAAACAGGATGTTTTAATATAATCGGCTTCATGGAACAGAATTCTTTGCATTGGGCTGATATATATGCCGACAAGATCATACGGGAGAAGGGGCCTAAGGAGCTCTACACGTGCGCATCGGGAATCACGCCGTCCGGCACGGTTCATATAGGGAATTTCAGGGAGATAATATCTGTTGACATCGTGGTGCGGGCTCTGCGGGAGCGTGGCTGCAATGTCAGATTCATATACAGCTGGGATGATTATGATGTTTTCAGGAAGGTTCCGCGCAACATGCCTGAGCAGGAGCTGCTGGCTTCTTGTCTTAGAAAGCCCATCACGGCGGTGCCGGATGTGGTGTCGGGCGAGGAGAGTTACGCCAGGGCGAACGAGGTTGCTGTGGAGCGGATGCTTCCGCTGGTGGGCATAAACCCGGAGTATCTTTATCAGTCTAAGCGTTATCAGAGTTCGATGTATGCTCAGGGGATGCGCAATGCGCTTGAGCACAGGGATGAGATAGTGGCGATTCTGAATGAATTCAGGACGGAGCCGCTTGGCGATTCCTGGTGGCCGATAAGCGTCTTCTCGGGGTTCACGGGAAAGGACACTACGACTATTCTTGGCTGGGATGGGGAGTGGGGCGTGACTTACCGTGATGATGAGACGGGGCAGAGCGAGACGGTTGACCTGCGCAGCACTTCGCTTGTGAAGCTTCATTGGCGTGTAGACTGGCCTATGAGATGGGCGTATGAGCATGTGGATTTCGAGCCGGCGGGCAAGGATCACCATAGTCAGGGAGGGTCGTTTGACACTTCGAGGCGCGTTGTTCAGTTGTACGGCGCAGAGGCTCCTGTTTCTTTCAAATATGACTTCATCACCTTCAAGGGGAAGGGCAAGCAGTCCTCATCGCTTGGCAATGTGGATACGCTTGATGATGTGCTGAGGGTCTATGTTCCGGAGATTGCCCGCTATATGTTCGCAAGCACCCGCCCGAGTGCGGAGTTCAGCATATCGTTTGACCTTGATGTGCTTAAGCTGTACGAGGACTACGAGAACTGCGAGAGGATTTACTTTCATCTGATTCCTGTCAGCGAAAAGCGCTATCAGAAGGAGAAGCGCAATTTCGAGTTGAGCCAGGTGGGTGAGGTGCCGTCCGAGCCAAGCTATCAGATTCCGTTCCGCCACCTTTGCAATCTTCTGCAGATTCACGATGGCGACGTGGACAAGGTCATGTCGCTGCTTCCTGATGTGAAGCCGTCTCAGGTTGAGAGGCTGAAGGCCAAATGCGTCTGCGCTTGGAACTGGATAACCGAGGATGCTCCGGAGGATTTCAAGTTCCGTCTGGTGGGGGTCGATGATGCGCTTGCCGAGGTGACGGAGGCCCAGCGCAAGGGCATAAGGGCGTTGGCAGCGGCTGCCGAGCAGATGGAGGGCAAGTCTGACAAGGAGTTCTCTGAGCAGATTTACGCCATCGCCGCCGAGGCCGGGCTTGAGGCGCCGGAGTTCTTCAAGGCTGTCTACACTGTCCTCATCTCAAAGGAAAGGGGCCCTAAGCTCGCCGGCTTCATGCAAGCCTGCGGCAAGGAGAGAATCCTGCCGATTCTGCAACGGTATTGATTAGCATTGTGCCTGTCCGGATGCGTTTAGCACGAAGCGCCAGGAAGCTGCTGGAAATAGTCAATAATCAGCGGGCAAGCTGTCACTGAATGAGGGATTTCAGTATCACGGCGTTGTGACGCCAGTTGGGGGAGACCTTCACCCTGATGTCAAGCTGTAGCTTGGTTCCGGAGAATATCCTGCGTATGTCCTTGGCCGACTCGACTCTGATGCGTTTTATGTTTGAGCCTCCTGAGCCGACGATGATTCCTTTCTGAGAATCATGCTCCACGTTTATCGTGGCCCGTATGAGCAGCATGCGGGAGGAGGCATCCTGGACTTCATGAAGGTCTTCTATTTCCACGTACAGCGAATGGGGGAGTTCGGCGCGCATGTTTGACATGGCTTTCTCCCTTATTATCTCAGCCACCCTGAAATCCAGATCCTGATCGGTGAAGGCTTCCGGAGGGTATAGCAGAGGGGCGGTTCCCGCAAGGGCAAACAGGGCTATCAGAATCTCGTCAAGCCCCGAGTCCTCAAGAGACGATGCCGCCATCGGGGTGACTGCAGGAAACTCGCTGGCAAGATAGACCCTTGCCCGCTCAATCTGAGCCGCCGTGGCTATGTCGCTCTTGTTGATGCATATGACGAGAGGGCGGCCGGAACGCTGAACCAGAGAGGTTATTATCTTCTCTTCCGCCCCCGGCTCTCTGGTAGGGTCGACCATATAAAGCACGATATCATTGTCCTTCAAGGCATCGAGGGCGACTTCAAGCAGACGTTTGTTGAGCAAGGCTTCCGACTGGTGTATGCCCGGGGTGTCCACGAATACAAGCTGCCCCCTGACGTCGGTGTATATTCCCTTGATTTGGTTCCTCGTCGTCTGCGGGGTGGGCGAGGTGATGGACACCTTGTTTTCGCATATTGAATTAAGAAAAGTCGATTTCCCAGACGATGGCCGTCCGATTATGGAGACGGTGGCGCATTTAAGGTCAAGGTCATTCCGCCGGCTTTCCGATAGAGCGTTTTCCGCTGTGTCCGCTGTGTCTGCTGTGTTTTTCATCATAAAGGATTATAGGTCAAACATCACCGCTGGGCAAGGCATGGGAGCTTGGATGCGTGATGGCTCCTTTGGGTCAGGAATCTATTCAAAGGCTTTAAAGATTGATATGATAGATGAAATCGCTATGCTGGAGGTTTGTTGTGGAAGAAGGCAGGAAACCCATTGACGCCGGGCTTGAGGACAGGTTTCTCAAAACCCGTAATATAATGATCTGCGGAGAGATTTCCGAGGAAACGTCCGAGAGGGTGGGCAAGCAGCTTCTTGTCCTGGAAGCGGAGAGCAATGAGATGGTGCGGGTGTTCATCGATTCGCCCGGAGGCGACGTGAATGCCGGATATGCGATATTTGATATGATACGCTTCGTGAAATGCCCCGTGACCATAGTGGGCATGGGTCTTGTCGCCAGTGCGGCGGCTCTGATACTTCTGGCGGTCGACAAGCAGATGCGGGTCGGGTTTCCTGATTCCTCCTATCTGATTCACCAGCCATCAAGCCAGATGAAGGGCGTGGCCACCGATATAAGCATACATGCCGAGCAGCTTGAGAAGCTTCGCGAGAAGATAAACGGAGAGATTTCAAGGCAGACGGGAAAGGACATCGAGCAGGTCAGAAAGGATACGGACCGCGATCATTGGCTGGATAGCCTCCAGGCCGTTGAATATGGTCTTATCTCCAGGATTGTCAGAAACAGGTCCGAGCTTTAAGACTTCGGGTTCGATATGATTTGCAGGGTCTGAACGGGGCCTGCGGGGGTCGATTTGCCTACTAGGTTTTTAAGTGACGCCGAGAAGAGATACGGTCAGGAGCGGCTGTTCTGGTCGGAGATATTCAACGGATTCTCCTCCATATTCCTCGGCGACACATTGGTATTCCTTCTGGCTGTTCATTTCAATGCGGGGAACATGGTTCTGGGGCTGATATCATCGGGCCTCTACGTGGCCGGCCTTGCCGTTCCTCCGCTCCTCAGGCTCTTCTCCGGTCTTAATCAGGAGAAATGCCATTCTTTTTTCTGGCACATGAGGGGCGTCGTGAGCCTCGGCTATGTGACGCTTTTCTTCCTCAAGGGCCCGTGGGCTGTCGCTGTTCTGGTTCTCACTTATGCTTTGTTCTGCGTTTTCCGCGCTCTGGGCGTTGTGTAGAATTCAGAATAGATTGCAAAGGAAAATCCAGCTTAACCTGCAAATAATTGCGAAATAAGCCTTGAAAAACATCTTCCGAGCACCTTTTTAAACGTATCACGTCTAAAGCTTCAGATTGGTTTAACTGGAGTTAAATGCCTTTTTAAACGCATTGAATACCGGTTCTGATAGATTTGTTTAAATTTGCCTTTTTCGTCTCTTTTCGCAAAATGGCGAAAAATTGCGAAACGAATTGCGAAAAGAAGACTATTCCACAAAGTTGGCGATTGAGACCACCTCCACCCCGGAGCTGGAGAGGACTTCCGTTTCCTTTGTGGCGAAATTGTAAAAGCATGTCTGCGTGTCGGTTGCGGTCAGGTACTTGGTGTATATAAGCCCTCCGGGAGCCAGCTTCCAGCTGGAGACCGAGCCTTCAAAAACTGGTGTAGTTACCTGAGATTCAAGGTTCAGCGAGAAGAGTCCGCTCGCACTTGAATAAATGAGATTACCATCATAGTAGGCAACATTCCCTTTGTCCAAGTAGGATGTGGCAAGATTCTCCGGCGCATCGTATTTTATAAAGCTAAGAGCCCCAGAAGAAAGATCATGAATGGTAACATACCCAAGAGCCGAATACCATATAACCTTCTGCCCTACAGTCGCTCTTGATTCATCTGACAGGCAAGCCCCATAATAATAACTAAGGCTCCCGCCGTCATCGATTGATAATTTCTCACTTACAAGCGCACCTGATGCGATATGAAAGACCTTGTACTCCCTAAGGCAGACAATTGCATCAAATTCATTGTTGGCAATCATGTACATCGGGTCTTTATCTCTTACACCATCTAGGAACAACCCTGATGAACCATCCATGGTGGAATAATCAATAGGGGCGGCGCTGTTCGCGGGGAAAAGCTTGAAATTTCCTTTTGACGTATATACCAGCATGTTGCCATTGTCGTCACGGTAGTAAGCTATCACGCCATCTGCATTGGAGTTTGTCAACGGCGTGGCGGTCTTTGCCTCTGTGTCTATCTTTGCAACACTGCCGCTGTTCTTTGCGAATAATCCTTCTGCCGTGGATTGCAATCCAAGCTCCTTTGAATCAATCTTCCTGTCTCCTATGAGGAAGCTCAAGTCGATGATTTTGTTAGAAGCTCTGTCAACACAGTAGTTCTTGAATCTCAGTTCTGATTCGCTGAGATTGGACAGCTCCATCAAAATATAATCATTTCCCACATTCTTCACAGAATCGCAAGCCCATTCCAAGCCCTTTTCGTCTGCTATGGTGATTTTCTCCAATGAATTATCAGCCAGCCCGAAAAGCCTGTTGAGAGTGGAGCTGATGCTATCTGAAAGGCTCTTGGAGCCGCTGGATTCTTTCATCACGGCAAATGCATCATAGGCTTTGAAATCGATATTTTTCAAGACCGGGTCGCCCGCCCTGATGAAGGCTTCATCCCTGCACCCCGCAAGACAGAAAATCGCAGATATCGCAACGAACAGCAGAAAAAGCTTCTTCATGGCCAGCCTCCAACTTATATTACCCTTGAAAATGCCAGATATCAACCGTTTTCAAAGACATCCTCGAAAGGAAACTGGCTGTACGCCTTGACCCAGTTATAGACTGCGGTCTTCTGGGCGTCAACCGAGACAGGTATCCCATCAGGGAAGACCTCTGCGATGGCCAGCTGGCACTCCCATCGGTACAGCTCCGTGTCGTAGACAGGATTGCCTATCCCGCCGATGCTGGTTGTCTCTCCATTCTCCAGCGGGATGACGATGCACGGATGCTCCATGAGGTAGAGATGCTTGTATTTAGCCTCGCGGGATGGATAGCACCTCAGCACGAAGCCCATCTCCGTGGTCGTGTAACGTATCTCATCAACGCTCCAGTATGCATCTACGAAATCCGTGTAGAGCCTGTTGTTCTCTTTGTTGAGTGTCATCTTAAGACCCATATCCCCCTCCTATGCACATAAGAACTTATAAGTGTCACTGGCTATGCCGATAGGCGTGCCATTGCGGACGGCATACCCCTGCGCTTCAAGGAATGCGCTGTCGGTTGCGTAGTCATATCCGCTTCCGATTCGATATTTTTTCCCCGACAACGCTTTCAAATAGCGGCCAGCAAAGTAATCGTTGTATATGGCCTCTGGGATCATCTCAATTCCAGCTGTATACAAATGGAACGATGCGCCGCCGTCGCCGTTCTGCAGATACATCTGAAATTTCCACAGGTGGACATCATGGACATCTTGAGAGGAGCCGCCGCTATAGTTGTGCCGGAAGATGAAGGCGCCGCTTTGCCCGCTTCCCCTGAAATAATCATATTTATGACAAGCCTGAACCCACTGCGTGCCGTTGAAATACCATGCGGTGAGGCTGCCTTCCTGATAGCCCCACCAGCCGGAGCCTTTAAGGTAGACTTCGGCATGGATAGCTGGCGCTGCGCAGCAGTAGGTGTAGGTAGTCCTTCCGGTCGATGCAGCGGAATCCCGCCATGCAGCGGGCACCATGGCCTTGTAGTGTGCATAATCGAAATAGTCTCCCACCGCCATATGCTGCTCCTACGGATTGAATACCGCCCCCCAGACTTTGTTTGTTGTCCCTTGATGATTCACAGTTCCGTATATTGTCTTAAACGGCTCCGCTTGTGTGCCTATGCATGAATTCGCAGTCTTACGCAGCAAATCAGACACATGCACGCCCTTGGCTGTTTCAACAGGCACGAACGACACGCTCCATGCGGAGAACCATTTCCCAGCGGCTGACCACCCATCGCCGCCGCCTGATACCGCCACGTCTGAGAAGGATAGCATCGCGCCGTGGGCGAAAGCCGTTCCCTGCCCTGTTATGGTTATCTCCGTTCCTGATTCATCGGTGAAGGATATCCCGTTGTTTGCATGGATGGAGAATGCGCCAGAGACCGCGGCTCCATCCTGCACAAGCCCGCGGAACTGTGAATACGGCGTGAGATTGCTCCAGCTGGACTGCCCGCTGCCGCCGCGCACGGCTGCCCCGCTGACGGTGAGAGAGACTGATTTATTGCTCATGCCGCTTGCGGGGATGGCCTCGTGTGCCCAGCCTTGGTATAAGACACAAACATTCGCGCCATAACGCTTGAAATTATCATATTTCAGGGTGTAGCTTCCGTCTTCATTGGAATCTCCATCATTTTCAAATGTCAGCGATATAGTCGATGACGGCGGCGCATATATCCATGAGCCGGATTGCACTGAGGCTCCGTTGAGCTTGATTTCAACGGCGTAAGTGCCGCTGTGCGAGGTCGTGGTTTCATGATAAGTGTGCGTGGTGCTTCTCCATGTGTATCTCGGCGAGCCGCCGGTCTCCTCTACGTCGGATATCTTGATGTACGTATCGCCGTCAGAAGGATTGGAAGGCGGCGAGCCTGATGAAGGCACAGCATTGCCGCTTCCGCTGAAAGATGACGATGACCAATAGCCGCTGGTCGTCTCGTAGTCGTAGCCCAGTCCGACAGCGGAAAGCTGGACGTGCGTGGGCCATGCAGGCGTGGAGAATGTCAGCGTCTTGGGGTAAGAGCCTGAATTGTAAGCCACAGCGCCGGACTGGAATATTGTCGGATTGCTTGAATCCGACCTTATGAGCCCCACGACGGTCTTGCCGTCATAGGTTCCGAAGCTCCCGGATGCGTAAGTGTTCGGAGTGAGTCTTGTCCTTATGAATTCCCGCAATGCGCTGTTCTTGTACGAGCAGTCCGATGCTGCGGGGAATGGAGCCGCAGTGACTGTCTTGCCGCCCTTGTCTTCCAATGAGGTTGAAAGCACAGCGGAGGTTATCTCGCCTTGAAAGATGCTGCGCCCCTTGATCATCACAGACTCCAGCTCCGCCAGAAACGCCTTGAGCTGGCCGTCCGCACCGATGTACGTGCCTTTCTCGATGGCGGGGTCAGCGATTTGTCCCGCCCTGTCATACCTTGCGCTGTGCAGCGCGCCGTTTTCCTTGAGCAGGATGTCCTGGGCCGCAAGGTCATCAAGGTCTATCTTGTCGGCCTTGACCGAGCCGTTTATCAGCACCTTGTCTGCGTCCAGCCTTATCTGCGTGCTGCCGCCGTCAGCCTCCACGGCCAGCTCCGCATCGGCCATGACGCTTCCGTCACTCCTGATGGCGGTGATCTTTTGGCGTATCTGGCCAGCCTGCACATCCAGCTGCGCGGCGTGCTGCTCCGCTGTGCTGCGTATGGCATCGACCTCAGACGAGCTTGCCTTGAGAGTGATCGCATTGGCATTCTGCGTGATGGATGATTCAGCGGATGTCACCCTGCCAGCCAATGTGTTAACTTCAGCTTTTGCAGCTTTGGTTGAAATATCCGAGGCATTCTGGTTTATTGCCGTCTGCTGAGAGGCGTTTGTATTCTCAGTGCTGGTTACTCTCGTGACAAGAGATGATATGCTGTCTGCCTGCTGGGTTATCTGTGTGCCGTGCGAGTTGACAGTGCCCTTGACCGTGTCAAGCTCGCTCTGCGAGGCCTTGCTTTGTATGGCGGCAGCGTGCTGGGTTATCTGCGTGGCCTGCGCCTGCACTGTCCCGCTCAGCGAGGCCATCTCTGTTTTTGTTGCCCTGAGCGCTATGGCCTCTGAATTCTGCGTTATTGAAGTCTCGGCGTCGGACATGCGTCCGGCCAGGGCGCTTACCTCGGTCTGGGACGCCTTGGCTGCAATCTCTGATGTCAGGCTGGTTATCTGCCCGTTGGCGGCCTCGATCGCCTCCGCCTGAGCCTGCATGTCCTGCATGACCCTGGCGGCGTCCAGCGCTTTGGCCCATGTGGCTTTCCGAGAGAACGGGAGTCCGCAGCAGGTGATGCTGATGTCAACCGTACCTATTATCCCGCCGCCCAGGGCTTCGCCCTCGGCCACGGTGAGCGTGATCCTGTCCGTGCCTATGGTCGCCGTCATGCCTTGAGGGAGAGTCCCCGTTGAGGCTGTGCAGGGTTGCTCCACGTATCCCTGCCAGCCCTTGTAAATGACGTTGAAGGACGTTGACGCGATTGCCTTGCCGTCCGCATCCACGGGTATCTGCATCACGCCGCCGCCGATGTCCACGGTGACCGCATCGGCGCCGGGGTCGCCATAGACCCCTATGATGCATGGAGCCGTATCGGTCGATGTGCCGTCGGTGTAGGCGATGCGCGTGTATCTCCACAGCCTGCGCCTCTGTGGAGTCATGGTCTGCAGGGCCGTGGTCCATCCTGCGGAGGCGAGGGTGATCCCCTCGGCTGCATCCGTGGCAAGGTAATGCTCGGTGATTGAGCTGATGCCCTTGCCGGCCGCTCCGGGCTCTCCATCCTCGCCCTTGAGCCTTGACCACATATAGAGGGAATGGTCCAGCGGCGCATCCGGCGAGAAGTCGGTGCATTGGCCTATATACAGTTTGCCTTCGGTGTCAGTGGTGGAAAATCCCTGTGAGCCATCCGCGGAGTCCGCATAGGCTATGTGCAGATAGGATGACCTTCCGTCCTCGCCGGGGCGCTGCCTTCCTGATGGACCGGATGCCGTTCTTCTGATTGACACGTTGCTTATAGGTTCCGTGGTGACTGCGGTATATGAGTATATCCCCGAGAAGTCATAGATCCTGGTTCTGGATGTGATCAGGATGTCGCCGCCGAAGCGCCCGGCCTGGTCGAGGTGCAGGAAGTCGCCGGGCTCAAGCCTTCTGGTGGAGCGGAAGGACACCTTCCAGCAACCGGCGTGCAGCCGCATCCAGCGGATGCGGGCGAGCCTCTCGGCGGCAGCATCGTCATAGATGTGACGGGCCTTGTACTCATCGGGGCTGCCAGCCGACTCGGGGTAGGATGACCTGACAAGCTGGTCACGGACAAGGGCCTTCGCCCATATCTCGGTCCAATACAGCCTTTTCGGGCTGTCTGATGTGTTGCGGTATCGCAGCCTCGCCCTGAGAGGCTCGTATATCACCGGAGTCTCCGGGGTGATGGGGTCAATGGAGATCCCAGGGTCCTTTATGTCCAGGATGCGCCAGCCGGATGAGCTGATGAGGTCGATGTCGGAGTTCTTCCTGCGGGTGGATCCTGAGAGGTAGGGCAGGTCAAGGAAGCTGTCGTCGAAGTCCATCCAGACCTCGTTCATGTCCGAATCCTCCGGCCAATAGTCGCCTGCGGCCATGGCCTCGCCCGGGGTGGGGTCGGATGAATCCCCGATGGGCAGGTTCCCCCTGTATACAATGGTGTCCTCATAGACCTTGGTCTTCGGCCAGAGGACGCATACGCCGTCATGGACCTCGTAGCGCTTGTCGACCCTGAAGCCGTCTGCCAGGATGTCGTCAGGTCCGATTGACGGGATTCCTGCAAGGCTGTCCCTGGCGGTCTCCTTCCATGTGAATGTGCCGTCCGGAAGCGCGTCGAGGCACCATCCGTGCTCTGCCAGCAGCGTATCCACCTCCGACATGACGCTTGAGGCCCCAGCCGTCAAGCTGAACTGCTTGACGGGAATGTCTATGTCCGGCGCATATGGGGATATGCGTGA
>JBQNBA010000002.1:0-39226 GCA_052170175.1 Sphaerochaetaceae bacterium | reverse complement strand
CTCCCTCATGTAATCGCTTAGGAACCTGGTCACCGCCAGAGCAGCGCCTCCCGAGCCGGTCTGCAGGGAGAATCCGTCATAGAAGTAGCCGCTGTGCGCTATGACCTCCGCCGTGGTCTCGGCGATAAGCAGATCTCCGGGCTTCTTGGTGAATCTGGTGGCTCCGCTCATTATCTTCTCGGGGTCTCCGATGGAATCCACCACGACAATCTGGTTCACATATCTCTGGGAGATGGCGAACGGCACATTGGGATAAGGAACGATATTGTCCGTGATTATTATCACATGGTCAGCATACTGGGCATCAATCCTTGCATATCCCATCGAGCCGCATATCGACTTTCCCTCGCCTTCCCGCGTATAGCCGTTGGAGTTTCCATAGGGGTCGCTTGAGGGAGCGCCAAGGAAAGCCACGTTGATATGCAGCCGATCCTCGGCGATTGCAGTCGCTCTGGCTCCATGTGACCAGAAAGTCACCGGCGTATCCATGAGACCATCGCTGATTGCGTCAGCAAGCTCGCCCCGCATCCCGCTTGTGTGAATCTTGGTTATAAGCCCGCTCCGGATATGGTCTATCACAGGGGCATGGCAGGTCGTGAGACTTGAGGCGGCAAGCGTCAGATCCTTGAACCCCATCCTCTCCAGCGCATCAAGCGTCATGTTGACTATATAATCGCCGGCGCGGAAATGATGGTGGAACGAAATCGTCATGCCGCTCTTAAGTCCGGAATTCCTTATAGCTTCTTCCAGGCTGGGAACAATCTTATTGTCCTCCCGCTCCTTTTGAAGCAGCGGAATCATATGCTTTTTCCGGAGCTTCGGATTCTCGTCCTCCTTATAGAGGGCAAGGCCGTGCCTTTGGAGCAGTTTCTTGTCATCATCGCTTATCATCTGGCTTCCTCCTCATCAAAGTAGACCCTGGAGGCCTTGGCCAGCTCCAGGCATCTAAGGGCTCTGAGCAGCACCGGCCTGTCAATCATCTTGCCTTTGAGCGAGACCACGCCGCTTCCATTGGCAAGAGCCTCTTCCAACGCCGCCTTTATCCTGAGCGCCTTCTCAATCTCCTGCGGGGTCGGGGTGAATATCTTATGAATCGGTCTTATCTGACGAGGATTTATTATTGATTTGCCATCAAAGCCAAGCTTCTTTATCGCGGTGGTCTCCCGAATCAGCTGTTCCTCGTTGTTGATGTCAGAATACACGGTGTCGATGCAATCAATCCCGGCCGCTCGTGCAGCGACCACAATCGTCGCCCTTGCCAGGAACAGCTCCGTTCCCTCCTCGGTGCGCTGAGCCTTTATATTGGCACAATAATCCTCTGCCCCCAAGGCGATTGCAATCAGACGCTTGGAGGCCATGGCGATCGAGTATGCATTCACAACTCCAAGCGCTCCCTCGATGGCCGCCATCATCCTTGTCTGTCCTATGGGGATGCCGAAGTCCCTCTCCGCCCTCTCTATCTCATGCTCGACATCGTTTATCTCCTGGGCCGTCTCTGTCTTGGGGAGCCTTATCACCTGTGCGCCCCCCTTCACCATCGCCCTGACATCCTGAACCCCATATGGGGTGTCAAGAGGATTGATTCTGACCACGACCTCGCAGGGACTGTAATCAATCGTCCTCAATGCATTATATACAAGAAGCCTAGCGGCGTCCTTCTGCGCCGCGGCAACCGAATCCTCCAGGTCAAACATCAGCGCATCACTGCCGTATATGTTGGCATTGGCCATCATCCCCGGATTGTTTCCCGGAACGAAAAGCATCGTTCTCCTAAGCCTTATAGGTGCAAAACCAAGCTGATTGCTCTTAGAACTCATACTCAATCTCCCCTTTTCCCGCCCTCAGAATCGCCGCCGTCATTCTGGCTCGCAGGGTGCAGTCAAGGGCGCCCTTGTCATGAACCCTCACGAGGACATCCTCCAGCTGAAATTCCCTGCATGTTTCCAGGACGATCTTTCTGATGTACTTTCCGAATTGGCTTTCGACCGTGCTGTCAAGCTCGATCTGGATTCCCGCATCCTTTGGGGAAATCTCAATCAGGGCATCGCCCGATTCAAGAGTGCCGGCGATACCCGTTCCATGTAGTTTCATAAGCTCCTTACCTCCGGCGGTTTGTCATTGTTCCGCCAGTAAAGAACTATAGCACGGTAAAATCCTGTTGTGAACTTAAAGATTCAGCGGATTCCAATAATGCATGAATTATGAGTTTTTATACCATCGGCGTTGCACATGCTGCGCCGCATAAGCAGAAAGAAGCGCAAGGAAATTAACGAGGAAATTCACGTGGAAATTGAAAACCATGCTATACTTCACTCATGATGACCCGCACATCAGCATTTGAAGGTGGAATCGTGACGCTTGAGCAGATTCTCAAGGCAAAAGACAATCGATATTCGCTCCAACGCAGAATGGTGCAGGAATACCGGATGCCGCTGATTTCCTTCTCCGTTGTCATGGCAGGGGCGGTGAAGCAGAATCCCATTTCCAAGCTATTATTTGAAGAAGGGTGCAGGTTAATCTCATCCATGCTTTCAGAAAACAACATAGCTTCGGCAAAGCAGACTCTTCTGCGATCAGAAGCAGGAGACACAGCCATCATCGCATGCCGCTCAGACACAATCCGTCTGAAAAAGCTTTGCTGCGCCCTGGAATCCAGCGAAAGCTGGGGCAGACTGCTTGACATAGACGTAATAGGACTTGACGGAAAGCCTGTGGCCAGAGCGAACCTTGGCGATGAGGGTCGAGGCTGCATAGTCTGCGGACTGCCCGGGTCCGGCTGCGCCAGAAGCCGGGCGCACAGCACCCAGCAGATTCTTGATGCTATCTGGGAAAGAGCGCAGACACTTATCAAAACGGCAGGTGACGATGGCTGAAATACGGGAAATCAAAACCGCCTCGGAAAAAGAAGCCTTCCGGGGCCTTCTGAAAGAAGCGAACCTGCAAGATGCCTCCGCTCCGTATGCAATCGGCCTGTTTGAAGATGACAAGCTCCTTGCATGCGGCGCCGCCGATGGAAACATAATAAAGAACATAGCCACCGCCTCCGGGCAGAATGGGGAAGGCTATATCAATATTGTAATGACTGACCTCATCTACCATATCAGAGAACAAAACAGTGACAGCATATTCCTGTTCTCAAAACCAGAAAACGAAAGAATATTCCACGCGCTGGGCTTTCATACCCTTGCAAAGACCGACAAGGCGATGCTCATGGAGAGCGACAGGAACGGTATCAGCCATTTTCTATCCTCGGTTCCGAAGGCCCCTGGCTGCATAGTCATGAATGCAAACCCCTTCACATTGGGGCATCTTGCCCTTATAAGGAAAGCCTCCGGCGAGAACCCGGCAGTCGATGTCTTCCTCGTGGAGGAGGATGCCTCTTTCTTCAGCACCCAGGAGCGTTTTGAGATGGCGCAGGGGGCGCTGGAGGATTCGCTCCTTAGAAACGTCAGCCTGCTAAAAGGCGGACGCTACATAATATCCAAGGCGACCTTCCCCGCCTACTTTCTAAAGGCGGCCGATGACGGAAACGCTGTCTTCAGCAGGCTTGATTCAGCTCTGTTCGCCTCGCAGATAGCCCCAAAGCTGGGAATCAAGAGAAGATACGTGGGAACCGAGCCTTTTGATCCGGCGACCGCCCAATACAACAAAGCGCTTGAGGACATCCTGCCGGCAAATGGCATCGAGCTGGCGAAGCTTCCGCGGGTCAGCTCCGACAATTCCACCGGCAGCAAGCATGAATACAGCGGCAAGCATGAAATCGGCGGCAAGCATGAAATCAGCGGAACGGAAGTCAGAAGAATGTTCAGAGAGGGGCGGCTCAACGAAATCAAGAGCCTTGTCCCTCCGTTCGTCTGGCGATACCTTTCAGCGCTCCGGATGGCTGACCTGGCATATGAAAGCCTGATTGCAGAGGTTCAGGCCACTCCCAAGCCGGGGCTTGTCGATAGAAACGACAACGGCTCCCATAAGGACATGGACATAAACGTCTTCCTGGCCTCAGCCGAGGCGATAAAACCCTTTCTCCGCAGAATGGCTGTCCATGCGATAAACAACAGAATCAATGTGATGCGCGCAGGACTTCCGCAGACTCTCCGAGCAATCGGAATAGCGGCGGAAGAGGCAATGCTGAAAGCAACAAAAGGGGTGAATACCCATAAGGGAGCCATCTTCACCCTAGGAACCATGCTCTATTGCGCCGCTGTTTCCATCAATTCCGGCACCAAACTCACGCCAAAGGCTATCAGCGAACTCTGCATAATCTGCATGAGCAACATAATGGAAGAGCTTCATCACATCAAGGTTCAGAACCTGAAAGGAAATCATCTCCAAGCAATCGGAGTCAAGGCAGGAAACGGCCATCATGAAGAACCGGAAGACTTGGGTGACAGCATGCGCCTGAGCCACGGGCAGGAAGCCTTCATAAGATACGGCGCAGGGGGAATCCGCAGGGAAGCCATGGGAGGCTATCCCAGTGCGCTGGCGGGGCTTGAGTTCTTTGACAGCATGAGGAAGAAAATGACGGAGAACGATGCCTTGTGCTGGACAACCGTGTTCCTTATAAGCCGGCTGGAGGATACCAACATGATTTCCCGTTCCGACCAAGCGACAGCCCTGAAAGCAAAGGAAGATGCACTTATGACGCTGACGAGGATTGACGAAGGACTCGAACCCATCAAGACGCTGGACAAAGCGTACAAGGAGCAGAACCTCAGCCCCGGGGGAGCCGCAGACCTGCTTTCAGCAATCTGGTTTCTGGATAAGATGAGAGAATCCCGCATCTAGGCTCTGACATGCGCCCCGGGCTTTCCATTGCGGGAAGCGCCCCCTTGCCTACCTTGTCATATCCTTAAGCGCCCCGTCCTTCTGGATGAAGCTTATGTAAGTAAGGAACGAACTGACTGAGGCTATGGCGGCAAGATAGCAAAGCGCATTCATCACAACAGAAAAGGCAGAAAGCCAATCCGCTCCGTTGAACCAGCTTCTGAAAGCATGCAGCAGAATCCCGCAGATTCCGCAGACCGCATACAGGACGGCCTTTGATTTGCCGAATACATTGGCCGGAACAGGCTTACCCTTGCCCATCATCAGCATCCTGACAAACAATATGCCAAGCTCCCTCCAGAGTATAACCATGAAGGCCACCGGAGGCATGATTGACGCATGCATGAGACAGACAAAATAGGTCAGCCTGCTGAATACATCGGCGAACGGATCCATCACCTTTCCAAGGTCGGTCACCAGCCCTCTTCTGCGGGCAACGACCCCATCCAGGAGATCGGAAAGCTCAGTGAAGGCATAAATCACAAGCACCAAGACAACCGAAAGATTCTCAAAGGACTGGCCGAACCACTCAGGAAAGAAAAAGCATATGTAGAAAAGCGGCGCCAGAACAAGCCGTGATACAGTCAATTTGTTTGGAAGATTCATATCGTCTCCTGTTTTTATAGCTACTATCCGCATAGCCCTGCGCAGAGCTTCTATCCGTAGAGCTTTTATCCGTAGAGCTTCTTGAACTTCTCGGTGAGATAAAGGTCAAAGTACTTGCCGTCAAGCCTCTCGCCGGTGATTTTCTCAAGCAGGACATCGCTCTCGTATATTGCGCCGTGCCTGTAGATTTTATCGTTAAGATAGTTCTTTATGACCTTGAGCCTGCCCTCCCTGAGAAGCTGCTCGACATCAAGCTCATTTTTCATTGAATGATAAATCTGAGCATTGATGAGGTTGCCAAGCGCATACGAGGGGAAATACCCGAACATCCCGCCGGCCCAATGGTTGTCCTGGAGCACCCCCTTGCCGTCATTCTCAGGCCTGCGCCCCAGAAGCGACAAGCTCAGCTCGTTCCAGGCTCCCGGCAGATCCCCGGCTTTCAGAGAGCCGTCAAACAGCGCCCTCTCCAGCCTGAACCGCAGTATGATATGAAGCCCGTACGTCACCTCATCGGCATTCACCCTGATGTCGCTGGGCGTGACCTTGTTCAACGCCCTTGCGAAACGCTTCAAATCAACTCCATCCAGCCGCTTCCCATATGCCCTCTGGAATCTAGGATAATAATGCTCCCAGAAAGCCTCGCTGCGACCGACTATGTTCTCCCACAGTCTGCTCTGGCTCTCATGAAAAGCCATGGAAGTTCCGCCTGCAAGGCTTGTTCCCCTTGTGAGCCTGTTGGAAGCGCCCATCTCGTAGAGGGCATGACCCCCCTCATGCATATAGCTGAAAAACGAATCAGTCACCTTGGGGTCGGTGAACCTTGAGGTTATCCTTATATCATCGCCGCCGACAGACGTGGTGAACGGATGATGGCTCAATCCCATGACTCCGCGCTGCATATCGAAGCCCATGCTTCTGACAATGACCTTCCCCAATCTCTCCTGTGTCTTGACCGGATATGCCCCGAACAGGAAAGAATCATCCTCCGACCTGCCCTCGGTCATGGACATTATCTTGCGGATTGTATTCTCCATCTGGTCAAACAGCGCTTCAATCCGAGCGCTGTCCATACGCGGTTCATAGCGATCCAAGAGAGTGTCATAAGGCGTCTTCCCCCCATCGGAAATGCATGCCGCCCGCTCCTTTGCAAGCTCAATCACCCTCTCCAGAAACGGTCTGTAAGAGGCGAAGTCGTTGTTTTTCCGTGCTTCAAACCAGCAGCTTGAAGCGGCGTTGGTCGCCTTTGCGAAGGCTTTCACCAAGTCGGCTGGAACTCTCCTGTAATCCCTGCTTGCCTTTCCGCATACTCTGACAAGAGCCCTCGCCCTGTCGCTGAATCCGGCAGGATTCTCACCCAGAGCGTCAAGCGCCTCGCCCAGCTCCGGAGAGGTCATAAGCCGGTGAAGCTCGCCTTCCATCCAGGCGCACTGCTCACCCCTCTCCGCTCCGCCCTTGGGGCTTATGGATGTCTCGAAATCCCACTCAAGAACAGCCAGCACATGCCCCATCAGGACAGCCTGCCTGTCCAGCGTCTCCAGTTTGGCAAACGCCTCTCTCTTATTCACACCAACCTCCTTGAAGACGCCGGGAAAGAAACAGTCTTTCCACTCGGCAGACCGCCGTGAAACCGACTCCAAAAGCCGGGCTGAAAAAGCCGGGCTGAAACAGCTCCTTCATTCCGAGCCCGTTGGAGCCCGCTTTTCATCAGACCTGGGTCTTGCTGTCAATCGCCTTGTGAACCTCGGCTATGAAATCAGCGGTCGGAACTCCATTCACCTGCCTGCCGCCCCTGTATCTGACGGAAACCGCATCAGCCTGCTGCTCCTTCTCCCCCAGAATCAGCGTATACGGATTCTTCATCATCTGCGAAGCCCGTATCTTGGCATTCATCCTGTCGTTGGAAAGGTCACAGATCACCCTGAAACCTTCTTTTCTGAGCCTTGACTCCACAGCCTTCGCATAATCAAAGAAATTCTCCGCCACAGGGACTATCCGTATCTGCTCAGGAGAAAGCCACGGCGGGAACGAGCCGGCATAATGCTCCAGCAGCACCCCGAAGAACCTCTCAATCGAACCAAGCAAAGCTCTGTGAATCATGTACGGCCGCTTCTCAACGCCATCCCTGTCGGTGAAGACAAGCTTGAACCGCTCAGGAAGATTGAAATCAAACTGCACGGTGGAAAGCTGCCACTCCCGTCCGATTGCGTCCTTTATCTTGAGGTCAATCTTGGGCCCGTAGAAAGCTCCGCCGCCCTCATCGACTTCATAGGCAAGGCCTTCATTCTCGATGGCCCGCTTGAGGGCTTCGGTGGCGGCATCCCACCTCTCCTGCTCTCCTACGCTCTTCTCCGGTCTTGTCGAAAGATACGCCTTTATCTCGGTGAACCCAAAGCTTCTGAGCATATACAGCGAGAACCGAAGCACTTCCGTTATCTCGCTGTCCATCTGCTCCGGAGTGCAGAACAGATGGGCATCATCCTGTGTGAAACCGCGCACCCTCATGAGTCCATGCAACGACCCCGCCTTCTCGTATCTGTAGACAGTCCCCAGCTCGCACCATCTCAGCGGAAGATCCTTGTAGGAGTGCTTTGAGTTCTGATAAATCATTATGTGGAACGGGCAGTTCATCGGCTTCGCATAGTAATCGGAGCTGTCCATCTCCATAGGGGGGTACATGCTCTCCTTATAGAAGCCCAGATGCCCGCTTGTCTCCCACAGCCACGACTTTCCCACATGCGGGGTGAACACCATCTCATAGCCGTTCCTGTAATGCTCGCTGCGCCAGAAGTCCTCAATCGCCATGCGGACCCTCGCCCCGCGTGGATGCCAGTACACCAAGCCCGGCCCCGCTTCCTCGTGCAGGCTGAAAAGGTCAAGCTCCTGCCCCAGCTTCCTGTGGTCACGCTTCTTTATATCCTCAAGATGGTCAAGGTAGAGCCTCAGCTCCTTCGGGTTTGACCAGGCGGTGCCGTAGATTCTGGTGAGCATGGGATTGGTCTCCTTCCCCCGCCAGTATGCCCCCGCTATTGAAAGCAGCTTGAAAGCATCCTTGTTGAGCTCCTTTGTGGATTTGACATGAGGTCCTCTGCACAGGTCGGTGAACCCTCCCTGATTGTAGATTGACACCTCTTCGCCTTCCGGAATCGCTTCCAGAAGCTCCAGCTTGTACTTCTGGCCGGCAAACAGCTTGGCCGCCTCCGCCCTGCTTACGACCCTTCTCTCGAACGTCTTGTTCTGAGAGATTATGTTCTTCATCCTATCTGTGATTTCATCAAGATCCTCAGTCTGCAAGGGCCGGGGAAGGTCAAAATCATAGTAAAAGCCGTTCTCAATGGCCGGGCCGATGGCAATCTGCGCATCCGGGAACATCTCCAGCACAGCCTCGGCCATGACATGAGCCATGGAATGCCTTATGACCTCCAGTCTATCCTCTGCGACCGTATTCTCCGCCATATTATCCTCCATAATCCGAAAAAGGGGAAATCCTCGAAAGGGAAACCCCTGAAAAGGATTCTGCACAAGTATATCATTTTAGAAACCGTTCTGCTACTATTCTTCTGCTGCAGCGATTCCCGCGTCTTCCGCTTATGCGGGCTTGGACACCATCTTGACCTTGCCAATCCCACAGAAATCCGTGAAGAGCCAAAACAAAGCCACCCCCGACTGATTCAAATCCATTGCTTGGATTATCATCGTGCAGGACTTCCGGCAAACGCCAATCACCGTCAGCGTCTGGACTGCCACACGCTGCGGTCGGCATTCGACTCCCTCTTCACAAGCGATATGACCACAATGTACATCACAACGACGAAAGCTATGTACAGCGTCATCGAAAGCGCCGTGCTCATCATGGCAGTCGCATCGTAGAAGCCATGGAGAAACACGGCGGAAAGATAAGAAAGCGCAAGATTAATCCTCATCCTTCCATTCTGCCCCCTCAGCTGGGCGACCTTGGCCCTGCTGTAGAAGAACCCCATGAAAACTGCGAACCCCATATGCCCCGGCACAGCCAGGAATGCTCTGGGAAGCGCAACCCCCAGCCCGTATCCAAACACGTACTTCACGTTCTCGAACAGTGCGAAGCCCATCGAAACGAAAACAGAATACAGGATTGCATCGAATGTATGGTCAAAGTCCGGAGCGTCCCAGGTCCTGCGTTTGAGGAAGAAGAATTTCGTCCCCTCCTCCACCGCACCCACCACTAGGAATGCGAGGACAAGAACATAGTACGGGCTTTCCGGAGAAAGCGAGATGCTGAGCAAGCGCTGGCCTATCATTTCCAGCACTATGGCAGCCAAGGCCGCCCACACGCCCTGGAGCAGCAATGAGCCAAGCAGCGCGGGGCTTTCCTTCTCCACCCTGTCCTTCCTGTATATGTATCTCAGCAGAAAGAATCCGGGAAGAAGAGCAGCCAGCATATAAATGGCGATGGTGATTCTCATCGGAATGATAAAGAACATATTCTCACCTCCCGCCTAAAGCCATGCCCATGATTGCGGCAGCCTGAGAGAAAAACGGCACGTCATCATCAGAGAAACGCCCCTCTATCGGACTGTCAACATCCAGCACGCCGGCAACCTTGCCGTCAGGGAAAAAGAACGGAGCCGCTATCTCGCTGCGCGATGCGCTGTCACAGGCTATATGACCGGGAAAGGCGTTCACATCCTTCACCGCTATCACCCGGGCTTCCATGGCGGCCGTTCCGCAGACACCGTTCCCAAGCCTTATCCTCTCACAGGCCGGAAGCCCCTGAAACGGCCCAAGCACAAGCTCATCGCCCTCAAGCAGGTAAACGCCGACCCAGCTGGCATCCCGAAGGAACCATTTCAGAAGAGCGACCTGATTGGAAAACTGGCAGATGCTCCGCAGGAACGTTCCGCACTCGCCGCATTCGCCCCTCTCGTTCCTCTCGCTCCTTTCGCTCATCTCGCTCCTTTCGCTCATCTCGCTCATCTCGTTCCTTTCGCCCATAAGCGCCTTGGCGGCCCTTAGATACCCTTCATTCCCCTCGCTTCTGTCAAACGGATTGAACATGACTCTCCAGCTCCTTCACAACTTTTTCAACTTCTTCCTGCGGAGTGGAAGCGCCGCTTGCCACACCCACACGCTCATATCGATAGACCTCTTGGGGAATCTCGCTTGCGCACTCCACCTTGAAAACCTTGATCCCATTATCCGCGACAACCTTCGCCAACACCGAGGTGTTTGCGCTTCCGGCTCCCCCGACAATGACCATCGCATCGCATTTGGCGCTCAATTCAATAGCCTGCATCTGCCTTGAAATCGGGGAAGCGCATAACGAACGCCGCACCACGACATCATCGAACCTGCTCTTTATGAGATTCACAATCCTGCCGTAGAAATCACCGTCAATAGTCGTCTGGGCGATTACAAAAAGCGGGAAGCCCGCAGGAATCAAATCAACATCCTCTTCACGGCTGACAACAAAAGACATCACCGGAACTCCAGGGAAAAGCTCAACACCCGCCAGGCACAGCACCTCGCTGTGCCCCGGAATCCCCACAATGACGGAAAGACACCCCATCTGGGCACGCTTGAGAATCTGATTCTTGTTTTCAAGCACATTCCTGCACGTGCCGTCCAATACAGTGAATCCAGCCTCTCGGAACGAACGCACAACGCTCTCGGGGCAACCGTGCGCGCTGACAACAGCAACTCCGGGCTCAAGCCCCTCCGGGCTTCTGACGAATCTCATCCCACGGTCTTCAAACCACTTTCGTATTATCTCGTTATGGACGAGAGAACCTATGCAATAAGCCGGACGGCCCTGTTCCTCGGCAAGGGCAAGCGCCTTCTTGGCCAATGCCACGGCATGCTCAACGCCCTTGCAATAACCCGTGTTCTTGCAAACCTTGATTTCCATAAGCCCCCGCTATTTTTCATCGAGCTTCAGCCTTGACCTTTTCTTGGCGCTTGAAGCATCGTCACCAGACCTCTCGGCCGATGCCTTTTTCCCTTTCCTTTGCCTCTCGTCCTTGTGGCTTTGCATCCTGGCTGCGTTCGCCCCCATCACAGAGCTCTCCATGAGGTATTCTGCGCTGTCCTTGTCTGACATCGGGCCCTTCTTCTCCTTAAGCTTCATCGGATCCAATGCGGGGACATGAGCAAAATCATGCAGAAGCGCAGGCGCGATGAAGTTAGAGGAATACGTTCCCACGACAATCCCAAACAATAAGCTTGCGGCAAAGTAGAATATATCGCCGCTTGCGAAGATGCAGAGCGGGATGATTGCGATTATAGTCGTGACGCTGCTTATGGTGGTTCTGCCCAGAGAGGCGTTCACGCTCGCATCTATCATCTGTTCAATCGGCATCTTTTCATCACTGCGGGCAAAGCCCCTAACCCTGTCCATTATCACTATGGTGTTATTGAGCGAATAGCCTATTATTGTCAGCACAGCCGCTATCGTAGTCGAGGACACCGAAAAGCGCATCAGGGCTATGAAGCCCAGCATGCACAGCACATCATGCAGAAGCGCAAGCACCGAACAAAGCGCATATCCAAGCTCAAAGCGCATCCACACATAAAGCAGAATCAACACAACCGCAACCGCAACCGCAAGAAGAGAGTTGGAAAGCAGCGAAGAAGAGAACTTGGCCCCTATGAAGTTTGTCTCCAGAACAACAACCGTATCAGAGCCAAAAGCCGCTTTCAGCGCATTCTGGATATCTGTCTGCATAAGCTTTGATTCCGTTTCGTCCGAGAGCTTCATCCTTATCTGGTAGACTTGGTCGATGGCATTTCCAACGGACTGAACCCTGACGTCCTTCAAATCTCCCAGCGCCTCTCGAACCTGCTCAATCGTCACCACCGCCCCGGAAGCATCGGCGAAGTTTATGATAAAGCCTTTCTGCTTCAAGCTTGCAGGAAATCCAAACCCTGTGATGACCTTGGCGCTGCTGAGATCGGGGTTGAATACCTCGCACCTTATCCCCTCAATCTCTCCGGCGGCCTGGGCGAAAGCCCCGCAGGAAGGATATTCATCAAACGGAAATTCCCTCCGGCTCACGCCGTCGGCGTTCCTGAACTCCAGCACGAACCCGCCCCCTGAGACCTTCAGCAAAACGCTGTCGGGACCATCGTATGCAATGCTCATTCCCGATGGGGCAAGCTGCACTGTCTGGCTAAACCCGCTCTCAAAATCTATTCCCAGATTGAAGCCTTTGAAAAGAATTAAGATGATTCCGGCAATGATCATGATGGATGAGACCAGATATGAAATCCTTCTTCCCTTTATCACATGAAGATTGAATCGCCTATTTGCCATTGCCGATTCTCCTCCATCCGATATGGATGCGTCTCTTGACAGTAAGATCCATAATCAGACGACATAGGAAAAGGGAACAGAACAGTGAACTGCAGATTCCCACCGCCAGCGTCGTTGCGAAGCCTCTGACAGAGCTTGAGCCCAGCACGATAAGCACTATGGCGGCGATCATTGTGGTCAGATTTGAATCCATTATGGTCCAGAACGTCTCCCTATAGCCGGCCGCCACCGCATTGCGGGCGGTCATTCCGCCTGCAAGCTGCTCTTTTATCCTTTCGTAAATTATCACATTGGCATCAACCGCCATGCCAAGGGTCAGTATAAGCCCTGCGATTCCCGTGAGCGTGAAAGTGGACTTGAATCCCCCAAGTATCGAGATGATCATGAACATGTTCATGACCAGCCCCAGATCCGCTACAAGCCCGGAAAGCCCATAATATGCAAACATGAACAGAACCACGAGGCAGAAGCCGGCTGTTATCGCATAAAGGCCGCCCCGGACTGCATCCTCTCCAAGAGAGGCGCCGATTGTCCTTTGGCTGGCAACCGATACCTCAATAGGCAATGCGGCCGACTTAAGGAGGAAAGCGATGTCCTGCGCCTCTTCAAGGGAGAACCCGCTTATCTGTATGCTGCCGCTGAGCGTGGAGTTTATCGTAGCCTGGGTCTTTACGTTCCCATCCATGACAACAGCCATCACATCCCCGACATGATTCTTGGTCAAATCATACATCTGCTCGCCGCCCTCCTGAGATAGGGTGAAGTTGACAACCGGCTTGTTCTGAATACGCTCGTATTCCTGAACCGCACTCTGTATGAAGCTGCCATCAATGCTTGGCTCGTCATATATGACGCAAAGGCTCACAAGCTCGTCAATATCATATTCATCTCTGACATAATACCCCGTAAGCGTAGTGCCGGCAGGCAGGAAATCCGGCTGAGCGAATGAACCATCATCAAGGTACAGCCGGTCAGGGTGCTCTTTGAAATAAGAAACCGCCTTCTTCGTGGTCGAAGTGTCGACAAGCTGGAATTTGAGCGAACCCTTTCCCCTCAGGAAGGCATCAACCCTTTCAGGATCCGCCTCCCCGGAAACCTCTATCAGAATCTGATTGGGGCCTTGCCTGCGGATTTCAGGTTCAGTGACCCCGAACTGGTCTATCCTGCCCTTGAGGATTTCAATATCCTGGTCAATCGCCGCCGATATCTCGGCTTCGCTCGCCGCTCTTCCAAGCTTCTGCTCAAATGAATCGACATCGACATCCAGCAGTATGCCAAGCCCGCCCTTGAGATCCAGCCCAAGCTGCAGCGAATCCCGGCTCGCTTTCTTGAAGCTCATCAGGCGTGTTCTGAAATCATTCTCTATGGCATCAAATATCTGTTGCTCAGAAACCTTGCTCAAGAGCGTCCCCACCGTAAGGCTGCCAAGCTCGCCCTTGGACAGATTCTTGGCCAAGGGCTTGAGATAAGAGTATTGCTCCGGCAGGGCGGCGGAAGAATCCATCGCCTTCAATGCGCGCAGACCCTTGCCGGCCTCGCCTCTTGCATAGTCCCGTATCTGGCTGTTTGTCCCCAGAGCAAGCGCCCTGTCCTGAGGAGACACAAACCCGTACCATAGAATCGTAGGATAAAGGAACCATATGCAGATGGCGATTGCGATTGATGCTATCGCGATTCTTCCCGCTGCTTTCATTGCGATTTATTTCTCTTTTGAAGTCTCTGATGCTGAATCGCCAGCCGCATCATCTTCCGATGCAGGCTCTGCAGCCGGCACGGCCTCCGGCCCTTCGGCCTTCTCTGCGCCCTTTGCCTTGCCGGAATTGCTAGAATCACTGGAATTGCCGGAATGGCTGGGAGCCTTGGCTGATGGCTTCTCTGCTTTTGCAGCGGACTTCTCTGCTTTTGCAATGGGCTTCTCTACCGCTTCCGCAGGCTTTTCAGAAGGGCTTTCCGTCTTTTCAGCCAGCTTCTCCACCGGCTTCTCGACCTTCTCGACCTTTCTATCCTGCTTCTTGTCCAGTATCGCTGATATTGCGTTCTTGCTGAACTCGATTCTCGTGTTGTCATCAACCTTCACCACAACCGTGCTGTCCTTGACGACAGCGATTGTGCCGCGGATTCCGCCGATGGTCACAATCTTGTCACCCTTCTTCATGGCGGCGAGCATCTCCTTCGCCTCCTTGTCCTTCTTCTTCTGCGGTCTGATTATAAGGAAGTAGAAGATGCCGATTATAACGGCAAATGTGATAAGAGTTGAGAAAAGCGAACCGGAACCCGATGCCCCGGCTGCTGCCGTGCCTGTGGTAGTGGCGCCCATCGCAAGTATGTTAGCGTACATAATGTTCCCCTCTGAAAGATAATTTTAATGAAAAGATACACAATCACGGCCAATTAATCAAGAAACAGCGCATTGCCAGACCGCTGCGCAGGCGGCACGCAAGCCCTCATCACCACAGCGTCCTGAAATGCGAAATGCCATTCACCCAGACATAAATCCAGACATAAATCCAGACATAAATCCAGACATAAGAAAAAGGCATCCGGATTTCTCCAGACGCCTTTCATACACGGCAGCCTAACGATGCCTGGCTGCATCGGCCCTTATTTGCCTATCTTGACCTCAATCCTCTTGGGTTGCTCAACAGGAAGCTTCGGAAGAACTATCTTCAGAACCCCGTTGGCGAAATCAGCCGAGATGTTGTTCTCATCGATTCCATCGGGAAGAGTGAAGCTTCTCTCGAACTCCCTGTACCAGCGCTCACGCACCAGATACTTGCCGTTGTCCTTTTTCTCGGACTGCTTCTGAGAGGAAATCGTCAGGACATGCTTCTGCACATTGACCTTGACATCCTTCTCGGTATACCCGGCGAGCTCTGCTTCCACGACGAACTCCTTGTCATCCTCATGGACATCCACCGAAGGAATCCTGCAGCTGGTGCTCCAATCGCCGAAGAAATCATTGAACATCCCATCAAAACCGTCAATCAGCGGGTTGCCGCTCCTTGTAACCAAATACTTCATATTCGCACCTCCGAACAATTAATTTCAATTTCAGCGGGCTTTTTTCGCCTGCATTAAATAGATTTGCAAACTCCGTGCCAACTTTGATACGAACTTTATATCTTATTGTATTATAAGATTTTAATTTGGTCAAACATTACCAATTCCCTGCCCAAGGCTTCAATTCTTCCACGACTGAGTCAAAATGACACAGCAGATTTTCACACTCCCAAATGCCGTGTCATCATGACACAGCAAGGCGGTTCTCTGCGGGCGAATCGGACATTGCAGGTCATTTCGACCGGATTTCCTGTTGCAAGCCCCTTGTTTGCAAGATATGATTTGCAGGAAAACATCAATGAAGCGCAACGCAAGAGGCTTGTCATGATTGAATACAAGAAAAACGTAATCCCAGACCAATCTCAGGCAGAAGCCCTGTATCTGGACGCAGACCGCAGCAAATGCACAGGCGACGCAAGAACCCTGATGTCAGCGATACGAAACTCCCGGAACGTCTATACAGCATACGATGGGCAGAGCCTTGTCGGGCTTCTCCGAACATTGAGCGATGGGCTGACAATGCTTTACATACAGGAAATCCTGGTAATGAAATCCCACCAGCACCAAGGCATAGGCCGCCGCCTTCTTCAGCTGGCCTTGGAAGACGCAAAGGAAATCCGGCATAAAGTCCTGATAACAGACAACGATGAGGAATCAATAGATTACTACCGGGCCTGCGGCTTCGCCCCTGTCGAGGAACGATACCTGGCCGCCATGGTCAAGCTCAACTGAACTGCATGGGCAGCAGATATAAAGCAGACCGGCATTCATCTGCCCGCCGGAAAATCCCAGGTGACGTGGAATCAGCTGTATGGACGGCCTTTGCCCTCCACCATTGCATCATACGCAAGCTTGACTTTGCCGTAGTCTCTATCCCTATCCAGCGCTAAGCCCCGCCCGACACCGTCCACAATCATCCCGATTCCAATCTCCCTCAATCGCCCATCGAGCTCCATCAGAAGCTCCGGCGCCGATCCCGGTTCAGTAGAGCGGCCATCAAAGACAACATGGAGGAAGACATCCTTGAAATCGGCATTCTTTGCCATGCGGCATATTGAAACCGCATAATCTATCGAACCATGTGACGACTTATGGGTAAGATATGCAATCAGATGGAGAGCACCCCCTGCTTTCCTAGCATGGCTTATCGCTTCCATGAACACCTCATTCCACTCGAAGCTTCCATCCTTCAATGCTTGGTCAAGACGGATATCATCCTGCATGACACATCGTCCTGCTCCAAGATTCATATGACCAGCCTCCGAGTTTCCCGGCTTGTCATATTCAAGCCCCACATATGATCCGGAAGCATGCAAGGTGCAATGATTACTGTCCTTCAGAAGATGATCCCAGAACGAAGTCTCTGCTAGATGAATCGCATCATTGTCGTCCCCCGAGCCTAGCCCCCAGCCATCGCATATGATCAGGAGAACCCTCCTGTCCTTTCCGAAGTCATGATCTTGATAAAGGCAGCCGCCCTCCATGACACCAGGCTTGTCCAACCCCATAACCTGCAGAATGGTAGGCGCAACATCGCCAAGAGTCCCATTACGCAGCTTCATAGGATGATTGTCCGCCGGATCAATCAGGACGAAAGAAACGAGATTCGATGTGTGCGCCATATGCGGCAAGCCCTTTGCATCATATAGCGTCTCAATATTCCCATGGTCTGCAGTGATCGCAACGACATAATCCTTTGCAAGAGCCTCGCTGGTCACTTCAGAAAGATAATGGCTTACATATCCGCAAGCTTTTATCTTGGCCCTCGAGTCAGATGTATGCCCGATCACGTCTCCATTTGCAAAATTAGTTACAATGAAATCATAGGAACCCAAAGACTCTATAACCTTGGACGCAACTTCCGGCAGAGACAATTCGGGCTTTTGATCAAAACTGATTCCCCTTGGAGATGGAACGCAGAAATCGTCCTCTCCATCAAACGGGTTGTTCTCCCCTCCATTGAAGAAAAACGTGACATGCGCGAACTTCTCCGACTCTGCGCAATGGAATTGCGTTTTGCCGGCTTCAGAAAGAACCTGTGCAAGCGGCATATTCACGCGGGAGGGGGCGAAGGCGATCGGAAGACCTTTGTATTTCTCGTGATACATCGTGAGGATTGCAAAATACAGATTCCCAAGTTTTTTTCTTTGCACTGCAGAGAACGCCGGATCGGTGAACATATCCGTAAGCTCAATCTCCCGTTCCCCCCGGCGGCAGCAGAAAATCACGGAGTCATTGTCCTTTATCTTGCCAAGAGGAATCCCGTTTTCCTTGAGGACAAGCGGTTCCATATGGTAATCGTCAAGCCCCCGCCTGTATGCTTCCCGAACAGCCATGGCCAGCTTTGCGCCTCCAAAATCCTTATCCATATTTTCAGCCCTCTCTGCAGATGATCAGACCAGCATCCTCCTGGTCCTTTCTGATTCGCCGTCATGCTCCTCACGGCCATACCACATGGGATTAGGGAACTTGAGATAGCAAGCCTCGCCTGTCTTGAAGATATTCCTGTGCGGTGTCTGGACGCAAATCACACTGTCCCCCGCAGAAACAAGATACTCTGCAAAATCGGTTCTGAAAGTTCTCTTGATCACCCTAGCGCAATAGCCCTCTTGATGATTAATCTCAATCGTATTGGGCCGTGTAGCCATCACCATATCCCCTTGTAGCCCTTCTTTTGGATTCACCCACAAAGCATGCGATTCATCACCCTTTGCATATACCTTTCCGTTCTTTATCACCACATCAGTGAAATTCGACTGCCCAAGAAAACTATGGACAAAACGGCTTCGAGGATTATTATAAAGCTCCACCGGAGTGCCAATCTGCTGAATCCTCCCCATATCCATCACAAGCATGCGATCGGAGAGCGCCATCGCCTCGCTCTGGTCATGCGTGACGAATATGATTGTGAAGCCAAATTGCCTTTGCAGCTTCTTGATTTCAAAACGCATCGTCTCTCTCAGATGGGAATCCAGATTCGACAAGGGTTCATCAAGGAGCATCACGGAAGGGTTGACAACGATGGCCCTCGCAAGCGCAATCCTCTGCTGCTGTCCTCCTGATAAGTCAGACGGATAGCACTTTTCCATTCCATCCAGGCTGCAATGATGGAGAGCCCGCTTCACCCGCTCTCTGATTTCTACGGCAGGCCGCTTCTTGACCTGCAACGGGAAGGCCACATTGTTGAATATATTAAGGTGAGGCCAAACAGCGAAGGCTTGGAAAACCATGCCAAGCCCCCTATGCTCAGGAGGTATATATATTCCTTTCTCCTTGTCAGAAACAACCTTTCCTCCGAGGCAGATTGTCCCGGCGGAGAGATCCTCAAATCCTGCAATCATCCTGAGAGTAGTTGTTTTCCCGCAGCCCGAAGGCCCAAGCAATGAGAAACATTCCCCTTCCTTCACCTCAAGACAAAAATCATCAACCGCTGTTACAGATCCGAGCGCCTTGGTGGTGAAAGTCTTTGTTACATGACTTAAAGCAATCTGATTCATACTTAATTCCTGTTTTTATCCCTTGTGATTCTTTTTACAAGCAGATTGAAGAACATGATCAATGCGATGGTCACCGCCGAAAGCGCCGCCGCCTGTGACAGATAGCCGTTTATCCTAAGCTGATAGATTGCAACTCCAAGGGTCCGGCTTTTTGGCCCGTAAAGAAGAACAGATGTCGTAAGCTCCCTCATGGCAGGCAGGAAGACAAGAAAGAACCCCGAAACCATTGCAGGCTTGATCAGGGGAATCGTGATATCCTTAAGCGATTCGAAATGCGATGCCCCGCAGGATCGAGATGCCTCCTCAAGTGAGACATGAACCTGCTGGAGCGAAGCGGAGCTTGACTTCAGCGTGTAAGAAAGATACCGGGCTATGTACGCAACAAGGATAATCCATATGGTGTTGTAGAGCTTGATGCCCAGGAACACCCCGCTCCAAGCCAATATGCATCCAATCGCCATCACAGTGCCGGGAAGCGAATAAGGAAGCACAGCAAGAACCTCAAGCACAGCGCGTCCTCTTGGCTTGATCTTGTAGATGACATAGGCAAGCATGGTTCCCAGGAACAAGCAGATAAGCCCGGCCGAGAATCCCAGGAACAGGCTGTTGATCACCGAATCCTTGACAGCTATGTTCTTCACGAAGATAAGTTTGTAATTGGCAAGAGTGAAATTCTCCCACTTGAAGGGAAGCCCATAGGCCTTGACGAAGCTTACAAGAAGAATCATAACCAGCGGAGCAAGCACCACGACAAGAAGAAAAACGAGGGAAAGCACAAGAAGAGGATATTTGGCGTGCCTCAACTTAATCAGCGCCGGTCTCATGCTTTTGCCTTTTATGATGTCATAACGACCGAAAGTCAGAAGCTTGCGTTGAATCAGCAATGCAATTGAAACGACAACAACCAGAATGATGGAAAGACCGGCGGCCTGTCTGATGGCATCAAAGCTTCCAGAGGATCTGTTCATCGTCTCCACAATCATCGTGGGCAATGTGAAGATGTTCTTTGAAAAGCCAAGCATCGCCGGTATGCCATAATTTGACAATGACGTAATCAGAATTAGAAGCATCCCGGAGGAAATCGCGGGAATTGCAAGAGGAAGCGTTATCCTTCTTATGACATACAGTTGCCTGGCCCCCGCTATTCTTGCGCTCTCCTCAAGCGTCGGATCCATTCGCTCAAGAGCACTGACCACCTGCATGTATACAAAGGGGAAATAATAAATCACTTCAAT
The DNA here is from genome assembly GCA_052170175.1 of Sphaerochaetaceae bacterium. GTDB lineage: Bacteria > Spirochaetota > Spirochaetia > Sphaerochaetales > Sphaerochaetaceae > JAAYFO01. The sequence continues at coordinate 18,716 of JBQNBA010000002.1, read as the reverse complement.
GATGATGATTCCCATGACGCTGTTTATGTTGAATGGCGCATCCGCCAGATGGAACAGCTTGATCAGCCATCTGTTGACATATCCACCGCGGCCGGAAAACATCATATCCCATGACATTGCGGCAAGAAACGGAGGAATCATGAAGGGAATCGAGAACAGGAACTTCATCACTCCCTTGAGAGGGATGTCGCTTCTGCCCAAGAGCCATGCAAAGAAAACACCTACAACCGTGGCTATGATAGTGGAGAATATCGCTATCACAATAGTGTTCTTAATGGCCGTCAGATTCTCTCTTTGCATCAGTACTTCCCAGAACATCCTGAAATCAATCTTCGCGCCATCCCAGAATGCATAGTAGATGATCATCACAACAGGGAGTATCACCACTCCAATCAGAATCGCATAGCAAAGAAAGGTGATCACTCGATCCATCGAGAACAGCCTGCGACCTTCATGGACTTCAAAATCCAGGTTTCTTCTTGAAAAAATCATTTCAGATCCTCCTCTTCCGCCTCGTAGTATTTCTCGCAGACGAAGCGCAGCCCCACATCCTGCCCTTCTTCATACGCGATTCCGTCAAGCGAATCCAACGTGCTGCGCTGCACCCGAAGTTCCTTGTCGCCAAGCCTCACAAAATAGTTATACAGGCTTCCCAGGAAAACAGCTTGGACAATCTTCCCACGGATTGCGCTTGAATCATCAAACACTATGTCCATCGGACGTATTCCCATCACCACATTGCTTGCGCCATCAGGGAAACCCGCAGGTTTCGAATCGCTGAATTTGATTTTCTCCCCGACAGAAAGATAGTATTTCCCTTCATCGACGTAGACAGGGAGAAAATTCGAAACTCCGATAAAACTGAATACAAACCGGCTTGCAGGATTCTTTATGATCTCTTCGTCATTGCCAATCTGACAGATAACCCCGTCCTGTCCCATTATTACCACCTTGTTGCAGAGCTGCATGGCGGCTTCCTGATCATGCGTTATATATATAATCGTAGTGTTCAGCCTCTCCTGCATAAGGCGTATCTCAATCAGCATCTCTTCGCGCAGCTTTGCGTCGAGGTTTGTAATCGGTTCATCCAGAATTAACATCTCATCGGATGTCGTCAGAGCCCTGGCGATGGCAACTCGCTGCTGCTGGCCGCCGGAAAGCTGAGACGGCATGTATTTCTCATAGCCATTCATGTGAACTTGATTCAAAGCGGACTCAACCCGTTCGGGAATTTCCGTTCTGGAAATCCTGTGCTTCTTCAAAGGATATGCGACATTATCATACACGCTCAGATGCGGCCAGACAGCATAATCCTGAAACACAATGCCTATGTTGCGCCTCTCCGGAACAACATTCACATGTTCATGTTTGTCATATACAACCTTGCCATCAAGTACAACTCTCCCTTCCTCCGGCTTCACAAAGCCGCCAATCACCCTCATGACTGTCGTCTTTCCACATCCAGAAGGACCTACAATCCCAAGAATCTCGCCCTGTTCAACGGAAATGGAGAAATCCTCAAGAACGGCATGTTCGCCGTATCTGACAGTTATGTGTTCCAAAGAAATCTTGGGCACGTCATCACCTCTTAACGATAAAAAAGAATGCACCGAAATGTATTTGCATCCCGGTGCGGCTAGTCAGAATGGTCATTTCTTGAAAATGGAATCGAACTTATTCAGCAAATCCTTGCTCACCTTTGCAAGATCGTTCCAGTCTATAGGCAGAGCTTTTTCAGAAATCGCCGTTGCCGTAAGCATTCCTGCGGGCAGCTCAACACCATCCACGACCGGGCATATGTTGTATTTTGTCATCAGAGGCTGACCTCCGTTCGGATCCAAGATGAAATCATAAAGAAGCTTCGCAAGCTCCTCATGAGGCGCGCCGGCAGGAATCCCTATCGGACATGGCACCGCGACAATATCCTTCGTATCGTGCCATCCGAGCGGAGAGCCCTTTGCAATCAGATTCTTGGTATTGTAATCAACCCCGAAACCGACTTTATACGAGCCTGTTGCAATGGAATTGTTCGTATCGCCAGAACTCGACTTCAATTCCGCTCCGTTCGCCTTGAGCTTCTCAAAGTAACTCCATCCATAACGGCTGTCATTGACAAGGGCATAGACAAGAGCCTTGGTTGAGCCGGAACCAGTCGGATCTGTCAGGACAATCTGATTCTTGAAATTCGGGGTCAAGACCTCGTCGTAGTTATACGGAGCTTCGTTCTCCGTACAGGCGATCGTGCTGTAAGTCATCCCCATCAGCAGAAGGCGCGCGCCGCAGTAATAGCCATCGGCATCTTTGAATTTCAAGCTTACGCCATTCGCATAAGGAGAGTTATATGCAATAAGATGGTTCTCTCTCTTCAGTGAAATCATCGCAGACGGATCAGCAAGCCAAGCGACATCGCAAGTCACCATCCCTGATTGAAATTCAGTTGCAAGTTTGGTAACACATTTTCCGGATGTGGCAGAGTAATAATCAAGCTTGACATTCGGATATTTGCTCTCGAAAGCATCCTTGAAAGCCAAAATGACATCCTCTCCTGTCGAAGAATACAACATGACGGTGCCGGAATATTTCAGGTTCTCGGCATCTGCGGCGGGCTTTTCCTGTTTCGGAGCTTCTTCCTTTGAAGCCCCTGAAAAGGCAAAAGCGCACACAAGCGCCATGATAATAAGAATCATCAGCGGTCTCTTCATCATTCTCTCCTTTCCTCGCTGGCAAAACCCAGCTTGATTAAGTTTTTTATTATTTTATGGCTCGCAAATTACAGTTGTAAAGTGCAAAAATCCGATATACAATTGATTCTACAAATTTTAAACTTTTTAAAAACATCTCTGTCAGCAGGAATAAGGCAACACATAGGATGAATATGGACAAGCATGGCAAAAGAAGCAGAATATCGAGAACCTCGCTGTTCTTTCTTTCCACCATCTTGGCATGTTTCGTCCTGATTGTGACGCTACTGACCGTGCTTTACTCGCAATTCCAGATCATCCTTCTCGACTCGCTGAAAAATCTCAACAGCAGCTTTGCAGAGCAAGTAAACTCAACGTCACAGCTTGCGGAAGAAACGCTGAGAAACTTCACCAATCAGATTTTCTATTCACAGAATGTGGAGAAGCTTCGTTCCTACGCAATTCTTTCAAGCTCCCAAGTCATAGACGGCATAAGAGAGCTTAATTCATACACTGCGACCAACCCTATGATCAAATCCGTATATGTGCTCAACGGCAAGCAGAATTACATATACAGCACAGAGCAGTACGGAGCCGTAAGCAATCGAGCAGAGCTGTTTGCAGATGAGACAGCCGCCCAGATGCTGAATTCGCGCACTGCTGATTCCAGGATGAAAATCATTCCGCGTTTCTCATATGCCCATTCCAGCTACAGCAATCGCCTTGTCTATTCATTCATGTTCTATGAACTCGATACAGATAATGCCGCCAAGGACAATGCCATCATGCTCAACATAAGCAAAGAATGGTTCACAAGGCTTTATTTTGGAAACAATACACGTAAAAGCATCCTTATAATTGACAAAAATGGTAATCTGATCGCTGCATCAGAAAACGCCAGCAATGACAATATGCTCATTTCAGAAGCCGTCACCCTTATCTCAGAAGGCAATAACCAAGGCTATTTCATCTACAAGGACGCCAATGGCACAAAGCAAGTCTGCTTTTATTCAGAAATCAAAAACAACCAATGGTGCTATATAAAAACGATTCCCTACATGGAATGCATTGCGGAACTCAAGAAAGCCGAAGACAAGACCTTCTTGGTCGTAATCCTCATCTTCTCAATCATCTGCGTAATAGGGGTGCTCCTGTCCTTTCATATCTTTGTGCCTTTCAGCAAGGTAAGAAAGCTGTTGGCAGACGTAAATCCTGATCATCCAACTGATACAGAGCATTTACTCGAGTGCCTTAATATCTTGATTGAGAACAAATCAAGTTCAGAAAGGGTCACGGAGTCATTGCAGAAAGTAATCAAGGAAGAGGTGCTTCAAGCAATGATCAATGGCACGAAGCCTGGCAGTCAACCAAGCGAGAGAAGTCTTGACCATCAATTGAAGATCTCAGTAGCCAAGCCTTTATATGCATGTCTCATAACAGGCGATGACATAGAAAGATATATCGCCTCGATGCAAGAAAACATCCATGCAAGCGAATCGGTGATGACACAGGATGGCCTTACATGGATGCTCATGCAGCCAGAAGATGAGGCTCAATTCAGCAAGGCATTCCTGACCCTTCAAACCAAATATCCTCTCGTACAGGCAATAAAGAGCGAGCTGGTCACTACTATTGAGAACCTGCCCAGTATCTGCGCCACCATGAAAGAGATTCTTCACATAAAGTTCATGTATCCATCCTCACAAGTCTTTGAAGTCAAGAAATACATGGAGTTCGATAATTCTGTTACATCGTTGAATACGATCAGCTCAAAGCTGCTCCAATGCTTGCGAAGATGTTCATTATCCAGAGCGGAGGAATGTTACCAGAATTTTATTCTTGAACTGAAGGGGAAAACATACCATGTCGTCAGATTCGCCCTTGAATCCCTGGGGCAATCAGTGGTGCAGCTGCTTGCAGATTATTCCGATGCACCCGGGATGTACGAACCGATAATGAATAGCTACCAGCAGATGCTTGAAAACATCAGGAACATCGAAACGCTCAACTCATATTTTTCCGACAAAATGAAAAAAATCACACTGATTCTCAAGGAAAGGAGAAATCGCAACCATGACATGATAACAACAAGAATATCGGATTATCTCAAAGAATCATTCAAGGATCCGCAGCTTTCCGCTCAATCAGCCGCTGACAATTTCAATATGTCATCCGCATATATCTGCCGGGTTTTCAGGAAAGCGTACAAATGCTCAATCATGGATTATGTGAACAAGCTGAGAATAGCCGAAGCGGAAAAAATCATCGCAACGGGGCAATGCAGGATAAAGGATATCCCCGCTCAAATAGGAATAACAAACACCCAGTATTTCTTCAAGCTGTTCAAGGACATCAGCGGCTGTACCCCAAAGCAGTTTCAGAAAGAAAGGATGAAGATTTAGGAGAAACAAATGAAAGCCAGTACTTTCCATTCACTGGGCGGGAGCGGGGAAGAAGCAAGGAATTGCTTCCTTGTCAATACGTCTCTCGGGTCAATCATGCTGGATTGCGGTGTACGTCGGGAAATCTCAAATGATCCAGGCAGAATCTATCCCGCCATCACTCGGAAGATTGCAGAGTCCATCAAGCAAGTATTCATATCGCATGCGCATGAAGATCATATCGCCGCTTTGCCTTATTTATATGCTCTAGGTTATAGCGGTCCTGTTTATGCCACAGAGGAAACCATCAATCTGGCATATGGAGCCATGCGAAAATGGTTTGAGTATGCAAGGGACGAAGAAAGCATCCTGCCGTATGAGGAAGATGATATGAATCGTATCAACTTCAAGCCAATAAGCCTGGGGAAGAGCAAGATAGGCGGCATAGATATCCTCGCCGGCCGGGTTCGCGGAGCGCGACCGAAGAAGCGGGCATATCATAGGCGGCGTGTGGTATCGCTTCACAATCGAAGGGAAAACCCTGCTGTATACAGGAGACTACACATGCGATAGCATAACGCTACAGGCAGATGCCCTGCCTCAAGCAGACAACGCTATCATGGAATGTGCCTATGCAGGGAAAACACTCAACCAATCAGAGCAGTATGGAAAGCTCCTCGCTTCAGTGACAAAAACAATCGAAAGCGGTGGGAAAGCCTTCCTTCCGGTGCCTTCCAATGGCCGTGGAGTTGATATGCTTTCATATCTGAATGACCACAATGCAAGCCTGTACATAGAAAAAGCAATCTCAGACAGCGTGCACAGGCTCCTATCAAACAAAAAATGGCTGAAGGATGGTGTTTCAGACCATATGAAGCAATTAAAGCTAAAACCCATATCGACAGAAGAGGAAAGAACCCATGCCATCAGTCGTCCGGAAGGAACAGCGATACTTGCTCCAGATGGAATGATCACCTCAAAGAGTTCGATATGGTACTATAACAAGTTAAAAGATGACAAAAAGAACAAGATCATTATTTCAGGTCACGCATCAAAGGGAACCCTCGGCGCCAAGGTGCTTCAGCTGAATAACGGAATCGCGGCGGCGGCAGAGTCCATCATCATCAAAGTCCATCCTGATGAATGCGACTTGTCAGCCATGGTTGAAGAGGTGAAGCCAAGGAATCTGATGCTTTTCCATGCTGAAGCCTCTTCCTGCCTAGAACTTATCGAAAGTCTAAAAAGAAGAGGCATCCATGCAGTTTGCTCTTTGAAGGATACGTTAAAATTAAGCTGAATGCAAAGCAGTCTCGGATTCGCTAAGCATTACAGCAGGCAACTATGTCCACCCCCAGCCCCAGCACGTCCTTTATTATGACATCGCCGATTCTCACAGGTGAAACGGCCTGGGCCTTCCTGACCTCGGCTGCAATATCAAACAGCTTCGCTTTAGGAACAACACCATTGCTCCGTACAGGCAGAAGCGGTTCGGCAGAGCCTTCAATCCGCACAGTCGAGGTGAATATCCTCTTGGGCAGGATGAACTCGTCAGTTGCATATTTCTCCCCTCTTTTGCAGGAGAATCCTTCAATAGAATCAATCCTTGCCCCTTCGCCGACAACCTTTATGCTGCACCCTCTGGGGCATACAGTGCATATCATCATCTTTTCAGCCATTCGCCTTTTCCTCCCTCTCGACATGGACAGTCACCACATCGCCGTCCGCAAGCCCCTTTGTCGAGAAAGAGACCTTCTCCATCTCGCCGGGGTTCACCTTGAAGGCCTTCCTTGAATACAAGTCCCTGCCGCCGGACGTGGCGATTATCCGCACGTCCTTCTCCGGCGAGAGAACACGGAAGAACACAGTGCAATCCTTCCTCTCGCTGTCAAGCACCACGGACATCGGACAGATGTACCTCACATTGCGCCCCGCCTTGTTTTCCACAAGCCCCTCACACTTGGGCATAGTTCCCATCGCATGCTTGGCCGCATATTCCCCGGCGACCTTGCTCTCGACCGAAACATTGTCAACAAGGTCATTCACATGCACCACATTGCCACAGGCAAAGACATTTGGAGCGGAAGTCTGCTGATACTGGTTTACAACCGGGCCATTCGTAACGCTGTGCATCTTTATGCCGGCCTTCCTCGTCACCTCGTTCTCCGGAATCAAGCCGACCGACAGCAGAAGCGTGTCGCATTCAAAGAACCTCTCTGTCTCTTTCTTGGGCATCCTCTTATCATCCACCTCGGCGACATAAACACCCTCCACCCTGTCGTTGCCGACCACCTTCGTGATTGTGTGGGACATATACAGCGGGATGTCAAAGTCCTCAAGGCACTGAACCTTGTTTCTGGTCAATCCGGCAAGGTAATCCATTATCTCTATGACAGCCACGACCTTCGCTCCTTCAAGAGTGAGGCGGCGCGCCATTATCATGCCTATATCGCCGGAACCTAGAATGAGAATCCTCTTGCCCACCATCTCGTTCTGCCTGTTGACAAGACGCTGCGCCGTGCCGGCATTATAAACCCCGGCGGGTCTTGTTCCGGGAATCTGAATCTGCGCCCTCGTGCGCTCCCGGCATCCCATCGCCAGCACAACGCTCTTCGCCTTCACGCCAACCAATCCCTTGGTTCCGCTGACACAGAAAAGAACTCCCGAAGGATCGAGGTCAAGAACCATCGTGTCCAGCAGATATTCAACTCCAAGTGCGTTGTCCTTATCCAGAAACCGCGAATAATACTCCGGGCCTGTAAACTCTTCTCCAAAATACGCAAGTCCGAATCCCGGATGGATGCATTGCTGCAGAATACCGCCCAAGGCGGTGTCACGCTCAACTATGACCACCTTGCCTGCACCATGCTCCCTGGCCGCCATCGCTGCGCTCAGCCCCGCCGGCCCTCCTCCGATTATAGCAACATCACATTTGATTTCGTACACAGCCATCGCTCCCTTATTTCACCTTGCCCACAAGCATATACGAGCCTGCGGTCCCTTTCTTTATGTTCTCCTCGGCCACTCCAAGCTCACGAGCCAGGATATCCATCACCTTGGGCCCGCAGAAACCGCCCTGGCACCTTCCCATTCCAGCCCTGAGCCTTCTCTTTATAGCATCTATGCTGGTGGCAGGTATCGGTGAATGAATCGCCCTCACAATCTCACCCTCGGTGACTGTCTCGCATCTGCATATGACACGGCCGAACCTTGGATCCTGGGCTATCAGCCTTTCCTGCTCTTCTCTTGGAAGCTCCCTGAAACAAGGAATGCCCTGACGCTTCGGGTCGAATCTCCAATTCGGGGCGGCGTTCATGCCGATTGAAATCAGAACCTGCGAAACATGCACGCCGATTGCAGCCGAGCCGGTCAGCCCGGTGGAGCGAACGCCCGAGATGTTCACGTAGTTCTTCAAATCATCATAAGTGTCTATGTGAAGCCCCTCCGGATTCCTGTTAGGCCTCAGGCCGGAGAACTGCGTTATCGTGTCGCGGAAGCATACATTCGGAATCAGCTTGCGGACATCCGCCATTATGCTGTCCAGCCCCTCCCTGTTGGTCGAAGCGTCAAGCTTGTCCGTTCCATCCTCCGCAGTCGGCCCCACAAGCATGTTCCCATGGATGGTCGGGCACATCAGCTTGCCCTTTGTCAGCTTTGTCGGTATAGGCAGGACTATATGGTTGACCTTGCACCCCGTGTTCTTGTCCAATATGAAGAACTGCCCCTTCCTTGGGTTGACGAAATAATCGTTCTTGCCGACAAATGAGGCCACCTCATCGCAGTACAGACCTGCCGCATTGACAATGTACTGAGCCTGGATGAAACCATGGGAATCGGTCTCGGCGCCGGTCACCTTGCCGTTTTCCACCCTTATGCCGGTGACCTTTGTTCCCAGCAGGAACTTCGCGCCGTTCTGCACGGCGTTCTCGGCATATCCCACAACCAGCAGGAACGGATCGATTATGGACTCCCTCGGTATGTAAAGCCCCCCTCGAACCTCCGGTGAAATCTCCGGCTCCATCGCCAATATCGACTCTCTGGAAAGATATTCTATGTCATAGACCCTATTGCGGAAAGCCTTCGCCTTGAGCGCCGGAAGCTTCTCGAACTGCTCATCATTCATGGCAGGAAGAATCGCGCCTATCCTTGAGAACGGAACATCCAGGTCCCTTGCAATCTCGTCGTACATAGGGTTGGCCGCAACAACGAGCTCCGATTCAAGAGTCCCCGGCGATGCATCATATCCGGTATGGATGATTGCGCTGTTTGACTTGGAAGCCAGCCCTCCCACATCCGGATTCTTCTCCACGCATATGACATCAAGGTCATATCTTGTCAATTCCCTTGTAATCGCACAGCCGACAGCGCCGGCCCCGATGACAAGAACGTCAGTCTTCAACATACAAATCCCCTTATCTCTATGTGGATTTAATTGCAATTATTACAGCTTTTGTTGTAATTCGTCCATTATATTAAAACTCATCGCAATCAAAGTCAATATTAATGAGTCTTAAATCGGAATTCCACAGAAAGTCGGCAAAAGCCGGCTGAAGAGAAATCAGAGGGAGACGCAAATCATTTCAATGGAGGCCTCGGAAAGCTTCGCCTTGACATCATCCGGGATGCCGCAGTCAGTCACGATGACCCCGACTTTGTCCAAGACGCATACAGTGTTGACGGCAACAACGCCGAATTTACTGGAATCAGCGACCACGATTGAATACTTGGCCCTTTCTATCATCCTGGCTCTTATGTCGGCCTCTTCCATGTTATAATCTGTTATACCCGCATCAAGCGTTATGCCGGCGGCCCCTATTATAGCCTTGTCGGCATTGAAGCGCATCATGGACGCATTCGCCAGCGCACCGGATGTGGAGAATTCCCCCTTGCGTACATAGCCGCCTATGAAATACACATGGCACGAGGGGAAATCCGCAACATCCCTTGCAATCAGCATGGAATTCGTTATGATTGTCAAATCCTTCTTTCCAGACAGGCAGCGAGCCACCTGCAAGCAGGTTGTTCCTATGTCAAAGAACACCGTATCGCCATTCTCAATCATTTCGGCTGCGGCGGCGGCAATGGCCCTCTTGGCCTCCAGGTTCTTCACCTCCCTGTTCTTGTAAGAAGGCTCTTCCCCGAAGAACCCCACCCTTATGGCCCCGCCATACACCCTTTTCAGATAACCCTTGCCCTCCAGGAACTCAAGATCCCTTCTTATCGTCTCAATCGATACATCAAACTCCTTTATCAGGTCGGTCACCTTAAGGGTTCTTTCATATTTGAGCTTTTCAATTATCTTGGATCTTCTTTCCTCAAGCATAGGACGGCCTCCGGTTTCCTGTATTCTACCCTAAAAAGCGGCGCTTGTCTAAATGGAGCTGCGCAATGTCTGTAAAATAGAAAACAACGACCCCTGGGGAAACCCCAAAGGCCGTTGCCAAGCAAAGCAAATTGACTTGCGCCTGATACTGATATCAGCGCTTCTTAGTCATCACATCATTCCGCCCATGCCCGGATTCGGCGCCGGAGCCGGTTCCTTTGAAGGAATATCGGTCACAGCGCATTCGGACGTGAGAATCAGAGAGGCGATGCTTGCTGCGTTCTGAAGAGCGCTTCTGGTAACCTTCACAGGATCCACGATGCCGCTTGATATCATGTCACACCAGACATTCTTAAGAGCATCGTAGCCATAGCCCGCCTTTGCGTTCTTGCACTTGTCGGCCACAATCGACCCGTCTTCGCCTGCATTCTCGGCAATCTGGCGCATAGGCTCCTCAAGCGCTCTGCGGGCGATCTTGTATCCAATCTTCTCCTCATCGGAGAGAGATGAAATATCCTTTGACTCCAGCACGGTGGATGCCTGGCAAAGCGCAACGCCGCCCCCGGCGATGACGCCCTCCTCAATGGCCGCCCTTGTCGCATTCAGAGCATCCTCAACACGCTGCTTGCGCTCTTTCAGCTCAACCTCAGTGGCTGCGCCGACATTGATGACCGCAACTCCGCCGGAAAGCTTGGCAAGGCGCTCCTGAAGCTTCTCCTTGTCATAGTCGCTGGTGGAATCCTGAATCTGCATCTTGATCTGAGCCTTTCTGTCGTTAAGATTCTCGGCCTTGCCGTAGCCATTGATGATGGTGGTGTTCTCCTTCTCAACCTTGACGCTCTTTGCTCTTCCAAGCTGGGAGACCTCGGCGTTCTCAAGCTTAAGACCGACTTCTTCGCTGATAACCTCACCGCCGGTGAGAATCGCGATATCCTCCATCATGGCCTTCCTTCTGTCGCCGAAGCCCGGAGCCTTTATTGCGCAGACATTGAGCGTGCCGCGGAGGCAGTTGACGACCAATGTGGCAAGAGCCTCGCCGTCCACATCCTCTGCCACTATGAGCAGGGGCTTGCCGGTCTGGACAACCTTCTCCAAAACAGGCAGAAGCTCCTTCATGTTGGATATCTTCTTGTCATAAAGCAGGATGTAGGGATCTTCCAGAACACAGGTCATGGTGTCGCGGTTGTTTGCGAAATAGGCGGACAGATATCCGCGGTCAAACTGCATTCCCTCCACGAAATCCGTGTTCGTGTCGATGGTCTTGGACTCCTCGACCGTGATGACCCCATCCATGCCGACCCTTTCCATGGCATTGGCGATCTCGTCGCCGATGGTGGTGTCGCTGTTGGCGCTTATCGAAGCGACCTGGGCTATCTCCTCTTTGTCTTTCACAGCCTTTGACTTCTTCTTAAGCTGCTCGATGGCATCTTTCACCGCAATATCGATTCCGCGGCTGATTCCCATCGGGTCGACCCCGGCGGAAACGCTCTTCATGCCTTCCTTGGCAAATGCCCACGCCAGAACAGTCGCTGTGGTGGTTCCGTCACCGGCGACATCGTTTGTCTTGGAAGCCACTTCTTTCACAAGCTGAGCGCCCATGTTCTCGAACGGATCCTCAAGCTCGATATCCTTGGCGACAGTCACTCCATCCTTTGTTATCATCGGAGCACCGAATTTCTTATCAAGAAGAACGGTGCGACCCTTTGGTCCAAGAGTCACCATCACAGCCTTGGACATCTTCTCCACGCCTGCAATCAATGATTTACGAGCTTCTTCATTGAACTGAAGTTGTTTAGCCATAATCACACTCCTATAAAATCAAATAATCTGCTTTTCCAGATGCACCTTAAGGTGAACGATTAAAAAGATACAAACAAATCAACCAAGAATCAAGTTTTATCGAGAAAATTCGCTTTTTGCAACCCCCAAGCGCACTCCCGGCTCCCGATGGTGATATTTGACCATGGCCAAAGAGGACTGTTGGTCAATCCTGCCCAGACGGTCTTGAAAAGGCGTAGTGAAAAAAATTCCCTCAGAAAAAGCCGGATTAGTCAGAATGCGTCAAGCCGGCGATGCCGGAATCCCGTAGAATACAGAATGCAAAACGAATGACGGAGGTCTGACATGAGAATCAGCATTTTAGGAGATTCCATCTCGAAAGGCGTTGTCTTTGACGGCCTTTCAAATCGCTACAGCCAGCTTAAGAAGAACTACGTCTCCATTCTTGAGGAGGAATTCGGCTTTTCTGTGGATAATTACTCAAAATTCGGATGCACAGTGACAAAGGGCCTTGCCATGCTTGAGCATCATAAGGACAAGGTGGCCGCCAGCCAGTATGCGATACTGGAATACGGAGGGAACGACTCCGACTTCAAGTGGCAGGAAGTCTCCGACAAGCCGGACGACATCCACTATCCTCTGACCCCGATGGAGGATTTCAAGTGCGGATACATCAAGATGATAGATGAGATACGCGCACTGGGCGCAACTCCTATCCTGCTCAACCTGCCGCCGATAGACGCCAACAGGTACTTCGAGCGCATAACGCAGGGCAAGAATCCCGCCAGCATCCTGAGATATCTGGGCGGAGATGTCCATTACATCTATCGCTGGCACGAGTCGTACAATATTGTGATATCCAAGATAGCATACGACAAACATGTGACAATGATTGACATAAGGACGGCTTTCCTGCTTGACCGCAATAGCGGCGACCTTATCTGCTCAGACGGAATCCATCCTTCGGAAGCAGGTCACAGCCTCATAGCAAGGTCAATAGAGACCTGCCTGAAGGCATCCTGAGCAACTCCGGTCAGGGGAGCCATGGTCAGGGCAGCCACGGTCAGGGCAGGCTCGGTCAAGGCAACTCCGGTCAGGAGAGCCATGGTCAGGGCAGCCGCGGTCAGGGCAGCTACGCACCGCCCGGCTTTTTCATTTTCACAGCGTCCTTTTTGCAAAGCGCCGATTGTGGTATCATTGCTTCATGAACACGCTTATCAGAAACGGCCTTGTCCTGCCGCTTACATCAAAGGACGCACAGTTCATTGGAGATCTGGCAATCGCCGATGGCCGGATAGCAGGCCTTGGGAAGATTCCCGCCGGGTTCGTCGCTGAAAAGACCATTGATGCATCCGGCTGCATTGTGATGCCCGCCTTCGTCAATGCCCACACCCACCTTGCGATGGTGCTGATGCGGAACTACAAGGACCAGGGGAACTTGTTCCGGTGGCTATCCGAAATCTTCCCGATAGAGGACAAGCTGGTTCAAGATGACATCTATGCCGCATCGCTTGTAGGAGCCGCCGAGATGATAGAAAGCGGAACAGTGCTTTTCGCCGATATGTACTTCCATGCATCCATGACGGCAAAGGCAATCAGGGAAGCCGGAATGAAGGCGAACATAGGCTTCACATTATTCGGCGACCTGGCAAGCTCCAAGACCCGCCTTGCAGAACGGATGCCCCCGCTTGAGCGGGAATTGAAATCAGACGGAATGGTGCGGGTAGACCCGGCCCCTCATGCCATCTACACGACCACCGGCGAATCCTACCGCTTCGCAAGCGACCTGGCGCGTGACCTTGGCACAAGGCTTCACACGCATCTCTCGGAAACGCGAAAGGAAGTCAGCGACAGTCTGCACGAATTCGGCAAGACCCCGGCGTTCTATCTTGAAAGCCTGGGCGTTCTGGACGCAACGCCCGCCTATCTGGCACACGGAGTGCATCTAACCGAACAAGAGATTGCCATGCTCAGAGGCAAGCGGATCGCCCTTGTCCACAACCCGGCCAGCAACTGCAAGCTTGGCAGCGGAATCGCCGACCTGTGCAAATGGCGCGATAATGGAATCGACATAGCCCTGGGCACCGATGGCGCCAGCAGCAACAACAATCTTAACCTGCTCAAGGACATCAACCTTGCTCTCATGATAAATTCGGTGAGCGCCGAAGACTTTGAAACCCGTTTCACTCCATTCGAGATGCTGCGTCTTGCAACATACGGCGGAGCCAAGGCTCTGGGACGTGAAAGCGAAACAGGAACCCTGGAGGCGGGCAAGGATGCCGACATACAGATAATCGACATGCGCACCCCTGCGACAACCCCGATGAACGACCCGTATTCGGCCATAGCCTACAGTGCTGACAAGGAGAACATAAAGACCGTCATGTGCAGGGGCCGGCTGCTGATGGAGAACCGCAGGCTTCTGACAATAGACAAAGCCCTCGCAATGAGCGAGACAAACAAGGCTTGGGACTCTATAAAGAAGCGGTGACAAGGCAGCAACACCACAGCCATGCTGGTGATCAACAAAACCACGGCAAAGCCGCAGAGAACCGCAGAGCAAAAAGCTTCAAGTCACCGGCTATCCTACTTTATCTGCTCCTGCCCCTTGTCCTTGAGGATGACATCATGCGCGCCGCCCTCGACTATGCTCACCGCGCTCACCAAGGTGAGACGGGCTTTTCTCTGGAAATCGGCGATGGACAAGGCGCCGCAGTTGCACATCGTTGACTTGACTTTGCTTAACGAAAGCCCGACGTTGTCCTTGAGGCTCCCAGCATATGGAACATAGGAATCCACGCCCTCCACAAAAGAGAGCCTCTTCTCCCCGCCCAAATCGTAACGCTGCCAGTTGCGGGCGCGGGCCGAACCCTCGCCCCAGTACTCTTTGACATAATTGCCATTAAGATTAATCTTGGCAGTGGGGCTTTCATCAAATCGGGCGAAATACCTACCCAGCATCAGAAAATCGGCTCCCATGGCAAGCGCGAGAGCCATATGGTAATCATAGACAAGACCGCCGTCAGAGCATATGGGGATGTACACACCGTTCTTTTCAAGATACTCATTCCGAGCATTCGCCACATCAATCAACGCTGTCGCCTGCCCTCTGCCGATGCCTTTCGTCTCCCTTGTGATGCAGATAGAGCCGCCGCCGATGCCGACCTTCACGAAATCAGCGCCGCAGTCAGCCAAGAACCTGAAACCATCGCCATCAACGACATTGCCGGCTCCCACCTTGACCTCATCGCCATACTCCGAACGAATCCATTCAAGAGTCCGCTTCTGCCATTCGGTGAACCCCTCGGAGGAATCAATGCACAGCACATCTGCGCCGGCCTCCACCAGCGCAGGAACCCTTTCCTTGAAATCCCTCGTGTTGATTCCCGCCCCCACTCTGTAGCGCTTCCGGGAATCAAGAAGCTCATTGGGGTTCTCCTTATGCGAATCATAATCCTTCCTGAATACAAAGCACTTGAGATGCCTCTCTTTATCTATCACCGGCAAGGCATTGAGCTTATGCTCCCATATTATATCGTTTGCCTCTGAAAGGGTTACGGGTTCCTCTCCATAGACGAGCTTTGAGAACGGGGTCATGAACGAGGACACCGGCGTGTCGGGAGCCATGCGGGAAACCCTGTAGTCACGGCTTGTCACAACCCCCAGCAGCACCCCGTCGCCCCGTCCGTTATCGGTCACAGCAACGGTCGAATGTCCGGTTCGCTCCTTAAGCCCAAGGATGCTGGCCAGCGTGTCATCAGGCTTTATGTTGGAATCACTCGGCACGAACCCCGCCTTGAACCCCTTTACAGCCGCAACCATCGCGCTCTCGCTCTCGATTGGCTGGGATGCGTATATGAACGAAAGCCCCCCTTCCCTGGCAAGAGCCTGCCCCATCTTCTGACCGCTTACCGACTGCATTATGGCGCTGACAAGGGGGATGTTGAGCATCAGCGGGCATTCCTGTCCGGCCCTGAACCTGACAAGCGGAGTCCGCAGACTCACATTAGACGGAATGCACGAAGCATCTGAATAACCTGGAATAAGAAGATATTCACTGAAAGTGTGAGAAGGTTCCGGAACGAAAGAAGCCATCATGTCCTCCAATTTACCTGAATATACAGTTAAACGCAGATAACCTCAATAATAACCACGCAAATCCTCTGGAAAAATGCCGCAAACATGATATCATTCATAATGAGTTGTCATAAATACAGCATGGCAATAAAAAAAGGAGAGAAAATCATGGATAAAGAGAAGCCGATTGCCGAGGAAGAGCAAGCCGTCGAGAAGAAGGAGGCGGCCAACGTCCATCAGGTCATCCCTGCGGGGGAGAAAGGCTGGGCCGTCAAGCGCATGAACAGCACAAAGGTGATAAAGTACTTCCCCACTAAAAAGGAAGCCCTTGAATATGTCACGCAGGTCTGCGAGAACCAGAGCACCAAGCTGGTCGTGCAGAAGAAGAGCGGGGCGTTCCAGAAGCTTTCCAATGCCCTGCGCGGCATGAAGAAGACTGAAAAGAAATAAGCAGGATCCTCAGAATACCAAAACCATCGATTCCTCTCATTCGCATTCGCAGATGGGAACCATATCATATTTGATGCGGCATGGTTATAGTCTTTGCAAAAATCGACAGTTATTCAGAACGAAAGCTTTGCAGTCAGAGAAAAGCATATTTGGAACCAAAAGACCTGCAATCAATAAAGAAAGCAATGCAAAATCAGGAACTGCATGCCAGAAAAACAGCAGCATTCACTTAGCGTGGCAATCCTTGCAAATAAAAATCGCCTCCTCTGCCCCTAGACCTAGAACCCGAATGCGCACCCGGCGAAAACATCCCACCCGAAGGTGAAGGCCTTGTCACGCACAGCGGCATTGGATGCGTTGCTCTTGGCCGTGTCCGCCAGCCCGAAGTTCAGCCCCAGCCCTGCCCCCACGGTTATCTTGTCGGTCAGGCTATAGCCCAGCCCGCCCTCCAGCTTGAGCCCCAGGATAAAGGCTGTTATGCTCTCGCCCGGCTTCACAAATCTGTTTGCCTCGAATACCTCAATCGATGGCCCCAATGCGATTTTCAGGTCAAATTCTTCACTTATCCTGAACTTTCCGTACACCGAGAAGAAAGAGTCAAACATTACCTTTCCATTAGCGCTGAGATTGTTAGTCGTCTCGCCGTTCGCCAGAGTATCGGCAAAGAAGCTTCTTCCCACAGCACAGCCTACCACCGCCATCGCCCCGAACTGGGAATCGCCGAACCTGTAGTCAAACTCGATGTCTATCGGGAATCCCGAATAACCGGAATTCTCCTTTGTATGAGCGGCCTTGTCCCTATAGCCATACCCCACAGACCCATATCCGACCCTAAGGCCAAGATCAAAGCCAGCACCAAAAGCACCTGAAACCGCTATGACGGCGGCAAGCAGGATGACGACAGTCTTCTTCATGGTTTCTCCCTCCGTTGCTTGAATGAAACGCTATCACAGTTTTCAGGTTTTGCAAACATAATTCGGAGGTTCATGCCGCCCCGAATTCGGCATGACAGCATCCTGCCCTTTTCAATTCTTGCCACAGCTTCTGACAAATCTGCCAAAATAACGCAGTTTGCCAAGCCGTTTTCTTACAAAATAGCGCAGTTTACCTAGGTTATTTATTGCAAAATAGCGCAGTTCTGCAGCGGCGTTTGAACAATCTTCTCCTGCTGACATACGAAATGAACGGCAGCCTCACCTTATTATAAACAGGGGGATTTTGTTAATTACAAAGTGGGGGAAAATATTTATTACAAACATGGGTAAAATATTCATTACAAACAGGGGTAAAACTTGAAACGCTTTCACCGCTTCAGAGAACATCCACGTTGTTCCCATCAACATGCTGCGCCCCTGAACACCTGAAAGCAAAGTCTTCATTTTTAAAGTCTTGCGTTTATCTGCGGTTATTTTATCCGATAGCGTGTCGCGCGCCCATCGCCGGGCTGCTCAATCAGTCCTTCGCCATGATTTGACATGTCAGCCGCTGTGATTTATATTTTAGCCATATAAAAGAGGAATCGATATGGATGATAATGCAGTGTATTCACCTGAAAACAAGAACTGGCCCGACATCGGCGAAAAGCATGCCGGCACATCGATGATTCTGGGCATCGTGGCCCTTGGAATAACGGTATTCAAATTCTATTGGCCCTCCCTGATAGCTTTCATCTGTTCCATTATAGGACTTGTCTACGCCTCGAAGGCAAAGCAGGAAGGGTGCCTGAACGGGGACAGGACGGCGGGGTTCGTATGCTCTTTGATTGCCCTGATTCTAAGCTGCGTGAAGATTCTGGTCTATTTGCTTATCTTTCAGACCATATTCGGCGCATTGTGGCTCTTCTTCTAGCATCATAAGCATGCCGCTCTCCGGTTTCAGCATCAATCCTCCGACCTCTTGTCGTCAAGAGACTTCGCGCCTGTTCCTAAGATAGTATTATTTTTGGATCTTCACGGATTTCTGCGGGATGCTTTCCCAATCCTTTATCTTGGCGAATCAAGACAGGATTGCGCTTGTGATTGAATGCAG
>JBQNBA010000001.1:0-61733 GCA_052170175.1 Sphaerochaetaceae bacterium | reverse complement strand
AGGGTGCCATGGCCGGTCTCGAGAATGTCAATCCCACAGAAATCCGTGAAGAGCCTTTTTTTCGCCTCGTTCGTGCTAAATAGTGTTCATCCCGTGCTAAATAGTGTTGTTACTGATATCAATTGCCGCTGGTGCTAAATTGTGTTAATCCTGTGCTAAACAGTGTTGCTACTGATATCAATTGCCGCTGGTGCTAAATTGTGTTAATCCTGTGCTAAACAGTGTTGCTATTGGTGCTAAACAGTGTTGCTGCCGATGCTCAAATACGCTTCCAATTCATCCACCTGCTCCTCGGTGAACACTCTTATTCCAGCCTTTTCCAGAAGCCCTGCAAACACGCCGTTGCCCTTGACGACAGAATGAGAGAAGCTGCCATCGTAAATCTCGCCCGCCCCGCAGGAGGGGCTTCGTGCCTTGAGCACCGCTGCCTTGCAGCCTTGGGCTTGAAGGCATCTGAGGCAGTCCTCTGCGCCATCCTCAAATTGCCTCGTCACGTCGATGCCATCATCGGTGACCACCCTGCCGTCTTTTATCTCGGCGCATGGACGGGGAACAGAAAGCCCTCCTGCCACTTCGGGGCAGACCGGAACAAGCTCGACCTTATCGCCTAGGGCAATTACATTCCCGCTGCGGTTTGACTTGCCATCGTACCGGCACTTCTCCCCCACGAGACAGGCGCTGACAGCTATGCGTGTCATGATACCTCCAGAAAGGCTATCGAGCCGTCGTCGTTCTGAAAAAGCTGATAATTCCGCTTGGAACGGAAAGGCTTCCTGAGCCGGGCAAAATCATCCTGAATCTCATACAGCTCATCGGCATCGCATCCCATCCTGGCTGTGACTTCAGGGCCGCCGGCGAATATCAACGGATGCGCTGAATCTGCGGGTAATCTTTGACCCGAATCGGAACCGGCAAGACATGAGGCAAATGAGTCAAACCATCTGCGATTCCATAAGTACACAGACAGACCCACGGCATCAGGATGCCAGGCCAGAACCTCCCGAGCTGCGGAAGCGGGGTCATCGGAGTCGTTCAAATACGAAAAGTGCCTTGTGGGGTTGCTGAAAAGCACCGGATCCTGCGATATGGCCGCCTCTATGCAGAGGGCTCCAAGGGGAAAAGACAGATTGCCCCTCTCCAGGCAGCAGGAAACCAATGCGATTCTCATCTACTTCTCAAGCACCGCCTTGATTCGTCTGACTCCGGCCGAAGAGGACTGCTCCTTAACGATTCTGAAATGCCCCATGTCGCCGGTATGGGTCACGTGGGGTCCGCCGCAGACTTCCTTGGAGAAATCGCCTATTGAATAAACCTTGACCTGCTCGCCGTATTTTGCATTGAACTGCGCAAAGGCTCCGTTTTCCTGGGCTTCGGCAATGGTCATGACATCGCATCTGACCGGCAAATCCTTGCGAATCTGCTCGTTGACAATGTCCTCGACCTGCTTCAATTCCTCGGATGTCATCGGCTTATCGTGGTTGAAGTCAAACCGCAGACGCTCGGCGGTGATGTTTGAGCCAAGCTGCTTCACGTATCCGCCCAGAACATCGCAGAGCGCTTTGTGAAGAAGGTGCGTTGCGGTGTGCAGCGCCGTGGTAAGCTCGCCATGGTCGGCAAGCCCGCCCTTGAACTGCTCCTGCGCCCCCGCCCTTGAAATCTCCTGATGCTTCTGGAAAGCGGCATGGAAGCCCTCAAGGTCGACATCGAAGCCCCTTTCTGATGCAAGCTCCTGTGTAAGCTCGATGGGAAAGCCATAAGTGTCATAAAGCCTGAATGCAACCCGTCCGCTTATCTGGCGGCTGCTGCCCTTCATCATGCCCTCGATGACCTTCTCGAACTCCTTCTCGCCCTTGGAAAGAGCCTCGCTGAACTTGTTCTCCTCAGCGCCCAGGTTGTCCATTATGAAATCCCTGTGCTCCTCAAGCTCCGGATAGACATCCTTGTACATCTTAAGCACAACATCGGCTATGGAACCCATGAACTGTCCCTCTATGCCCAGCTTGCGGGCATGGCGGACGGCTCGGCGAATCAGGCGGCGCAGGATGTACCCCTGCCCTACGTTTGAGGGCGCAATCCCCCTCTGGTCGCCCAGAATGAAAACGCTTGCCTTTGCATGGTCGGCTATTATCCGCACGGAGCTGTCCTTCTGCTCGTCAGAATGGAACTTATATCCCGAAAGCTTCTCTATCGCCTCGATGATTGGGGTGAAAAGCTCTGTTTCATAGACGCTTTTGAGCCCCTGGAGAATGCATGCCGTCCTCTCAAGCCCCATCCCCGTATCGATGCACTTGCGTTCCATCTCGGTGAATGTTCCATCGGCGTTCTTTTGGTACTGCATGAGAACATCGTTCCAGATTTCAAGGTATTTGCCGCAATGGCAGCCTGGCTTGCAGTCCGGGCCGCACTTAGGCTTGCCGGTGTCTATGAACATCTCGGTGTCCGGACCGCAGGGGCCTGTTTCGCCAGCCGGCCCCCACCAGTTGTCCTCGCGCGGCATGAAGAAGATTCTCTCCCGCGGTATCCCGAGGCTTTCCCATACAGCGGCTGATTCCTCATCCCGCGGAACTTCATCGTCTCCGGCGAACACCGTCACGCTGAGAACGTCCGGGTCTATGCCCAGAACCGTGGTCAGGAACTCATAGCTGTATTGTATGGCCTCTTTCTTGAAATAAGCGCCGAGCGACCAGTTGCCCAGCATCTCAAAGAACGTCAGATGGTGCGAATCGCCAACGCTGTCTATATCCCCTGTCCTGATGCACTTCTGATAATCAGTCAGCATATTGCCCGCCGGATGCTCCTGCCCCAATATGTAAGGCACAAGCGGATGCATGCCGGCCGTGGTGAACAGCACAGTCGGATCGTTTTCAGGTATGAGAGATGCGCCGGTTATGTGCGCATGGCCTTTTGACACGAAGAACTCAATGTATCTTTTTCTTAATTCGTTTGCAGTCATGACTAATGATGCTATTGACAAACCTGTTCCATGTCAAGGCGACAAATGCCCTGCGGGACTATCGGAAGCGGCAAATGCCGTGTGTGCAAATGCCCTGCGGGACTATCGGAAGCGGCAAATGCAGCATAGGCTCATTGCGGGGATGGGTCTCTTATCAGAACGACAGCAAAGCCATTGCCAGAACCATGGAAAACAAGTTCGACATGAAATTCACCATATCGTTGTCCACCCATCTTATCCCGCGGCTTATCTCAAGCTTGTTTCCCTGCTCGTCCTCTTCGTTCTCTGTGCGCATTCCCGTCTTGGGGTTGAAGTACTGCACCTGCACCGTGGCGCCGAGGAAACTATCCAGCAGACAGCCGGCGAATCCCGCAAGGCAGGACATGGAGGCAATCCCCCACGCACCCTTCACGGGCAGCAGGAATCCCATCAGCGCCGCCTCGCAGGCAGCGCCCAGAAACCCGCCCAGGATTCCAAGCGCGGTGATTCCGCCGCTCATCCCCTTCTCCACAGGCCTGAACGTGCGGATTGACACCGGGCCTCTGCGGCTCAGCCGTCCTATCTCCCCCGCCCATGTATCGGAATTGGCCTCGGCAAGACACGCCACAAACACCCCAAGGAATAAAGCATTTGAGGTCAAATGATACCCCAGCGCCCCGAGGGCGGCAGGAAAGCCATTTGCAAAGACCTGCGCCGAATCACGTGCGCCTGTCTTCTTCTCTATGCCTTCCGTCTTGCTCTTTTTGGAAAGCCTTCCCAGAACGCCGGCGCTTATGAAGAAGAACATCAGCAGAAAGAAGCCCTCGAACCTCAAGCCCCAGAAGGACGGGAACCCAACCGCAAATGCGGCAAGGCAGCCGGACAACGTCAGGGCATGGGCAAGATAAGAGACAAGGCAGATGACAGACAGGATGCCCACGACCAGAAGCAGGCTGAAAGGATATTCCAGTGAGAAAACCAACTTGTTCAGATACTCAACCATCGACAACGCACCTTGTCATAACCGCATATCCGGCGTCACAAAACCCACATCACAAAATCAGCAGCACAAGCACACATCACATAACAAGCATGCAGAACAAGGCGGAAAGCACCGGGACCGTCAGGTTGTCCAACCCGTTCGGCGTCATAGCCTCCACAACTGCGGCGAATAAAGCCGCCGCGGCGCGCAGCCACCATTCCGAACTGCCGTAAATCAGCATCATGACGGCAAAGGATGCCGCCAGCATCACCAAGGAGCCGAGCCAGGTCTTGTCCCCAAACAGCACGCCGATCTTCTTTTTCCCAAAGAACACCCCTGTCAGACCGGCAAATCCGTCGCCGACACCCATCACCAGCATTCCGGCTCCGATATCCTTTATGCCCAGATCCAATCCATCAACCCTTGACAGCAGAATCAGAATCACCATGGCAATCGGATAATAGACAGTGCCGAACCGGCTGCCCCCGGACATCGCCTTGGAAAGCGCCTTGGGCTTCCCGGTAAGCGAAACGTACAGATTGGAGAATACGAAAAGCACAGGCATGGCGAGCTCAACAAGAAGCCCTGTTCCAAACAGATAGCGGGCATAGATGAAATAAAAGAAGGAGACGCCTATATGGACGAATTTCCTGGAAAGCTCCTTTGAGCCTTCTTTTCCCTTTCCAATGACCCAACCAAAGAAAAGCACTGCGCATATAAGCGCAAACGACAATATCAGACCTTTTATTCTGTCATCCATCACCAAGCGCCTCCGCCGCCGCCTCCAAATCCGCCTCCGGAGAATCCGCTCCCTCCGAACGAAGAGCCTCCGAACCTCATGCCTGTTGAACGGCTTGAAGAGCTCCTGGGCATGGCCGTCGCCTGGAACCTGTCATTCCAGCTTCGGGCAAGCGAGCTATAAAACAATGCGTTCAGTGCAAAATCATTGCCGGCATACCATTCCGGCGGATTCATCGTCATTCCGCTGAACTTTCGAGCCCATTTGTCATCAAGCCCAAGCACTATTGCATAAGAAAGATTATGGTAATAAACCTCGGGGTCTTCATCAATCATCATCTTGAGCTTGTCCATCTCCACCTTGTCCAGGAACTCCCTGTAGCCAAGCACCTGCTCAAGAAGCTTCTGGGCATATGGGCTTCTCCTGGTCATTATGGAGCAGAAGAAAGCCAGCGCTCCAAGCCCCAGCACGGTGAGCAGCGAACCGACCATCTGCAAGGCAAGCGACTGGGCGGCATCATTGACAATGAAAACAAGAGCCAGCATCAGAACAGTCGGCAGACAGGCGAGAGCAAAGGCCAGCCCCCTTGCCATCTTAATCACATACCACCTTCCGAACAGCCGGGACATAAGCCCGGACTGAACCAGCATGAACACAAACCCAGCACCCATCAGAACGATGGTCAAGGCTCCGGGATAGTCCCAGGTGAAAGTCATTGCGCAGAAGAACAGCGGGATAAGGCCCAGCAGAAGGCTCAGCCCCTGAGCAACGCTGCTTTTCGTGTCATAAAGCCGCCTTTCCCCCTTATAGTACGAAGCAATCTTGAGCTTCGTCTTCTCAGCCTTCTCGGCGAAGCCGGCAAGGTTCTTTTCAGTGACCACAACCCCGTCTGCGCCTTTCTTTCCGCAGTCAAAGAATGAATCAAAGAGATACCTCTCCATCTCCAACGCCTCAGATCCGATATCCTTAAGCTTTGTGAAGGCGAAGCTATCCTTTCTTTTACCCTGCTTTGAAATCCTCAGCAGCCCCTTGTCAGCCCAATAGAAGAGCATCGAGGTTATATCCTTGCCATCGACAACGCCATCAGCCAGATAACCCATCTGCATCGGCGTCATCCCCTCCGGAGGCGTGCTTTCCGCATAAAACACAGGAACAGCATCCTTTCCGAATCTCATCCAGAGCATAACGGCGATTCCCAATGCAACAAGGCAGCTTGCCGCCGTCAATGCAAAGAACAGAGGCGTCTTGTTGACAATCTCCCGGGCCCCGGCATAGTAGCCATCGGGAAGCTGCACCCTGACGGTCAGCTCCTCCCCCGGACGCATCGAGGCGACCTGGGCGACTATTGTGTCCGCCCCTTCCATATGCCAGCTCACGCCCTCTTGGGAAACAGAGCCGTACTTCCCTCTGGTGAACCATATGCTGGAGGAATCCACCGCCGACGGGAACTTGATGCGGAACGTGCAGCTTTCAAGAGTCTCCTGCCAGCCCTCTCCCACAAGATTGTAGTAAAGCTCATCGTAGCCCTCATTCGTATCTGCGCCGACATCATATCTGTAATGCAGCGCATACTCCTGCGGCCCGGTCAGAACCACAGCCTCCTCGCCGAATCTGAGCCTGATATAGTTTTTCCCGCTGTCGTATATCTCGAACGGGCTGGAGGCGCTCAAATCAGAAACAATCGCCCTCTTGCCGTTGTAATATCCAATCGGAATCCCACGGAATATACCATGAAGCGGACGGAAGAACTCGGCCTTCACCGTCTCATCTATATCAAGCACCGCATCCCTTCCCACCACGATGTCGGCATTGAACTCCCTGATGGCATAATCAGCGGCCGAAAGCGGAAGGGCAAGCACGGCAAAAAGGCAGGCTGCCGCCAGCATAGCTTTTCTTATATTCATGTCAAATATCACCCCAAGGCAAGCTTCATGAATGGCAAGGCTCAGAACTGAACCTTCACGTTCTGCTTGGCCTCATCCTCAATCTGCAGATACTCCAGCTTGGCGAATTTCCCACCAAAGAGACCGGCGACCACAGACCCCGGAAACACCTGTATAGCGGTGTTGAAAGTCTTGACCACGGCATTGTAGTACTTGCGGGCGCTTAGAATCTTATCCTCCAACGCCATGAGCTGGCTCTGGAGATTCACAAAGCCCTCGTTCGCCTTAAGCTCCGGGTATGATTCACTCAAGGCGAAAAGCTGCTTGAGCGCACCGGTCAGTCCTGCCGCCGCCTGATCCTTCTCCTGGAGGGTTGTGGCGCCAAGCCCGGCATTGCGAGCCTTTATCACGGCCTCCAAAGTGCTTGATTCATGCTTCGCATACCCTTTCACCGTTTCCACCAGATTCGGCACAAGGTCATATCTCTGCTTAAGATGGGCGTCAATCTGCGATACAGATTCCTCCGCCTGATTCTTAAGCGTCACGAATTTGTTATAACAGCCTATAACATACAATGCGAGAATGACAACCACGGCGATTATGATAGCTACTGTCATACCCATTCCCCCTTCAAATCAATAATGCGGCGGCCTTCTGTCAGGCTTGCCCTCTTCTTCAAGCTCCTCGATGCGCTTCTCAAGCGCACGGACCTTCCTCTCAAGGGCATCGACAAGGCTCTGCTGGGCGGTCACTATCTTGTTCAAAGCAGCGGCTTCATCCTCAAGATAGGAGAACTTTATCTGCAACTCGGTTATATGATCGTCCATGGCTGCATGATAGCATTCTTGGCACTCCTGAACAATACTATGAAAGAATCAATACGAACAGCCACAGCCTACACAGAAAAAAGTCGTTTCGTTGAGTCGTTTAAGAAAAAAAATGCTACTATTTTCCTAATCAATATGCTATATTTTCAGTATAGAGTCTTTATATTATAGAAAATGAGGTGCCGCGAATGAACCCAGTGTTAAAATATAGAGGTGGAAAATCGCGGGAAATCCCTCGCTTTCTACATTATATCCCAGATGACTTTGACAGATATATTGAACCATTCTTTGGTGGCGGAGCTGTCTATTTCTTTCTTGAGCCTGAATCAGCCATTATTAATGATGTCAATAAACGACTTGCGTTATTCTATCGTCAATTGCGCGATAATTACCAGGAAATGCGAATGCAGCTTGATAAAATACAGCGCATATATGAGGACAACCAAATTGCTTTCAAGCAGTTGAAATCGCAGAAACCCGACGAACACTTGCCCAATGCGAATGAAGATTTATATTATAAAATGCGAGAGCTTTTTAACCACCCCGATGGTAGCTATCTAGACAGCGTCGTGTATTTCTTTATTAATAAGACAGCATATTCCGGCATGATTAGATATAATAGCAACGGAGAATATAATGTGCCATTCGGACACTATCCTAATCTTAATACGCAATTAATTACAGCACAGCATAGTTATTTATTGCGTGGTGCAGAGATTTATAATCTTGATTATAGCAAAATATTTGATATGGCTGGAGAGAATGATTTTATTTTTCTCGACCCTCCGTATGATTGTGTGTTTAATGATTATGGCAACATTGACATGATGAACGGTTTTGACGAAACAGAGCATAGACGGTTAGCTGCTGATTTTAAAAATCTTTCATGCCGTGCGCTTATGGTTATAGGCAAAACCCCATTAACGACGGAGCTATACAGTAATTATATTTTTGATGAATATTATAAAAACTACGCTGTGAATATTAAGAATCGTTTTAATAATGATAAACTTCATATTGTTGTCAAGAACTATTAAAATGAAAGGGTGAGCATATGGCATACTTGAAAAATAAAACCTTATTCTTTACAACATCACCTAGAACTCCGTCTAAAATAATACCGGAGATACAGTTATTAAATGAACATTTCGCAGGGCGAAAATGGAATAAGCAATCGCAAATTGAGTTTATCAATCTTCTAGCTCGGTCGGGGTTCTTTGAGGGTAGCGGTTCGTCAGACAACAAGGATTTCAGCGCAAGGGATAGAATCAACCGTGCGCCAAAGGCGTTAGGCTTTATTGAACTATCCCCGAAAATTGAATTGACTGATGCGGGAAAGGCATTAATATTCGGAAAACGTCCGCAAGAAACATTTCTGCGCCAGCTGCTGAAATTTCAATTACCATCACCTTATCACATTGAAACAACGAAGATTGAAGGGAATTTCTTTATTAAGCCGTATTTAGAAATCATGAGGCTTATTAGAGACTTGCAAAGCCTGTCTTTTGATGAATTAAAGATTTTTGCACTGATGCTGACAGATTATAGAAAATACGATACGGTCAAGAATGCCATTATTTCATTCCGGAAAGAAAAAGAATCACATAAGAGGCAATACAAAAAGCTAATCGATGAAAAATGGACCGAGGCTCTTTTACAGACATATGCCGATGCTATAGATGCAGGGGAAACCCGAACACGCGAAACGTCAGACAAAAGTCTGAAAAAGTTTTTGAACACTAAGAAAAACAATGCTCGGGACTATGCAGATGCTTGTTTTAGATATCTTCGGTATACAGGTCTTGTTTCAATTTCCCATAAGAATCGTTCCATTTCATTTTATTCTGACAAGTTGAAAGAAGTTAATTTTATCCTCGCAAATATAAACCGTAATCCTGTGTTTGTCGATGATGAGGGAAGATACAAAGACTACTTGTTTAATGCCTCAGCTCCTACGCTGTACGTTGATAATATTACAAATGTCATTGACCATTTAATGCGTATAAGTGATTATACACAAAGGCAGCTCGCAGGGAAAAGCATAGAGGAAATAAAAGATATGCGCGATGCTATTATTGCGGAGCGTAAAGAAGCTGTTATAAAAGAACAGGTGACAGCAATCAAGTCTTATGCCTTATATTCAGAAATCATCGATACCTATAATGAAATTATTTCTGATGGATACTATGATGCGCCATTGATGCTGGAATACAATACGTGGCGAGCTATGACAATGCTTGACGGTGGAAATATAAAAGGAAACTTTAAGTTTGATGATGCAGGGCAACCCCTTTCAACTGCATCGGGCAACCTGCCTGACATTGAATGCGATTATAATGATTTTGTGCTTTCAGTTGAAGTTACGATGCAGCAAGGGCAACGCCAATATGAGAGCGAGAGCGAAACCGTAGCACGCCATCTGGGACAAATAAAGAAAAGAACCGGCAAAGAAGCATACTGCCTGTTCATTGCTCCTTCTATCAACAAAGCGAGCTTAGCTCATTTTTTTGCACTGAATAAAATGGATATATCTTATTATGGTGGCAAAACAAAGATAATACCACTTGAATTAGACCAGTTCATGCGCCTTGTGGAAAATTCATACAATCATCCCTCACAGCCTACGCCGCATGATATCAAGCAGTTTCTTGACGAACTTATGCGGCAAGAAGAGCTTGCTGTCGATGAAAACGACTGGAATAATAAAATTCAAAAGTGCGTTGCGCAATGGTTAATGGCGTAATGTCAGAATTACTTGAGTATTATTTAGGAAAAGCAAAGGAGATTCTTTCCACCTGACAAACCGACCGCCCGCTCAGTCTAGACGCAATTTGTTGCAGCATTGTTGCTATTTGTTGTATTTTTTCTTGTGAATTGTTGTATTAATGTTATAATTCTATTCAACAAAAGCGAGGAGAAAGAGATGAAAGGCGAAAAAGTCGCGCAGCTTGAGCTGCTGCTTCATTCGCATCCGGAAGGGATGCGAAAGGCCGAGATAGCCAGACGGATAGGAGTCCACCGCTCCACCGTAAGCCGATACGTCGAGGAACTTAAGAAATACACCGAGCTGACAGAGGACAACAATCTTATAAAACTTGCGAAGAAACCGGATGACGAGCCGCTTAATCTCAGCGTATACGAGTGCCTGGCCTTCAACATGAGCGCCAAGATGCTTGCCAGCAAGACCGATGTTCAGAATCCGCATCTGGTGACCGGTCTCAGAAAGATAGCCATGCACATGGCAGCGTACGCCCCATCGGTGAGCGCAGACATAATGAAGCTTGCCGAAGAGATTGACAAGAAGATTGTGAAGCAGGAGGACTCAAACCAGTACAATGTGGTCATGGAGGCCATGATAGACGGCTGGGTATCCGGAAAAATCGTCAAGGTGCGCCATCAGACGGCGGCGGGAATCGAAGAGACGGAATTCGCCCCGTATTTCATCGGCTTCATGGAAAGCGAGGACGGACGCAACCCCATAAGCGTCACCGGCAGGCTCCGCCACACAACCAACATAGAAACGCTTGAGATAGCAGACATACTGAGCGCCGAAATCCTTAATGAAACCTATACCATTCCGGACAACCTCAAGGCATTCAAGAAAAAGTCGGAATCAGAAGAGATGGCCTCTCCGG
Source organism: Sphaerochaetaceae bacterium (assembly GCA_052170175.1). Lineage (GTDB taxonomy): Bacteria > Spirochaetota > Spirochaetia > Sphaerochaetales > Sphaerochaetaceae > JAAYFO01. Next base: position 50,735 of record JBQNBA010000001.1, on the reverse strand, counting down.
ACATGGTGCCTCTTGTGCTGCATCTAAAGGAGAAATCCGCCATCAATGCCTTTGTCACCCTTGCCCACTCCGTTCCGGAGCTGACGCCCCAGAAAGATGGGTCATACATATGTAGGATGAAGGTCGAGAATTCCATAGAGCTGCTGCTCAGAATCATCCAATGCGGGGCCTCCGCAAAGATAATCGAGCCGCTTTCATTCAAGAACAAATTCTGCGGCTATCTCCGCAAGGTTCTTGGGCAGTACGAGGACAATTAAGCGAAGGAGGAGCACGATGGAACGGCACAGTAAACCAGCGGCTGTTCTGATGGCGGTGATTCTCGGCATCGCCTGCATCACCACGGCGGCAGGAGCTGAACTGGAAGGCAAGCTTCTGGGAGCCCTCACCCTCATCGTGCATCTTGATGACGTCAAAAGCGGCACGCTGGATGTCCCGGAGCAGAACGCCTATGGAATCCCTCTGACCTATGAGCTTGCGAACGGTGTCCTTAATATCGATTTCAAGGCAATGAACGCATCATTCTCAGGCGTTTGGGATAATGATGCATACGTCGGAACATACACTCAAGCCGGAAAAGATTTCAGCATTAGCTTCACCCCGCGAACGACCGAAACGGCCCAGGACGCTCCGCCGCAGGAGGAAAGCCCGCCGTACATAGTCCAAGATGTGACATTCAGAAACGCAAAGGAAGGCTTCACCATATCAGGCACGATAACGCGGCCTGATGACCGGTCGCCGCATCAAGCCGTTGTGCTGATAACCGGCTCAGGCTCCCAGGACAGAGACGAAACGATATACGGTCTCAAGCCTTTCAAAAGAATCGCCGATGCCCTTGCCAAGGCAGGACTGGTGGTTCTGCGTTATGACGACCGTGGATTCGGCTCATCCGAGGGCGATGCAAGCAACGCCACCACCCGTGACCTCTGCCGGGATGCCTTGGGGGCGGTGGAATACCTTAGACGGCAAAGCTACGTCAGCGGCGTAGGACTTGCAGGCCACAGCGAGGGTGGAACAATAGCCGCCATGATAGCGGCGGAAGATGATGACATCAGTTTCATCATATGCCTTGCCGGCCCGGCCGCAACCGGCTTGCAGATAGTGCTTGACCAGAATGAAACCGCATTGAAGACCCGGAAAGCCGGCCCGCTTGTCATAGCCAGCGCCCAGCGGACAAACAAGCAGATATTCTCCGCTGTGACGGACGAATCACGCAGCGAGGAAGACAGGAAATCCGAAGTCCGCAGGCTCCTTGATAAAACCGGAATGCCGAGGGAGGCGATAGAAGCCCAGATGCAGACACTTTTCTCCCCTTGGTACCGAGAATTCCTGAAAACCGATTCCGGCGCATTCCTTTCCAAGGCAAAATGCCCTGCGCTCTGCCTGTACGGCTCGCTTGACACCCAGGTTTCCTGCGCGCTCAACGCCCCGCTGGCGAGGCAAGCCATAAAAACAGCAGGGAACGGCAAATCAGCTGTCATCTGCATCGATGGGGTGAACCACCTGTTCCAGTCCGCCACGACCGGCATGGCAACGGAATACGCGACAGCCGGAGAGCCGATGCGCGATGATGTCCTCAAGCTGATTGAAGACTGGATATCAAACCTTGACAAATAACCCAATCGGAACTTCCCGTGTCTTCTCAGAGCGAATCGAACCAGCCATGGCCAGTCTCGAGAATGTCAATCCCACAGAAATCCGTGAAGAGCCAAAAAATGCGCAAATACGCCGAATGTGCTGAATGCACTGAATGCACTGAAACCCCTGCCTCGAATCAGGCTGTCTGTGGTATAGTGAATCCATGAATCCTGCAATTGAACTGATAACCAAACGGCAAAGCCTCAGAGCCTTCTCCAGCAGAGCTGTAGATGAAGCAACTCTTCAAACCCTCAAGAGCGCAACGCTCCGCGCGCCCACGGCGGGAAACCAGATGTTCTACTCCATAGTGGAGGTCACTTCGCCCGAAAAAAAGAAAGAACTGGCAAGGCTGTGCGACAACCAGATCATGATAGCCAACGCCCCTCTTGTGTGGGTGTTTCTGGCTGACTGTCTAAAATGGGAGAACTTCTACAAGGAGGCCGGCTCGGTTGCAAAAGGACTGGAGCAAGGCATCCAGCCCAGAAAGCTAGGCTTGGGCGACATGCATCTGGCCATGCAGGATGCCATAATAGCGGCGCAGAACTGCGTCGTTGCCGCCGAATCCCTGGGGCTTGGCTCGTGCTATATAGGCGATGTTCTGGAAAATCACGAGGAAATGAAGACTCTTCTGAACCTCAAGCCTAACGTCATGGTGGCCTGCATGCTTATAATCGGCTATCCAAAGAATGAAAACAGAGCGACTTCCAACCTTACGCCAAGATGCCCCGCCGATGCCATTTTCATGGAAAATGAATACATTGAGCCGCATCTTAAGCAACTTGAAAAAGCATACAAGGCGCATGAAGAAGGATTCCGCGCAACCCACCAGCTTCCTTTCAACAATACCGGCAGCATCGCTGACAGATACTATTTCAAAAAGCACATGAGCGCCTTCATGGCGGAGATGAACCGCTCGGCAGAACTTATGATTGAGGAATGGAAGGAGAACTGACAAGCCCCCGGTTCAGCTTTAAAGAACCGTGCGAGGTCAAGCTTGAAGCCAAGGCCGAGGCCAAGACCGAAGTCAAGGCCATAAGCAAAACCGCAGCCATGGGCAGAATCGCCTCGTACCATGCAAAATATTGAATATTTATTCTAAAACCCCTTGAATCAATATCTTTTTTGGTATATTGTCTGCATATTATCAATATTAATTAAATATTTATGCACGAGCAGACAACAATGCAAAGGATGCTGATATGAAACAAGAAAAAAAGAATCTCAAGAAAATCGTTCTCGCCTATTCCGGCGGTCTGGATACCTCCGTGATAATCCCATGGCTCAAGGAAAACTACAAAGGCTGCGAAGTCATAGCCGTGTCCGGAGATGTGGGTCAGGGTTCAGAGCTTGATGGGCTTGAAGAAAAAGCGCTGGCGACCGGCGCAAGCAAGCTCATAGTGATGGACTTAAAGAAAGAATTCGTCACCGACTACATCTGGCCGGCGCTAAAGGCAGGGGCGAAATACGAGGGCGAATACCTTCTGGGAACGGCGCTTGCAAGACCTCTGATTGCCCAGCAGCTTGCAAAAATCGCGCTTGAAGAGGGAGCGGACGCCATCTGCCACGGATGCACCGGGAAAGGCAACGATCAGGTGCGCTTCGAACTCGCCATAAAATCAGTCACTCCGGAAATGCCCGTGATAGCCCCTTGGAGGGTATGGAACATCAAGAGCCGGGAAGAGGAAATCGAATACGCAGAGGCGCACAACGTCCCCCTCAAGATAACCAAAAGCACAAATTACTCAAAGGACAAGAATCTGTGGCATCTTTCCCATGAGGGTCTCGACCTTGAGAATCCAGCCAACACCCCTCAGTACGACAAGCCCGGCTTCCTGGAGATGGGCGTCTCCCCGTACAAGGCCCCGGACAAGCCTGCGGATATCTGCATAGAATTCGAGAAAGGCATACCGGTCAAGATAGACGGCAAGACCATGGAGCCCGTCGCAATGGTGGAATACCTCAACAAGATAGGCGGAGAGAACGGCATAGGACTTCTGGACATGGTGGAGAACCGCCTTGTGGGCATGAAGAGCCGGGGCTTGTACGAAACACCCGGCGGAGCGATTCTCTACAAGGCGCATGAGCTGCTGGAGACCATAACGCTGGACAGAGACACAATGCATTGCAAATCACTGGTTGCCCAGAAGTTCGCCGAATTGACATACTACGGCAAGTGGTTCACCCCGCTGCGGGAGGCCATAAGCGCCTTTGTCGACAAGACACAGGAGACTGTCACCGGCACAGTGAAGCTCAAGCTTTACAAAGGCAACATGATTCCGGACGGCATATCATCGCCGAACTCGCTTTACGATGAGAACATCGCCACATTCAGCGAGGATGAGGTTTATAACCAAGCCGACAGCACAGGCTTCATCAATCTCTTCGGATTGCCGATAAAGGTCATGGCCATGATGAAGGAGAAAGCAAATGCCTAAGAAGCCAGGAGCCAAGGCGCCAAAGGCAAAGTCGGCAAAGCTGTGGGAGGGGAGATTCTCAAAGCCGCTCGACAAGGAAGCCGATGCCTTCAATCGCTCCATAGCCTTTGACAGCAGACTGTACAAAGAGGACATCGCCGGTTCCATCGCCCATGCAACGATGCTCGCAAAGCAAGGAATAATTCCAGAAAACGAAGCAGAATCAATAATCAAGGCACTGAGATCAATCAAATCCGACATTGATTCCGGCAAGCTTGAAATCGACCGGACAAGCGAGGACATCCATTCGTTCATCGAAATCGAAATGGGCAGCAGAATCGGCAATCCTGCAAAGCGCCTTCACACCGCCCGCTCACGCAACGATCAGGTCGCCCTTGACCTGCGGATGCACGTGAAAGGCCAGCTTGAGGAGACAGAGGCCCTGCTGAAATCGCTCATCTCGGCGATAGTGGACAAGGCCAGAGCCAGCACAGATGCTCTCATGCCGGGCTACACGCACCTTCAACGGGCCCAGCCGGTTACGTACGCCCATTACCTGCTCGCCTATGCCGGAATGTTTGAGCGAGATATGAAACGACTGCAAAACGCCCGGGAAAGCGCTGATTCCTCCCCTTTGGGAGCAGCGGCCCTTGCCGGAACCTCGTTCCCGATTGACCGCAGGATGACGGCCGCCCAGCTTGGGTTCTCATCAATCATCCCCAACAGCATCGATGCGGTATCCGACAGGGATTTCGTTGCCGATGCCTGCTACGCCCTATCCATGGTTCAGATGCACCTTTCCCGGATGAGCGAAGAGATAATCCTCCACTGCTCATCAGAATTCGGCTTCATAACCTTTGACGATGCATTCTGCACAGGCTCATCCATAATGCCCCAGAAGAAGAACCCCGACATGGCAGAGCTTGTGCGCGGCAAGACAGGCCGGGTCTATGGAAATCTGATAGGAATCCTGACAACCATGAAGGGTCTTCCGCTTGCATACAACAAGGATATGCAGGAGGACAAGGAAGCATTGTTTGACAGCATCGACACGGTCAAGCATTGCCTCTCTCTCTTCGCTCCGATGATAACCACCATGACGGTCAACAAGACTGCGATGCGCATCGCCGCCTCAACAGGCTTCATAAACGCCACGGACTGCGCCGACTACCTGTGCGCCAAGGGGCTGCCGTTCCGGGAAGCCTATAAGCTGACCGGCGAAATCATCAGCTGGGCCATCAAAAACGGCAAGACGCTGGAAACGATGTCGCTTGACGATTACAAGACCTTCTCCGGGCTGTTTGAGAACGATATTTTCACAGCAATCGACTTGGACAACTGCCTTGGCAGACGCACATCGGAGGGCGGCCCGTCCAAGACCAGCGTGGAGAAGCAGCTTCAAGTCTGGGAAGCGAAAGGGTTCTGAAAACCAATCCTGCCCTATTGTTTTCAAGTTTTGATATTATGTGTCAATCCCAGAGCAATTTTTTCTTGATCAGTTAATGAAAGAAATAATTTTAATACTTCTTGATAAAAATCTTTAAAAACGCCACAAAGCTCATAGTTTCGCTTTTGATAATTACCAAATAGAGAGAAATTAACATATGGGCAAAACCCTCCACAAATATTCTGAGCCCAGCAAACGTTACATGTGTCGTTATTTTGAATACTGATAACGGATAAAAAGTCAATGACCTTTTTTTCATCTAACCCGCTATGAATATTTCCGATGTTAAAAGAGCGATTAGTACAAAATCGATGGCATGGATAAAAAAGTCCATCTTTATCAACCGCTATCCCATGCAGCATTGAATCACAAAAAAATTGTCTATTATGAAAAAAAGCATAACGCTTAATAACTTGATATACCGTTAGGTTCTCTTTACACACAACATAACAACCTTTGTAGAGATCGTCGCAAAATATACCCAACATTTGAAATAACAACTGTTTTATTTGTGGAATTAAGTTTTTTTGCAAGAACAGTTCATAAGTGAAGTCAATAAAAAAGGGAACTGACGATATTAATGGCTTTCTTATATTCAACAAATAAGGAGTAACGGTAGAGCGGATTGTTGGCGATAAAAGAAATATTGATTTTAGTCCTTTTATAACTTGCTCGTATGTTCCACAACCATTCTTGAATTTTCTATGCAAATCATGGGTTGCTTTATCATTGTCCTTTTATTGGAGTCAAAAAAACCCCCATTGTTTTCAGCAAACTTAATGATTTCCCAAGTCAACGTATCAACTTCATAAATAGTTCCAGTCTTAGAATTATAGACAAATCTTCTGGAACCTACATTGATAAGAAGATGCACCCCGATTAGAAACATTCTGTCAGTCATACAGCTCTGCCTGATTCTTCCACATCCTGTTGTACAGGCCTTCTTGGCTGAGAAGCTCCTCATGAGAGCCGCTTTCGACTATCTGCCCTTCATCAAGCACAATTATTCTGTCAGCAAGCCTTGCCAGGGCAAGGCGATGGGTGATTATAAGACCAGTACGACCATTGAGAGCTTGGGAGAAGCTGTCAAGAAGCCTTCTCTCCTCGAAAGGGTCTATAGAGCTTGTAGGTTCATCCATGGCGATGAAATCGGCATCCTTGTAGAATCCTCTGGCACATGAAAGCCTTTGCCACTGACCTTGCGAGAGATCTGTGCCTCCAAGCTGCTTGCCAAGCAACGTCCCCTTGGTTATGGAGATGCCAAGCATCTGCTGAATATCGCCCTCTCCTATGGGCTTGTCGCTTCTTATATCACCAAGGCGGATATTATCCTCAACGCTAAGCCTATATTTGCAGAAATCCTGGCTTACAATGGATTGTTTTCTGTGTATGTTTCTTTCTCCGAGATCAGAGGCGCAATGCTGTCCGAAGCAAACAGCTCCCTTTGTTGGTCGGAAAAGACCTAATGCTATCTGAGCCAAGGTGGTCTTGCCAGATCCATTGGCTCCAACAATGGCTATTATTGAACCTTTCGGAATCTCAAGGTTGATATTCTTCAAGGCAAAGCTGTCTTGACCCGGATAAGCGAAGCTGACATTCTGAATCTTGACTGCAGGGCTTATTGCGCAATCGTGTGAATCCTGCTCTCTCTCCTCTAGATTCCAATAATCCAGGAAAGGCTTGAGCATGATAAGATACTGGCGCTGATTGACCGACATCTGCAGCACTTGGCGATAGCTGGCAACAATGCTGGAAAAGGCAGTCACACATGCAGTGAACGAGGCAAAATCAATGCTTCCTCTGCCAAGTAGCAGGACTCCCAGCAGCAGCCCTGCACTGGATCCAAGCACTTGCAATGGCATCATAAGTAGCTTGAGCCTGCTCTTCATGCGATTATGAGCATTCTCAGTCTCATATCTCTTCTCTCTGCTCAAGCCCCATTTCTGCAAAATCAAGCTTGTCAAGCCACATGCTTTTGTCTCTTTGGAAGCAGATTCATCAAAGAGGCTTTTCTCATACTCGCTTTCTTCCTTTTTGCATTGGGCAATCATCATCAAGTTCTTCTTCAGCAACTTGCTTTCCTGAAAGCCTTCAATGAAAGCCGACAGCAGCGCCAGTGGCAAAAAAAGAATGAACCAAGGCGAGAAGACGCTGGCCGAAGCTGTGATGGCAATGGCCTGAAGCACTCCTACCAAGATATTAACGCATATCTGTGCGTATCTGAAGACAACTTGCCTTGATGTCTTGGCCTGCCTGATAAGCAGAAGAGCCGAAGGTGATTGAAGAGCTTCATTAGGTATCCTCTGGGCTTTGTCATGAAGCTTCCTGAGCATCCTCGCTTCAAATTCGGGAAGCAGCCTGAACTGAACAATAAAGCGATTGAACAAGAATGAAGCAGAGGCTGAAGCTATAAGCCAGACGCCATACAGGATGAACAAGCTGGCATATTGGTTTAAGCCAGCTCTCTTTGAAGCAATCATGCTGATAGCCTCAAAAAGACTCCTTGTCAGGAAAATCCCTATTGAAGCCAGAGCACATTCCATCAAGCCTGCTACAAGCATCAGTGAAATGGCGCCCGGGCAGAAAGCAAAGGCAATCTTGAGAGCATAGACCGCACTGGCTGTTTCATTCCTTCTCATATTGCGCCTTCTGCTTAGAGAACATCTCATTGTAGTATGGACACTCTCGCATAAGCCCTTCATGATCACCGGATGCAATGATCCTTCCTTCCTTTAAGACAAGAATATTCTTTGCCATGCGTACAAAGCCTAGCCTATGGGAAATGAAAAGGCTTGCCCTTTCATTCAGCATTCCTCTATAGGCCTCGAACACAGCTGCCTCAATGATTGGATCCAGAGAGCTGTTGGGTTCATCAAGAATGGCCAAGGAACACTCGGAAAGAATGCATCTTGCTATTGCCAGCTTCTGCAATTGACCCTTTGACAAGCAGGTGCTACCTTCCTTCAGAAACATCATGCTGGTATCCAGCCCCAGAGACAATCGCTGAATCTGGCTTGTTAAATCAAGAGCGGCTACAACGCTTTGAACGTCCTCTTCCTCAAGGTTTTTGCCCGCTGTGATGTTTTCTCTGATGGTCAAGGGATAAGCAAAGAAGTCTTGAAAGACTACGCCGAAAGCCTTCCTTATACTATTGATGGAATATGAAGCCAGGTCGCGCCCATTGATTCTGATCTGTCCGCTTGATGGCGAGAAAAGCCCAAGCATAAGCTTGACAATTGTTGTTTTCCCACTGCCATTCTCTCCTACAAGCGCATAGCCTTTCCCTTTCTCCATAATAAATGAGACATCGTTTAAAGCCGGCTTGTCTGCCTCTGGATAGGCAAAAGAAACATGAGAGAACTCCAGGTTCTCAAAGTTCTCCAGCACTATTCCAGAATCCGGGTCATTCTCTTCTGCGACATTCATCAATAAGCCATAAGAGGCCATCTTCTCCTTTGAGGCGGCGTAGTCATGAATTGCGCCAAGAAGCCGCTCATTGGCTTTGAGCATAGAAAGAGAAGCAGTGAAGAATGAGATGTATAAGCCAAGGGTTATGCTGTTGTTAATCAATGAGGGCAGCATAAGGACGAGCAATAGCACTGCAAATGCTGCATCAATGATGCTTGACAGGCTCTCCAGGCTTAGTCTTAAAAACCCTAGACGAGTGTTCTTGGCATTTCCTTCTTTCCATTCCTTTTTAAATCTGGTTTCAATCTCCTCATTGTATCCAAAAATCTTTCTTTCCTGTGAGAAATCCCTATCGAGGAGCATTGAAGACAAGTAGTCAGCCTTAAGGATATTCTTGCGATAATCAACCCAAAGCCCTCCGGTTTTTTTAATCAAAATCTTGTTTACAAGCAATTCCAAGCTAATTGCAAGAAGCATTGCGGCTGCTGATATTGGACTGATTGTCGCAACCAAGATGAGGCTTGAAAAAAGAAGAACAGAATCCTTGACCAAGGAAGCAAGCCTTTTCTTGACAGTGGAATCCAGCTCTTGGGCTTGAGATGCATGGTCATTCAATTGAGCGAAAGCAGTGGATTGGAGATATGAATATGGGAGTCTTGAACAGTGTCGCATTCTCCCATCATCCAGCTTTCTCCCTTCCTTCAAACACAAGGATTCAAGTCTATGATCTGAAATGATGTTCAAGAGGCTTATCGCCAGAAGCATGCCGACAAAGACAAGCGCTGACATGAACAGAGAACTGCTCTTGGCTATTGCATAATCTATCATCCTGCTTCTTGCAAGAATAAGAAGCGTTCCCAGAGCACTCGAAATGGCCGATATAGCCAGCGGAATGATCAAGGTCTCTTTATGCGGAATGCAAGTGTTCATCTATATTTATATGCTGAAGATAAAGATTTGCAAGAACCACAGCGCCGTTTTTTTGTTATGGCATATTGCCTGATGCATCCCCCAAGACAATCAGGGGCGACAGAACAACCTTTACATTTTTCGTCGTTAAAAAAATCTGCATTTTTGAACCAGTTGTTTATCCGTTGAACATTCCATTTTATAGAACCATCCTTCAGCATCTGCCCTATCCTGGCTTCTTGAAATGAAAAGTCATTGATACATTTCCATAGAGAAAGGTCTGGTAACACATGAAAGAAGTTTTTATCTCCACAAGCTTCGCACGAAAGAAACATTCTTTTGTTCTTGTAGATTAAAAAACCCATTTCACTTGCTACTGAATTAAAACCATCAAGATCATCATAAGTGGTTTTATTATTAACATGGTATAGCGGAGTACTAAAGATTGGGCGAAACATAACATGAATCCTTCTTCGAAGTGACGATGGAATAACGTTTAGACTGCTTTCCACTTCATCAATGGAAGAACTGTTAAGATTGAATCGGATAAGAAAACATATTCCGTCTTTGTCCATAGCCCGCACAACTTGGATTATTTTTGCAATTATTAGGTCAAACGAAGGCTCTCCATTCATATAACAACGTGTTTGATCGTGCTGTACTTTACCACCATCAATTGTAACTTGTAATAATCGAGTATTTAAAATTTTTAATGTCTGAATCACTCCTTCATCTATCAAGGAACCATTAGTAACCATTGATGAATCAAAAGACAACTTGGCATCTTGAGCAAGTCTAGTGAACTTTAACGCAAAGCCGGATATCTGATTCTTTTGCAATAAAGGTTCTCCTCCAAAAAAATTCAAATGACAATGTCTATACCTTTGAATGTTTTGGCAATAAATCTATAAATTACCTCGAAATAATCGCTATTCTCTTCAAAAATAAGGTTCTTGCTTGATTTCTCAAAACAGTAAGGACAATTAAAATTACACCTTAATGTTGGCATTAATATTAGTCCAAACTTATCCGATTCAAAAAAACGTTTATAAAAGATATACTTTAAGACCTCTTGTTCATCAATACTATCCTCAACAAGAAATCCATTATCAATAAGCATTTGAAGCTCTTTAAAACAAGCTGAACCAATTGCATTCCCCTCTTTTATATCGGTAATTATTTTTGAGAATTCCTCCTCGTTTTCAAGTAAAATACGTGCCTTGGTTAAAGAGTTATAAATGTAAGTTTGGTGATTATCTATAATAACATTATTGTATATGCTTTCCTTAAGCAAAACAGTTCCACCCTATAAATTTGCAATGAGCTGAAACTGGATGATTATAAACATATTTCACAGAAATCATCCCCGATACACTTGCAGGCATCCAAGCACATCAGACCTTCCGGCGGATTGTCAACTAATTCCGTATTTGGAAACACTAACGCTTCGTTAACTAAAACCATTCTTGCCGCCCCTTTTTCTAAACTATTTATATTATTATCCTAACTGATATTTCTTATTTGTCAACTGCTATTCTAACAGGTGTGGTTATTAGTTTATTTGTTCCCACATAGTTATTAGGTTAATTGTTCCCACCTGATTTTTGATAATTCTTCTATTTGGGGTAAAAACATGAAGAATTTTTCAAATGGTTTTGTAGAAGGAATAATCAAAAGAGCAATAAAGGGAACCATCAGCTCAAAACAAGCAGCAATGCAACTCGGAATTTCGAAACGTTATGCAAATAAGCTAAAAGTCAAATATCAAGAAACAGGGATGAATTGCTTCAAGCATGGCAACACGGGAAAACAGAGAGCCTGGAAAACAAATCCAGCTTTGGAGCAGACAATAGTCGAGCTCTATTCCGGTAAATATGCCGGCTTTAATTTCAGTCACTTTTTGGAGAAACTGGTTGAAGATGAAAACATCAGGATTACATACGGCTCCCTTTACAGAATCCTTACAGAAGCCGGCTTCAAATCACCTAGGAAACAGCACAGAAAGAAGAAAGCAGATATTCACCCTTTGCGTCCAAGAAAAGAGAATCTTGGAGAGATGCTGCAAATAGATGCTTCTCTTCATCCATGGTTTGGCCCTGATTATCCCAAAGCAGCTTTACATGAAGCTATTGATGATTCTACCGGAACTGCAATGGGTTTGCACTTTGACAAGGAAGAAACTCTGAAAGGCTATTACAACATGCTTAAACAAATTCTTTTAGAATATGGGATTCCTGAAAGTTTCCATTCAGATAACAGAACTATCTTTGAAACAGAAAAATTCCAGATAAACACAAGTCCATAGAAGAAGAAATCAATTACTGCCTTTCTGTTCTCTACCATAGAAAAGCTGACCTTGGTTCTTCTTTTAAGTTCCTTGGAAAAAAGCTTCAACTGAAGGACTCAAATAACAAAACCATCAGAATCAGTCCTAAAGAACATTTATATGTTTATCTCACATTTGATAAAACCGTAGTTGCCATTTACGATGGCAAGTTCTACGAAACAAAAGATGCTGAAATCACAGAAACACAAATTGAAGAACTTACCCGTCAACCGCCAAAAACCGAGAAACCTAAGTGGAAACCTGCTCCTTATCACCCTTGGCGTAAAATTGTAACTAACTCTTACAGAAAAAGGCGGGAACAAATTACCTAATAGCGACCCTGCTTGGTCTTTAAATTGGTCGGCTTAAGCTTCATATAGCCATAAGCATCATACCTCAGCCAAGCTCATAGCAGCCCGGTCAGGACAGCAAGCCCACCGCCCGACCAAGCCTATGATGTCCAGCATGGCATCAAGCCGGCAACCGGCCTACATGACCTGACCGACATTCTTGTAGAAGGCCATCCTGCGCTTCGCATCAGATTCTGCCTTGGCAAACAGCTCATCAGCGTTGGCGGGATTGGTCTTGTACAGCGAGGAGTACCGGATTTCACCCTTGATGAATTCCTGATAATCCGCTGTCGGCTCCTTTGTATCCCAGCTGAACCGCTTGCCCTCTTCCAACAGAGGATTGTAGCGATACAACGGCCAGTAGCCGGCTTCAACAGCCTTCTTCTCCTCGACCTGGCTGAACCTCATGTTAAGTCCATGGTTGATGCAAGGCGCATAGCAGAAGACGATGGACGGCCCCTTGTAGGCCACAGCTTCCTGCAAGGCCTTCTGCGCATGCTGTCTGTTGGAGCCCATCGCAATGGAAGCAACGTAGACATAGCCATAGCTCATGCACATGAATCCCATGTTCTTCTTTCCAATCTGCTTGCCGGAATTGGCGAACTTCGCGACCGCTCCGAGCGGAGTGGACTTGGAAGCCTGTCCGCCGGTGTTGGAGTAGACCTCGGTGTCCAGAACCAGAATGTTGACATCCTTTCCGGATGCAACCACATGGTCAACGCCGCCGTAACCGATGTCATACGCCCATCCGTCACCGCCTATTATCCACACCGATTTGTCGGTGAAGTAGTCCTTGAGCTCCTTTATCTTGGACAGAAGCTCCTTCTGCTCTCCTTCGAGGCTGCAGGGGCAAAGTCCATCCAGGACCTTCTGGGTGGCCTTCTGGGCATCGATTGAAGCCTCGGTGGTGTCATCCCACAGCTCAAGGTTCTTCTTGAGCGCGGCAGACAGCTCATCGGTTGTTCCAAGCTCCAACAGCCGCTCGACCTTCATTCTGAGCAGCGTCCTGTTGTTATCCACAGCAAGCCTCATGCCAAGCCCGTATTCGGCGTTATCCTCAAACAGGCTGTTGCCCCATGCCGGCCCGCGGCCGTCAGGTCTCTTGCAGTAAGGAATCGATGGGAAAGTTCCGGAGTAGATTGACGAGCAGCCGGTGGCGTTGGCGACAAGCATCCTTTCGCCGCAGATCTGGGTGACCATCTTCACATACGGAGTCTCGCCGCAGCCGGCGCAGGCGCCTGAGAACTCAAACAGCGGCTGCTTGAACTGCAGCCCCTTGACCGTGGTCTCGGGAGCGCCGTCCAGAACATTCTCAGGAAGCTTCTCAAAGAAGCTGGCAGCCTCAACCGCACCGCTGGAGATTGCATCCGTTAACGGAACAAGGCTGAGAGCCTTCTCCTTTGCAGGACATGTCTCAACGCAGACTCCGCAGCCCATGCAGTCCTCGGCGAACACCTGAATCCTGAACTTAAGATCCTTCGTGTTCTTTGTCGTGGATTTGAGAGTCGTGAAGTTATCAGGCGCGCCCTTGAGGTCGGCCGGATCAATCTGCTTCGCTCTGATGGCGGCATGCGGACAAGCCTGCACGCACTGGTTGCACTGGATGCACTTTGTGCTGTCCCATGCTGGAACGAACGGAGCGACGCCGCGCTTCTCAAGCTTCGCTGTTGCGCTCGGCAACGTTCCGTCAATGCTCATGGCGGACACCGGGATGTCGTTTCCCTTAAGGTGCATTATCGGCAGCATTATGTTCTTTGCGAAATCAGAAGCGTCATCGCTTATGAGCTTCTTGGGAACGAAAGCCTTCTTAGGATCAACCTTGGAAGGAATAACGACCTCATGAAGAGCCGCCGATGCTTCATCCACCGCCGCCCAGTTCATGTTGACGACAGCTTCGCCTTTCTTGGCGAATGTCTTCTGAATGTACTTCTTGATGAGGGCGATAGCCTCGCTCTCAGGCAGAACCTTGGAAATCTTGAAGAATGCGGCCTGCATCACAGTGTTGATTCTGGCCCCAAGGCCGACCTTGTTCGCAATGCTCAGCGCATCGATGTTGAAGAATCTTATCTTCTTGTCGATTATCTCCTGCTGCTCCTTTGCCGTGAGATGGTAGAACACCTCGTCTGACGGAATCTGGCTGTTGAGCAGGAAGATGCCGCCCTCCTTAAGCGGACCGAGCATATCATAGCGGCCTATGTAAGCCGGATTGTGGCAAGCTACGAAGTCAGCCGCATCGATGAGCCATGGCATATCCAGAGAGCCTTTCCCGAAGCGGAGATGGCTGATTGTTATGCCGCCGGACTTCTTGGAGTCATAGGCGAAATAAGCCTGTGCATTCTGATCGGTGTTGTCACCGATGATTTTGATGGAGTTCTTGTTCGCACCAACTGTGCCATCGGAGCCAAGACCCCAGAACATGCAGGAGATGACTCCCTGCGGGATGACGTCAATCTTGTCCTTCACGGGAATTGACTTGTGGGTGACATCATCGTTGATTCCGACTGTGAAGCCATTGAATCCGTCAGCTGCCAGATGGTCAAACACTGCTTTTGCGTGCGAAGGCGGGAAATCCTTGCTGGAAAGCCCGAAGCGGCCTCCGATGACCTTGATGCCTTCAACCTTCATCTGGTCAAGGGCGGCCACCACATCAAGGTACAGCGGCTCTCCGATTGAGCCAGGCTCCTTTGTCCTGTCCATCACGGCGATTCTCTTCACGCTTTTGGGCAATGCGGCGACAAAATGCTTTGCGCTGAACGGTCTGTAGAGGTGAACTTTCAGAACGCCGACCTTGGCGCCCTTTGCGTTGAGATATTTGACAACCCATTCGAATGTATCAGCGCCGCTTCCCATCACAATGACGACATCGGTGGCATCGGCGGCTCCGAAATAGTCAAACAGGTGATACTGCCTGCCGGTGAGCTTGGCGACCTTGTCCATGTAATCCTGAACGATGGCCGGAAGCTCATCGTAGTACTTGTTGACAGTCTCTCTCCCTTGGAAATACACGTCTTCGTTCTGCGCCGCAACCTTTATCATAGGCTTGTCAGGACGCTGGGCGCGTTCTCTGAATTTCTCGATATACTGCGGCTCGATGAGGCTCTTCATGTCCTCGTAGGGGATTTCCTCGACCTTCTGGATTTCATGCGATGTTCTGAAACCGTCAAAGAACGCAAGGAATGGAACTGATGATTTCAGAGTGGAAAGATGGGCGACAAGCGCCATGTCCATTGTCTCCTGAATGCTGGAGGCGGCCGTCATTGCAAACCCGGTGTTGCGGCAAGACATGACATCCGAATGATCGCCGAAGATTGAGAGCGACTGGGCCGCCAGAGATCTTGCGGAGACATGGAAGACAGTCGGAAGCATCTCGCCGGCGATTTTGTGCATATTCGGAATCATGAGAAGAAGCCCCTGAGATGCAGTGAAGGTAGTCGTCATGGCTCCTGCTGCAAGAGAGCCGTGAACAGCCCCGGCGGCCCCTGCCTCCGACTGCATTTCCATGATGTCGACCTTCTTGCCCCACATGTTGACCCTCCCGACGCTTGCCCAGGAATCAGCATACTCACCCATAGGAGAAGAAGGGGTGATCGGGTAAATAGCAGCGACTTCACTGAAAGCATATGCCACATGAGCGGCCGCTGTATTGCCATCGATTGTAACCATTTTCTTGTTACCCATAACACACTCCATATATTTATGATTTTCTTGACTTTGCAAATCAAAGAACCAAAATATATTGTAAATCATAAGGTCAAGTTTTTCAACCTTGAGGACTCCGAAAGCATGGCGGCGAAACAAACGGCGAAACAAACCCCATGTCGGATTTGCTCCAACGAATGGGGGTCTTGCCCGGATAGCCGGGACGATGATGGAATTGAAATCAAACAGTCCATGTGACTGGAGAATCAAACACAAAGGCAGCATCCCAGCCGCTGTTCACGGCCGGCATTCATAGTCGCCATTCACGGCGGCATTCACGGCCGGCATTCACAGCCGCTTGGAAATGCGTTGGCTCAGCACTCGCTGTGCCCGCAGGAGAAGCATTTCCTGCAGCCCTCTATGTTGACGAAAGAGACGTTTCCGCAAATGGGGCAGATATCCGGAGTGATGCTGTTCCTAGGAGGCTCGAACCCAAGCTCAAGCTGCCCGGATGAGCCATCGTCCTCCCCTTCGTCAGGGAGCTTCGCATCTCCTGCGTTCTCCGCATCCAGAGAGCCCACGTATTCCTCCAGCACCTGCGCCACAGCATCGGGGAGGCTCATGACCTTGTTCTTTCCGAATCCCAGCGAATGGCCGCTGCCTATTCCCTTCAACTGCGCAATCACAGCCCTGGCCCTTTCCTTAGGGGCAAGCGGGCTTGGCATTCTGAGAATCAGGCTTATGAGCCTTCCTATCCCCTCCGCATCGGCGGCGACATCAGAGCCCACCTTGGCTACATTGATGAAAACCTCAAAAGGCTCATCCGAGGCTTCGCCGCCGGAATTGACCGTCACATATGCGGTGCCGATCGGAGTCGCCTTGCGATACGTGGTTCCCCTCAGCGATGTGGTTCTTACCCTCGCCTTAAGCTTGCCGGCAACGGCATGCTGCTGAGCTCCGCCGGTCTGACCGTCATTCTTGTCATCGGTCTTTTCTTCGGTCTTGGCAATCAGAACCTGTGTATCGCGCGATCCATCCCGATATGTGGTGCCGCCCTTGCACCCCATGTCGTAAAGCAGCTCATAGAGCTTGCCCGTCTGCTCCACCGTATAATCCTTTGGCGTGTTGCCCGTCTTGGATATGGAGGAATCAACCCAACGCTGGATGGCAGCCTGAACCCGGACATGCCCTTCCGGAGCGAGATCCATGGCGCTGACGAAATAAGCGGGCTTCTCCTTGCCGGGGTTGGCCTTGACCCACTCATCGTATACGCCGACCCTCTCGATGTTCTTGCCCATGCGGCCGGTTCTTTCCCATTCCCAGAAATAATAAGGCTCGATTCCCGTGCTGGTTCCCACCATGGTTCCGGTCGTGCCTGTAGGAGCCTGCGTGAGCAACGTCACATTCCGCAGACCGTCCTCTTTCACCTTCTTCCTGATATCCTCCGGCATCTGCTTCATGAATCCGCTTTCAAGCAGCTTGTCAGCATCAAAAAGCGGGAAAGAGCCTTTTTCCTTGGCATTGTCTGAACTTGCTTTGTACGCCTCCACGCATATGAACTTGAAAAGCTTGTCGATGAACTCCAGAGAGGCGTCGCTCCCATAGGGAAGCTTGCATCTTATAAGCATGTCGGCAAGCCCCATGGTGCCCAGCCCTATCCGGCGCTCCGACTGCTGGCGCTCCTTGTTTTCCTCAAAGAAATAAGGGGTGTCGTCTATCACATCATCCAGGAACCTTGCCGCAGCGCGGACGGCCCTCTTCAAGTCCTCCCACAGAACCTTGCCTTCTCTGGTGACGAACTTCGAGAGGTTGATTGAGCCCAGGTTGCACACACCCCACGGAGGAAGACCCTGTTCGCCGCAGGGGTTGGTTGAACGGATGGTGCAGTAATAGTAGCTGTTGCTCATCCTGTTGTATCGATCGCAGAAGAACACGCCCGGCTCGGCGGATGCCCATGCGCTCTCTATTATGGCGTTCCACATCTCACGCGCCTTGTACGTCCTGAACTTGACTGTCTTCCTGCCGGACGCAATCCACTTCTTGATATCCCCGTCCCACACCGTGTTGTAGTCCGGATCGGAAGTATCGGGGAACATAGTGTTCCAATCCTCATCGGCCCGGACGGCTGCCATGAACTCATCGGTGATGCCCACGCTTATATTGGCATTCACAATTTTGCTCATGTCGCGCTTGGCATTGATGAAATCGATTATATCCGGATGCCATACATCCAGGATGAGCATCAGAGCGCCCCTGCGTGAGCCGCCTTGCTCTATGAGGCCTGTCACAAAGCTGAACAAGCCGCCCCACGACACGCTTCCGCTCGAACGTCCATTGACTCCTTTCACGTAGGCATAGCGCGGCCTCAAGGATGAGAGGTTCATCCCGACCCCGCCTCCACGGCTCATTATCTCGGTCATCTGCCCCAGGCTGTCCATGATGCCCTTGCGGCTGTCCTTCGGAGAAGGTATCACATAACAGTTGAAATAAGTGAGGTTCATGTCGGTTCCGGCGCCTGTGAGAATCCTGCCGCCGGGAACGAACTTCCAATCCTCAAGCAGCCAGTTGAACTCAGCCTCCCAGACTTTCCTATCACCGGGCTTCTCTTGTCCGCTTATGCCTTTCGCAACCCTGCGGAGCATCTGCTCCGGCTCCGTCTCCAGAGGCTTGTCCACGCTCTCTATCTTCGTATCGACAACGGTTCCGTCATCAAGCTTGACGCTTATCGAATCATTCTCAAAGTCCAGACGAGAGACAACGCCTATCTCCCTCTGCCCTGTCACCGCATTGGCGACGGCGACCACGACATCGCCGACCTTCAATGTCGCCTTCTTCGCATCCTTCAGAGCGTATCTATCCAGGAATATCTTTCTTCCCAGCCTGCTAAGTTGATTCTTCTCACTCATCACCTTGTCCTCGGCTCAAATGCCATCTGAATTAACAAGCCCGTGATTTCGGACTCGTGAACCACAATAACATAGTTGCTTCCGTAAAGCAATACCTGTAGCGTCTATTTCTTTGCACTGCCACTATATATAGTGTTTATATAAATTCAATAGCAATCTAATGGAAAACACCACCAAATCCCAAATATATCAAAAAAACACAGCGCTTCGTCTAGGTGCTTCCGTTGTTTGCAATTACAAGGAATCGCCCGGCGCTGCTGAAAGAACCGGGTTTTTCAGCAGTCTTTTTTCGGCAGCCTTTTTTCGGCTCTTCACGGATTTCTGTGGGATGCTTTCTTCAATCCTTTATCTTGGTGAATCAAGATAGGAGAGCATCAGAGAACGCCATGATCCCGAGGCTGCCCTGGCCAGTCTCGAGAATGTCAATCCCACAGAAATCCGTGAAGAACCCTTTTTTCAGCGCTCTGCATGAGACACAGCAATCATCCAATCCCGAGCAGCCATCCTGCAATGGTGAAATACACAAGCAGCGTAAGAGCATCGACTATGGTGGTCAGAATAGGCCCGGCCATCACAGCAGGGTCAAGCCCTATGCTTCCAATCGCAATCGGGAGCATGGAGCCGATAAGCTTGGACATGATGACTGCGATGAAAAGAGCCGTGCAGACTGTGGACGCAACCGGAACGGTCACCCTGTCAATAAGCAGCAGCTTGCCGAAATTGCATGCGACAAGCACTACGGCGCACATCAGAGCGACCCTGAATTCCTTCCACAGCACCTTGACGATGTCGCCGAATCGCAGATCGCCCAGAGCCAGGCTTCTCACCACCGTGACAGAGGACTGAGACCCCGCATTTCCTGCGGTGTCCATCAGCATCGGGATGAAGGCTGTCAGAATCACGCAGGAGGCCAAAGCGTCTTCGAAGCTGGTTATGACCTTGGCGGTGAACGTGGCCCCTATCATGAGAGTAAGAAGCCAGGGAATCCGGCTTAGCCACAGCCTGACGACAGAAGTCTGGAGATAAGGGGTCTCGGAGGGTATGATGGCCGCCATCTTCTGGATATCCTCTGTCGCCTCGTCGTCTATCACATCAATCGCATCATCAACAGTCGCTATTCCCACCAGCCTGTCGGAATCGTCCAGCACAGGAAGCACCGAGAGGTCGTATTTCTTGAATACAAAAGACACCGCCTCCCTGTCTTCGTCGGCTCTGACCGATATTGGCTTGGCATCCATTATCTGCGAAATCCTCAGACGATCATTCCTGGCGGTCACAAGAGAACGCAGCTGAACCGAACCCACCAGACGCCTGCTTCTGTCCGTGACGAAGCAGACATTGACAGTCTCCTTGTCCATGCCTTGGCTTCTTATGCTTGCAATCGCCTCCATGATTGTCATCGATGGCCTGAGGCTGAGAAACTCGGTGTTCATCAGGTTTCCGATGCTGTCCTCAGGGTAGCTCATCATCAAATCAAGCTGCCTGACGGTCTCAAGGCTCAGCAGACCTCTTGCCCTTTCCGCAGAAGCGTCCGAAAGACCCTTCATCAAAGCCCTGAGATCATCCGCATACAAATCTTCCAGCATATCCCTAAGCTGGTCATCGTCCATGTCATTGACCAGAGCTTCCTGCCTGGCCGTGTCAAGCTCGACAAAAAGCAGAGCTGCATTTGAACTGGATATCTGGGTGAAAACCTTGTCCAGCTCCTCTTCCTCTATGCTGTTGAGATAAATTCCCGCATCAGCGGGATTCATGGTCAGAAGCACCTCGGAGAACGCGGCTGTCTTCCCATTGAGAAGCAGCCCGTCAAGAATCTTCACGAGAGCCTGATTTATCTGCTTCATTTTGCTTTCCTCCGTCTTTACAATCCCCAGCAAGGGTCGGCAATAAGACCCGTCTGGCTCAAAGACGCCCGGAAAGAAAGCTTAGCGGAGGGCCAAGCGGCGATTCGTGGCGCAATATGGGCCTGGCAGGTCACTGAAAACGCATTGGCAACTCAGAGGGTCATCCACAACGCCACCTCCACTTCAAGATAAGACGGCTCCGCCGCCTGTCAAATACAATAAACCACGATTTTGTCTTTGGGTCAATAAGAAACAAACAGTGCGATGATCAATAAAAGAGAAAGATAACACTCAAATGAATGAAGCGCAATTTATATTGCTATTTCAGATATTTTTCGTAATCCGCAACCAAATATCTGTATACAGGCTCATCTTCTTCAATCTGGGGAAACCTTCCAGTCGGCTCAAAGAACCTGTTGTCCGTGTTGTCATCATTTATTGAGCTGACCTCACCCGCAAGCACATATCCGGATTTTTCTTTTGCAAAGAAACGGTGATAAATATACGGAGCAAGGGATACGCTTTGTCCATTGCCTATCTCCAAGGGCTCGCCTGGCCTTATCCTGGTCGTCACTCCATCAAGCTGTATTGCCACATCCTCATCTGAGAGATCCCCGTTCTCGGCAGCCTTATAAAGCTGGAACACCAAAGTGCCGCCGCCTCTGTTGATTATATCCTCATTCTTTATCCAATGAAAATGAAGCGGGCAAACTTGGTTTTCCTTTACAATCATGATTTTCTCAGCATAGACTTTTTTATTGAGGTTGGGATTGCCATTTCTGAGAGTGAAAAGGAAAAGCCCTGTTTTAAGGTAATCCCCGCTTCCGAAATCCGTTATGTCCCATCCCAACATGGATTGAATGACCTCGTCACAAAGCGCCCGGTTCCTTTGCCAGTCTTCTGGCTTCCAGCTTGCCCATTGCGGGAGAAAGAAGTGATTGCCGGCAAGAATCCGTTCCGCTTCCTTTATATATTCATTGACTTCACTGCGTTTCATTAGTTTTCTCCTTGCGATCAAGTCATAATCTATGCTTGCTGTCTTTTATCGAATTGATAAGAACAGCTCCGATGATGAGCCCCCCCTGCACAATATACTGAACGTACTCATCAACTCCGAAAAGCGTCATCGCATTCTGGATGATTCCAAGGAACAGCAAGCCTAGAAAAGTCCCCCACACGGTTCCTTTGCCGCCGGAAAGGCTCGCACCGCCTATTATGACCGCAGAGATAGAAGTCATCTCCCAACCTTTACCAAATGAGAAAGTCCCGGACATGACCTGCGAGGAAAGTATGATTCCGCTCAGCGCTGAGCAAAACTGAACGATCATCATGACAATTATCTTGACTTTGTTCACATTTATCCCTGACAGCCTGGCCGATTCGGCATTTCCGCCAACAGCGTACACAGAGCGTCCGAATTTCGTTTTATTGAGAACTATGAAAGACACAATGTACACGCACACAAGAATCAATGCAGGAACAGGTATAACGTTGAACAGCATGCCGGCGCCGATCTTGTTATACCACTGCGGAAGCTTGGTTATCGGGAATCCGCCGGAAATTACAGAAGCCGTTCCGTAAAGAATATTGAGCATTCCCAGAGTTATGATGAACGAAGGCATCTTGAATCTAGTAAGAAGCAACCCTGTCAGAAAGCCGACAACAACCGACAGGATAAGTGCGAAAGCCATCCCCAAGACAACCGCAGAAGTCATGGACATCCCGGCTTTTGAGAGCCTTTCAACAGTCAATGCAGTAAGAACCCCGCTGAGCCCGACCATCGAGCCGATTGAAAGGTCTATTTCTCCAGAAATAATCACAAAGGACATGCCAAATGCAATTATTCCTGTCATTGACACATTTCTAAGAATATTGAACAGGTTTGCAGGCCTTATAAAGACCTTGGATGAAAAAACCATGACAAGAAAAATCGCTACAAGAATCAGCTCAAGGATATGCTTGTCCAAGAAAGAAATGGTTTTTTGCTTATCAAATGACTTCATACTGTTTTCCCTTTCATGCAAAGTTCATAGATTTCATTGCTTGTGCGCCTCTGGGGATCTTTGATTTCTCCGATTATCTCCCCTCCCCAAAGAATCAATATACGGTCACAGACTTCAAGAAGCTCCTCCAATTCAGTTGAAACCATAATGCAGGAAACGCCTTTCTTTGATTGCTCCCACATGATTTTGAAAATCTGCTGCTTGGCATTGACATCAATGCCTCTTGAGGGTTCGTCAAACAACATGACACTAGGCTCCGTATTAAGCCAGTTGCCTATGACGACTTTCTGCTGATTGCCTCCAGAAAGGTTGTAAACCTTCTCTTCGTCGCTTGAAATCTTGATCTGAAGGTTGCTGATCTGCTTCTTGGAAAAATGCTTTTCCTTTTCCACCTTCATCAATCCATGCTTGCTGGCAAGCAAGTCAAGACTTGCATAGCAGAGATTCTCCCGAATTGAGGCATCGAGAATCAGGCCCTGGGTTTTTCTATCTTCCGGCGTGAGCGCCATCCCAAGGCTCTTCATTTTGATAAGATTGGCGGATGTCATGGTTTCGCCGCCGAATTCAATTGTTCCGGAATCAAACTGGTCTGCTCCGAAGATAGCCCTGAGAAGCTCGGTCCTGCCAGAGCCCAGCATCCCCGCTATTCCAAGAATCTCGCCCTTCCTGAGCTCGAATGAGATATCCTTGAAAGCCCTGTCTCTGGTCAAATGCTCAACTTTCAGCACAACCTGATCGGAAACATATGAAACTTTGGGGCGCTTCGGGATAACAACATCGCCGAACATCATGTGAATCAAATCTTTGTGACTGGTTGATTTCATCTCAACGGTGCCAATCAGTTTCCCATCTCTTAGAACCGTGCAATGATCCGCAGCCTCCCAAAGCTCGTCAAGCTTGTGCGAAACATAAATGATTATTATATCCCGCATCTTGAGATTCTTTATTATCCTGAATAAATTCTCAACCTCGCTTTTATTCAAGGCAGAGGTGGGCTCATCAAGAAGCAGGACCTTGGGGTTGAAGCTCATCGCCTTGGCTATTTCAACCATCTGCATCTGCCACATGCTCAGATTTGAGACCACCTCATCAGCCGGGATATCGATTTCAAGGCTATCAAGAATCCCTTCCGCCTTGGTTTGCGCAGCTTTCCAATCAATAAGCCCCCTTTTAGCCGGAAGGCGATTGATCAGAATGTTCTCCATTACGGTCAATGTTGGAATCAAACTCAGTTCTTGGTAAACAGTGGCTATCCCCTTGCTGAAAGCATCAAAAGTGCAATCTATTTCAAGTTTCGAGCCATCAAGATAAAGCTCACCGCAGGTTGCTTTCTGGGCGCCTGATATGACCTTGAGCAAAGTGGATTTTCCTGAACCATTCTTCCCGACCAGAGCATGGATCCCCCCGCTTGCAAATGAAACATTCACATTATCAAGAGCCACTGTTCCTGGGAAGATCTTGGTGATGCCCCTAGCTTCCAAAACGCCCATATTCCCTCCGATTCGCTGCCTTTTCCCCGAGTCTGATTCCTAGATGCTTATTTCGTTCTCTCTGCCAGATTCACGAGGAACTCAGAGATTCCCTTCTGGTTCGACCTGTCAAGAAGAAGACCGTCAACAATAAGGACCTGACCGGCTTTCCCTGTATCCTTTCCCTCAATGGCCTCGATAAGCAACGACATGGCCTCGTAACCCATCTGATAGGGATCCTGGCCTGTAACTGCCTGAAGCACGTTGTCATCCGACTGAAGCATTGATGCGATCTGTTCGCTGGCATCTATTCCGAAAACGAATACCTTCCCAGCCTTGCCCGCATTTCTGACAGCCATGGTGGATCCTACAGTGCCGCCGTCATTCGCTGCGAAAATCAAGTTGATTTCGGGATGAGCGGTGAGCATATCGCTGCAAGTGGATACTGCCGTATCCTGCATCCATGCATCCTGGTCTGCAACAACTTCGACACCGGGGAGATTCTTGACCTGGCTGAGGAAGCCATTCACACGAGCGGAGCTTTTTTCCGGGAGCAGAGATTTGAACTGGACAATGCCGATCTTTGCTTTTCCCCCAAGCTTCTCTTGGATGAACTTCGCAGCAACGGCTCCAGTGGAAGACCCGAGCTGTGACTGATCGGATGTGAATCCGCCCACAATGAACTCTGCGTTCAGAAGGGTGCTGTCGGCAAGGGTCACTTTCAATCCATTATTGGCGGCGTTCTTAACGGCGACTATGGATGATTCTTCGTTAAGAGGCGCAATTGCGATTCCGTTTATCCCCTGAGCGATATAGGTGTTAATCAGATTCGTTTCCTTGGACTGATCATTGTTGACATTGCTTGTAAGACACTTGACGCCGGCGGCCTTGGCGGCATCCTGATATCCTTTTGTAAGCAATTTCATGAACTGGTCTTCCAGATACACTATTCCAGCGACTGTTATATCTTCCGGAGCAAGAGACTTGGAAGCCGAACTCGCCTCCTTCGCGCCATTGGCGAAAATCGCAAATGGAGAGACAAGCACCATTATCAATAGAATGCTGATGATTTTTTTGTCCATACAATTACCTCCTTGTGCAGACAATGATCGGAACTTCCCGACTATAAATAATTATATGGAGCCGCTTTTCAGCCAACAACACGAATTATTAGTTCTTTTTTGCATTTTTTTGTCAATCGATTTCTTGTTGCACATCGCCGCAATGAAAGCAAATGCATCTTGGGCATCTAAGCAATGAAAGGAATGGAGATGGCAACCTTTGTTCCTTTTGCTTCATTGCTTTCAATCTTGACGCCATATTGCAGCCCATATATCAATTTGAGCTGAAGATTGATGTTATGAATTGCAAAATTGTTCTCCGGATTCCCCACGGCATCATCTTTCAGCATCCGTTCGATGGAAAGCATCTTCTCCCTTGGGATTCCTACTCCATTGTCCTCAACTGTCAGAATCAGGTTGCCCTTTTGCTGCATCCCGGATATGCAGAGCCTTCCACCCTCTTCCCGCGGCTCCAATCCATGATAAATGGAATTCTCGACAAAAGGCTGGATGATCAGCTTCGGAACCATCGCTTTCATCAAGCCAGATGGAATATCAATATTATATGCAAACTTATCCTTAAATCTTATTTTCTGTATGGTCATGTAGCTATTGGATATTTCAAGAGCCTCTTTCAGCGTAATGATATCCTTTCCTGCGGATAAGCTGACTCTGAAAAAATTGGACATCGCATATGCCATCTCTGAAATCTGCTCTTGCTTGTTAAGCACGGCAATGCTGTACATTGAATCAAGAGTATTATATAAAAAATGAGGATTAATCTGGGCTTGAAGAAGCTTTATGCGCGCCTCCTTGTTAAGAAGCCGCTCTGTGGTGAGCTTATCGACAAGGCTGTTCAGCTCCTGCGCCATCGCATTGAATCCGTCAAAAGCCAACTGAAATTCATCGGAGCGCTTTTCGTTGATTCGAACGGATAGATTGCCCTTCCCGATTTCCTTCATGGCTCTGATTGTTTCATTAACAGGGGCATATGCCGATTTCATGAATGCGGTCGAGATACTGGATGCAAGAATAAATACAAAAAGAATGATTGGGAAAAAAAGCTTGCGCACTTCATAAAGCTGGCTCAGAAAATCTTCAAATCGGAACAAGGCCGCATATTTCCACCCCGTGTATGCCGATGTGTCTGATATAAGAAGCTCCTTGCCGCCGTGCAGATTCAGGGCGTGGCTGACATAAGAAGATGCGGCCTCCCTGCCAACCATCTGGATCTCCCAGTCTGAGTATGCGCCAGTCAGGTCTGAGAACAGAACAGAGTCCTTGTGATATACAAGAAGGCTTGGTGAATAAGGAAGAAGAGCGGATGCGCTTGAAAGAATATGCTTCTTCAAATTAAGGATGCAGTAGCCTATTGTGTCTTGATTCTCGGAAACAACAGGCAATGCATATGAAATCAGGGTTTTATCTTCACTCTGCCCGGAAATCGTAAAATAATTCACGGGCGTGGAAAGAAACCAGCCGGAATCAAGCTCAGAAGACAAAATGGCGTCAGGAACATCTTCATAATATGTGGTATCTGTGGTAAGAATCACGTCACGGGAAATAATGTGCAGGTAAATTGAATCTATCTCTGGCGAAACTTGCGGAGCTTTTATTCGAGACATATGCTTTTTAAGAATCTGATAAAGCTCTGCATAATGCTCCTGCGCATTATCAGCTATGGAAATCTTGCTGGTCGCTTCGACCAAGGAAACAAATTCGCTGTCCTCAAGGGTTATTGAAAACAGCCTGGCAAGAGTCGAAAGCGCATTATCAATCGAACTGACAGAAGCGAAGAGCCCGGCCTCTCCTTGCTTGCGCGTCTGCTCCACTATAGTCGCCTCGGAGCTGTTTATAACCAGAAAGCTTGATAAAAGAGCTACAAAAAAGATGGAAGTGAAAATAGAAATGAAGATTTTCTGCCTCAAGTTCATTTTCACCCCCATGATGAACGTCTATCCCGTCGTTCTGCCGATTCAGTCCTTTGAAACCATGACAGCCTTGACGCTATTTGCCCTGTCGTTGATGAATTGGCTCAGCCCATTCACCGCATTGTCCAAATCAAAGGTGTTTGTGATGAGGGATTTTGTCTCAACCAAGCCTGATTTAAGCAGATCGATGCATTTTGGGAAATACAAGGCGGGTATGGCATTCGATGCCTGAATCGTCAGCTTCCTAAGGTGGACAACGTTTGAATCAAATGTTGCCGGGGCTTCTTCGCCATATCCTATGCCGAGGAAGGCAAGCTTTCCGCCCTCTTTGAGAACCGTCACCGCCGATCCGATTGTCTTGGGCGGCGTTGTAACCAAAACCCTATCGACTCCGCCCTTTTCAAATTTAAAATCCTCAAGCGGAATCTTGTCAGTGTGGATTATCTTATCAGCGCCGAACTGTCGGGCCAGATCGCATTTTTTTACCGCATTTGAGAACTCTGCCGCATAAATCCGCCTGGCTCCGCTTGACTTGGCCATCTTCAAAGCCATCAGCCCAATTGCCCCAAGCCCCATGACAAGCACATCGTCTCCAAGATGTATATCACCGGTAAGCACCAGATCATAAGCAACACCAAGAGGTTCGATCATGCTGGCCTCCGGAAACTCCAGCCCATCGAATTTAATGCAAAGCACAGCGGGAACAATGATGTATTCGGCAAATCCAAGCGACTCCTTCTTGCCATCCATTATAGTAGGCCCCGACGGATCCCAATCAACGCGTCCATTGAGCGCACACTCAGCAAGAGGATCAAAAGTCGACGTTTCGGCAACAACTTTGTCACCAATGGACAAGTGATTCACATTCTTGCCTTTTTTCACAACAATCCCGCTGAATTCGTGTCCAAACGGCTCCCAATCCTTTGCGGCATACCTGGCCAGAATATTGTCGTGACCGCAGAAACCGCAGGCCTTTACCTTAACAAGGACCTCATCGTCATGGATATCTCTAAGCTCCACATCCCGCAATTCGAACTTGTAAGGAGCTTTTAAAAACGCAGCTTTCATGGTTCCCTCCTAAATGCAACATAAATTGCAATCTAAATGCCAGATATTTGGACATTCCTGCATATTTTATTCTAACACCATGAAAAAACACCTTCCATATTACTTTTTTGTTATTTTTTGTGTTTTTCATACTATTTTATCCCTGAACTCTGTGGGCGACATGTCTTCCTCCTCCTTGAAAACCCTGGAGAAATACTGAACATCGGAGAAACCGCACCTTTCGGCTATTTCATAAATCTTGAGAGAGGGGTCTTTCATCAATTCAACTGCATGCTGCATGCGAATGCCCTTAAGAACCTTCACAAAGGATTTTCCCGTCTCCTTTGCAAACAGCTTGCTGAAATACGAAGGGTTCAAGGACATCATATCCGCCATCATACAAAGCGAAATCGGCTCTGGGAAATGCTTGCGCATATAGTCCAATGCATTATCTATGACTTTCTTGGGTTTCCTTTCGCTCATTGC
This sequence comes from Sphaerochaetaceae bacterium, assembly GCA_052170175.1. Classification (GTDB taxonomy): domain Bacteria; phylum Spirochaetota; class Spirochaetia; order Sphaerochaetales; family Sphaerochaetaceae; genus JAAYFO01. The sequence continues at coordinate 21,860 of JBQNBA010000001.1, read as the reverse complement.
TCTTTCCATATAGCCTATGAACAATAAGATTGCCCTATCTATGCTGGATTCAAAGCTCTCAATGCCGGATATCCCATTAATGAGGTTGACAAGATCCCCACCTACAATTGAAAGGTCTCTGAGAGCAGCGGATAACTCACGGGAGTCCTTGATGATTGAATAGAAGAACTCTGAAAACAGAATTTTCAGAGAAAGCGGATTCGGATTTTGCCTGGAGATGGCCCCAAGCAGCTCAAGAGCTTCGCTCTTTGCGCCTTCCCTGTCCTTTTCATTTATCCTTGCTTTGATTCTTTCCAAATTGCTTGAGAGAGCAAAAGGCGTCAGGATAACCGGAATATCTCTGCTGGGCAGCTCTTCATTGTCGTATTTAGGCTTGAAGCCCTGCACTGCCTGATGAGCCTGTCTGAACGAAACAGAAATGGCAAAAAGCGATTCGCAGGAGCAGCCTCTGCCTATCATGGGAGGTTCGTTATCCGTCTTTCCAAACTCCCTTCTTATGCTCTCGATAACCGCTTCAGCTTTCTCTTCAAGCTCAGGCAAGCTTAGCACCGATGAGACCACATAAGCCGTCTCCCTAAGGTGAAGCGAAAGCCTTTCAACGGAGAAAAACTGCTTCGATAGAACTGATTCAATGAATGAATTCGCCTTTTCCTCTGTTTCCCTTGCTGATTGGCGGGAGGGGAACAGCGTCACCAAGCAAATGTGAGAAAGCACATCAGAATACATCGAAGTCCTTAAATCTGCAGTAAGATCTTCTCCCAGAGGAGCGTCTGCCAGCAATGCATGAAGATAATACTTTTTAAGAAGCGGCCTGTTTTTTCTAATCTGATTGTCAAGAGACTCCAAAATGCTCTTTTGCTTGGACTCCGCTTTTATTTCATTTATACACCGCTTCGCAGCTTCAAGAAGCTGAACCGCATCTATCGGCTTCAGCAAATACTCCTTGACTCCAAATTTCATGGCTTGCTGCGCATATTGAAACTCATCGTATCCGCTCAAGATTATAGTCTTGACCTGTATTCCCTCGTTTTCAAAATTCTTAAGAAGACCGATGCCATCAATGATTGGCATGCGGATATCGGTTATAAGAAGATCTGGATGAGATTCTCTTGAAATCTCAAGCGCCTCCTTGCCGTTTCTTGCAGAAAGCACCGTATCAATCTCGATGCTTTTCCAATCGACAGTCTCGCACAGCCTCTGCCTTATCCAGATTTCATCGTCAACTATAAGCAGCTTGTACATTCTCACATGATTCCATAAAACTGATTAAAACACCTGTCCCTTCCTGCGAAGTTTACATCAGATTCAAGAGTTTGTGAATAAAGCGATGCCCCGGGATAAATCCCAGGGCATCTTGAATTGAATTTGCTCTATGCCTAAGCTCTGATGAATCAATAGCCCAGGTCGCACATGGCATCGGCGACTTTCTTGAATCCCGCGATATTGGCTCCCTTGACATAGTTGATGTACCCATCCGGCTGCTTCCCTTCCCTGACGCAAGCGTCGTGGATGTTCTTCATGATGACATGAAGCTTCTCGTCCACCTCCTGGGCAGACCAGTTGTATTTCATGGAGTTCTGGCTCATTTCCAGTCCGCTCACGGAAACGCCGCCGGCATTCGCCGCCTTGCCCGGTGCAAACACGACCTTGTTCGCCAGCATCCACTCAACCGCTTCGGCCTTGCAGCCCATGTTGGAAGTCTCGATGACGTACTTGCACCCGTTCTTTATAAGCTGCCGGGCATCTTCAAGCCCCAGCTCATTCTGGATGGTGCATGGGAAAGCCATGTCAACGGGAACTTCCCACGGTTTCTTCCCGGCAACGAACTTCGCCCCGAATTTCTTGGCGTACGGCTCGACCACATCATTGTTGGAAGCCCTCAGCTCCAGCATATAGTCAATCTTCTCCTTAGTGCTGACGCCTTCCTCATCATAGATGTATCCGTCCGGGCCGCTGATGGTCACAACCTTGGCTCCAAGCTGGGAGGCCTTCGTCACAGCGCCCCAGGCGACGTTTCCGAATCCGGAGACAGCGATTCTCTTGCCCTTGATGGAATCATTGTGGGCTTTCAGGACTTCGTTTGCGAAGTACATTGTTCCGAATCCAGTCGCCTCCGGTCTTACCAGAGAGCCGCCCCAGTTGATGCCCTTCCCTGTCAGAACGCCTGTATTCTCATCCCTGAGCCGCTTGTACTGGCCATAGAGGAATCCAATCTCGCGGGCGCCCACCCCGATGTCTCCCGCCGGAACATCAGTGTCAGGCCCGATGTACTTCTGAAGCTCCGTCATGAAAGAGCGGCAGAAACGCAGAATCTCTGCATTTGAACGCCCCTTGGCATTGAAATCCGAGCCGCCCTTGCCGCCGCCCATCGGAAGCGTGGTGAGGCTGTTCTTGAATATCTGCTCGAACCCAAGGAACTTAAGAGTCCCAAGCGTCACGCTTGGATGGAACCGCAGGCCGCCCTTGTAAGGCCCTATCGCATTGTTGAACTGAACACGATAGCCGCGGTTCACCTGAATCTTGCCATTGTCGTCTTCCCATTCGACCTTGAACATGAAGGTTCTGTCCGGCTCCACGATTCTGTCAAGAATCCTGTTCTCAAGATACTTCGGCGTGCTATTGACCACATCGATGACTGAAGCGATGACCTCGCGGGCCGCCTCGATGAACTCTGGCTCAGCTGGGTTCTTTCTCTCAAGCTCCGCCATGAACTCGTCTAAATTGTACATTGTACCCTCCATAGGATATTAATCCGTTTATCCATGCTGCTATGCTGCTATGCTGCTGTGCAGGATGCGCTATGCAATCCAACGTGGAAATGGTAAACCCGCCTATTCCATTTGTCAACGATAAAAAACCGTTTCGGCAGGCCTGTTTTATCATACCATCAATTTTTGAACCGATTACTACGCTAATCCGCAATTTTCAGTCAAACATATGGATTAGGGTCAAACACCACCGCAGAGCCGCAGCGATTGCCGACCAGATCAGCTGAACTGCTTTATAACAGCCTCGACCTCGGCCACCTTCTCTTTCAGCTCCTGCTGGGAGTGAGCCTCCAGGACAAGCCGCAGATAAGGCTCGGTGTTGCTCTTGCGGATGTTGAACCACCAGGTCGGATATTCAATCCTATAGCCATCGAAGTCAAACACTCTCTCCGCTCCCGGAGCGTACTTCGCATAAAGCGCCTCCATGGCTGCGTCTTTCGCTTCAAGCTTGAAGTTTATCTCGCCGGAAGAGAAATACTTGACAATGCCATCAATCAGGCCGGAGAAGCTCTTGCCCTCCCGCTTCGCCTTCGCAAGCGCGCTGAGCATCATCATCGTTGCGAATGCGGCGCTGTCGCAGCAGAAGAACTCTCGGAAGTAGTAGTGCCCGGCAAGTTCGCCGCCGAAGACTGCTCCAGTCTCCCTTATCTTGGCCTTGGCATGCACATGTCCGACCTTCCACACAAGGACTTCGTAGCCCAGGCTGGAAAGGAACTCGGTGGTGCTCTTGCTGGTGCGTATATCGGCCACGCACTTGTCGCCTTTGTTCCGGAACACTTCCAATCCTATCAGCGCCATTGCGAAATCCGCCTGTATGTAGCGGCCTTTCTCATCAATGAACATGACCCTGTCCGCATCGCCGTCATATATGATTCCCAAGTCACAACTGTTGTCCAGAACAGCTTTCTGGAGCTGCTTGCAGGTCGAAGGGTCAAGCGGATTCGGCTCATGGGCGGGGAAGCTGCCGTCAAGCCAATCGTTCAGATAGATATGCTGCCTGCCAAGAAGGTCCTTGATTATATAAGAGGACATTCCATTCGAGCAGTCTATGGCAAGCTTGAGATTGGAGAAATCAGGGAGATAGCGCCTAAGAAACTCCAGATACGGAGTCTTTCCGTCAATCGGGATGACAACGCCTTTCTTGCCGGAGACCGCCACCTTCTCCTCTTTGCACATCCGCTCAAGCTCCTGCAAGCCGGTTTCGCCGCCAACCGGAACAGCATCCTTCCGGCTTATCTTGAGACCATTGTACTTGGCCGGATTGTGGCTGGCCGTTATCTGCACGGAGCCGCCCGCCTTGAAGTGGACTGTGGAGAAATACACCATCGGAGTCGAAGCCTGGCCCAGATTCAGCACATCCGCACCGGCATCGGTGATGCCCCGGGACAGGGCTGCAAACATCGTCTCGCTTGAAACCCTCATGTCACGCCCCACGACTATCTGCCTGCATCCAAGCAGCCTTGGAAGAAAATACCCCACCTTGTAAACAAGCTCCTCGGTGACATCCTCTCCCCAAACCCCTCTGATATCATATGCCTTGAAAGCACCCATCTCATCCTCCTGAAAACCGCGGCTCTTGGTCAAAACCCCACGCCGGCACAACCCTTGCCTTGCTTGAACTCCCGCCTTAGCTGGAATCCTGTGATTTAGTCAAAAACCGCCTTGTCGCATTCTATTGGCTTGCCGCCTCACATAGCTCTGATTTGACCATGCAAGAGGCGAACCTGTCAAGCAATCCCCTCTTCTCGCTGCGGCAATCCCATCACCCCGAAGGAAACGCTCCCGGAGAGCCTGGCGACACCTTTTCAAATGCAAGTTTCAAATCCGGCCGTCTCGCTTGTATATATTGTGGAAATCTGAAATACTGGAGCAAAAGATGCTTTCAGGCAGAGGGGGTGGAGCATGTCCGAAGCTAAGAAAAGGGTATTTGACAGATTCATCTTGATGCTGCTCCTAATCATATTCGGCGCAGGAATCATACTGGTCATATACGCTTATGAAAAGTGGAGCAAGCTGCCCAATGCGGAAAACGCCGGCAAGCCGATTTCATCCGCACAGGACGCCAATGAATCTCAGTCCTTCTTCTCCGACGAGACAGAGCAAGCTTCCCTGCTGACGGGCGAAGCCCCGGCCGAATTTGAACAACATCCAGCTTCCCCCCCCCATACACATTCAGAATCTTGATGGCCAAAACACTTCTATAGAAAAAATTAAAACAGAAGAAGTCCAAGCAGAAGAAATCCAAATAGAAGAAACCGAAGCAAAGGAACTTGAACAGGAGAGGCCAGATTTCCCGCCAGAACTGCAGCCATCAAAGCTGCGCCAATCGGAGCAGCAACCAGCAGAGCCCCAACCGTCTCAACCGTCAGAGCCTCAACCATCTGAGCCGCAAGAGGCCTCCGGCGTAACAACCGACATGGAAACCACAGAGGATGACGTTGCCGCTGAGGATGAAACCGTCTGCGGCGCCGAAGCCGAACTTGCTGAACCTGCCGAACCCTCCGAATCCTTCGAATCCTTCGAATCCAAGGCATCTGAAACCGATGAAAAAAACATCAAGGACTCAATGGATACAATCCGGCAGGAATCAGAAAATGAGGATGCCCCGCTGGAATCTGACATCAAATCCGAATACAAGCCTCCAGCCATTCCCCGCGAAGAAGGACAACAGGAAACCACGCAAGAAGCACAAGAAGCGATAGCTCAGAAAAGAACCGGAACCCAAGCCTTGCGTCAAGGCACGTTCCTATCTGCGGGCACGGATATTGCCGTCATGGACTATGCGGGGTTTGGCAGATGGAACGGCTATGACCCCATGAGGTTCACTTTTGGCGCAGGTTTTTTCATAAAGGCTCCCATCGCCAAAAAGCTGACCTTGGGATTTGATGCCTATGCAATATACGCACCGCATCTATACTCGGCGAACACGCCCAACATATACGGCAAAGCAGCAGATGGCACCCATTGGAAGGATGCGACATGGGAAGCGGTGAATCACATCATCGGCACAGGGGCGCGGGTCAGCGTGGATATGCACCCAAGCGAACACTTTGTCCTCTCGCTCCTTGCGGGGGTCGAGACGGCAGCGCCAGCCGAAAAATCAGAGGAAAGGACAACTGGCCGGATTTTCTTCGGCTCTTATGCCTTGGTGGTGGGGGCTGCCTGTGAAATCGGGCTGGGCAATAGCTTCGCATTGGGCTTTGAAGGGCTTTACGTGCATGTGCCTGATTACAGAGGAAGCGCAGGAGTCCGAATAAGCCTGCGAAGCCTGGCAGGAACGGCGGCACGGTCGGCAACGGGAGCAGCAAAATGAAAAAAAGAAGCAAAGCACATTCATTTGGCATATTCATCACAAAGATTGCAATTCTTCTTCTGATGACGTTTGCGCTATGCACATGCACCGTGGAATACAAGCAGAATGATAAGATTCTCTCGCTCACGCCATCGAAGTCCTTTCTGGAAATCAAGGGCAACAGCGATGAAGTGCTGCTGACAAAGACAATGCTGGCAGCCGCAGGGCTGGACAGCATAGCTGTCAAATTCCTCAAGACCCCTTCTGAGATAGTTCCAATAACCGATGCGAGCGTGCTTTTTGTCAACTCAACGAATGGCAATAACACGGTTTCCATTTCGGATACGGGTTCTCCGCAAACCATAAGCCTCATATACAGGGAATCGAACAAGAATCTGTGCGCAACCGCTGCCGTTACGGTTCTGTATACAAAGACCTCCTTCCCGATGGTGCTTGTAGAAGGCGGAACCTTCCAGATGGGCAAGGACGGCACCGCAACGCCGGTCCATAGCGTGACAGTGTCCAGCTTCTATATCGGGCAGCATCAAATCACCCAGAAGCTTTACAAAGACGTAATGGGGAATAATCCTTCAAACTGGGAGGGAGACCTTCTGCCTGTCAACATGGTGAGCTGGTATGATGCGGTGGCATTCGCAAATGCCTTGAGCGAAAGGGAGGGGTATGAGAAGGTCTATGAAATCAATGGCGAGGATGTGACCTGCGATTGGACAAAGAACGGCTACCGCCTTCCAACCGAGGCAGAGTGGGAGTTCGCCGCAATCGGAGGCAATCACAGCAATGGCCATGTCTATGCAGGAAGCGACAACATCGATGCTGTCGCATGGCATAGAGGCAACAGCGAGAATATGACGCATGATGTGGGCGGCAAGGATGCCAATGAACTAGGGTTGTTTGACATGAGCGGGAACGTCTGGGAATGGTGCTGGGACTGGCACGAGCCTTATGCCAGCTCTCCCCAGAGCAATCCGCATGGCCCTGACACAGGCCAGTACCGCATTCTCCGAGGCGGCGGATGGCGTGATACGGAGCTTTATCTCCGCACAGCCTACCGTGGATACCTTCTCCCCACAAACCAGAGGAAATATGATGGTTTCAGGCTGGTAAGGAATGCCGAATAGAAAAAACCCGGCTTATCCTGCCTCACGGTCATCCTGCGCAAGCCAGCCGTTTAACCATGGACAGGGAATCAAACCCGCCGCTCCGCCTGATTCGAGCTGCCGCCTCTCATAGCTCTGATTTGACCATGCAAGAGGCGAACCTGTCAAGCAATCCCCTCTTCCAGCCCTCTCTTTTTGCCCTCCCCCTCTCCTTTTGCCCTCTCTCCTTTTGCCAATTGCAAATCCCCTTCCATGGTTGTGGACACGCCTCCGATGGTTTATAATCAAGAGGTGGACTATCAAGAGGTGGACTTCTTTGACAATATATTGGCTCGCTTCGGACTGGACAGCAAGGTGGTCTCCATAGACGCCATGACGGCGGGTCATATCAACAAAACATGGAAGGTGCGATTTGAGGATGACGCTTGCTGCCTTATCCAGGCGTTGAACACCTTTGTTTTCCGCAATCCGGTAGAAGTGATGGAGAACATCGAGAAAGTGACCGCCCATATCCAGCGGAAGAACCCTGATGGGGTCAATCTTAAGGTTTTCAAGACAGGCGATGGGAAAAGCTATGTCCGCCAAAATGACCGCTTCATCCGGATTTTCAATTTCATACCATCTGTCACCTACGAAAGCTCCCACGATAATCAGATTGTATATAATGCAGGAAGGGCGTTCGGAGCCTTTCAGAAGATGCTGGTCGACTTCGATGCCGCCTCGCTCCATGTCACAATCCCCGACTTCCACAACACCCCTAAGCGCTTTGATGACCTTTTCTCCGCTCCTTTCAGAGAGGAAGCCGCAAGGGAGCTTGAGGTGATGGAGGCTCTCCGCGGTCCGGCCTGCCGGATAACGGAGATGGGGCTTCCCCTGCGTGTGGCTCATAATGATGCCAAAATCAGCAATGTGCTGTTTGACCCCGCCACAAAAGAGGCGCTTGCCGTAATCGACCTGGATACGGTCATGCCAGGACTGTCGGCCTATGATTTCGGCGACTCGATCCGCACCATGTCCCCCGAAGACTCGCCGGATCTGGATGAGGCGAAGCTTGATCTTGAAACCTTCATCTCATTCGCCGGAGGATTTCTCTCCGAGGCGGGAGCCATTTTATCCAATCAGGAGAAGAAGGCGTTGGCTCCGGGCTGCTTCTCAATCACAGCCGAGCAGGCGGCGCGGTTTCTGGAGGACTATCTGAAAGGCGATGTCTATTACCATACGGCTTACCCCGGACACAACCTTGTGCGGGCTCGTTGCCAGATAGCTCTCGCCCAGGATATGCTGGACAAGATGGATGCCATGCAGGATGCTATTGACAGGCTGGCCGGTCATCCTGATGCACCGCTTCTTTCCACATCCTGAGACGGCGGCTCATGCTGCGGCTTATTTGAAACAGCAGGAATCGGAAAATCGGCAAGCGGAAAAACCGCTGACGGAGGAATCGGCTGACGGAGGAATCAATAAATATTCTTTTTATTTGCAATATTCTCGATATCCGTTTGGAAAAATGAATTGGATAGACAAGCTCCGGGGCATATCCTAGAATATCAAGAGTCAAAATCAAGGCGATTTTTGATTCATTTGATTCAGGAGGAAAAAATGAAAAGACTTTTATCGGTGCTGGCGGCACTCTGCGTTGCTGCAATGCTCTTTGCCGGCGGTGCTCAGGAAGCAAGCGGCAAGACAGAGCTGAACGTTATAATCTCGCAGTATGGAAACTATACTCAGGATTGGTGGAATCAGTTTGAAAAGGATTTTGAGAAAAACAACCCGGATATCAATCTCAACATCGAGATAGTGTCATGGAATGATCTCTACACGGTTGTCGGAACCAGAATCTCAACAAACCAGCAGCCGGACATCCTGAACATAGATACATTTGCAGACTATGTGGCGGATGAACTTCTCATGCCGGCGGAAGAATACACTTCAAGCGCAGTCAAGGCCAAGATATTCGAGGGGTTCTGGTCGGCAAACGAAATGGACGGAACGGTCTGGGCGCTCCCCATCCTCGCATCCGCCCGCGCATTGTTCTACAACAAGGACATACTGGCGGCAGCAGGGGTGAAAGATGCGCCCAGGACATGGAACGAAGTGCTTGAGGCCTGTGCGAAAATCAAGGCCTATAACAGCAACATAGTTCCCTGGTCGCTCGACATCTCTACGGATGAAGGCCAGGCCGCCTTCTCCTATTATTCATGGAACAACGGAGGCGGATTCGTTGACAAGGACGGAAACTGGGCGCTCAACAGCAAGGAGAACATTGAAGCGGTCGAGTTCATGAAGAAGCTCATAGACCTCGGCTACACGACAGCCAATCCGTACACCGAGACACGCTACCCTCAGCAGGATGCCTTCGCCGCCGGCTCGCTCGCCATGATGCTCGGGCCTTGCAATCTCTATGACATTGCGGCGAACATAAACTTCGGAGTGGCTTCGATGCCCACAAACGGAAACAACCCCTCCGTGAACATGGGTGTCTGCGACCGTCTCATGGCATTCAGGAAGAACGTGAAGAATCAGACCGCCCGAACAGCTGCGATAAGCAAGTTCTTCGATGCATTCTATGACGAGAAGACCTATGCCTCATACATGGTGTTCGAAGGCTTCCTGCCGGTGACATCAGATTCCGCCGCCCTCCTTGCGAAGAATGCGGAGCAGTTTGAGAAAGGCGGAGGCAACGGCAAGGGGAACAGTGATTATTTCGCCAGCTTCAACGAAATCCTCGCATCATGCAATTTCTACCCGACCTCAAAGGTTGAATGGAACGATGTGAAGCAGGGGGTGATAAAGGCCGAGCAGGAAGTCTGCCTAGGCAAGGTGACGGCCAAGGATGCGCTTGACGCTCTCCAGAAGCAGATTGTGAAATAGCCAATCTGTCCGAAGTCATTTAAATGCCGAAGTCCTTCGGGTGTCGTTGAAACGAAGTGTCGTTGAAACGAAGCGCCATTGAAACGGATTGCAACGCATTCAAATAATCCATTCACAAATCCGGGAGACCTTTCGGGGTCTCCCTTTACGTGCTATCATGTGCTATCATGTGCTATCGTGTGTTATCACGATGATATCATGCGCTTGATATCGTCGGGATATCGTTGCTTGATGAAATCACTGTTTGCAGAGGTATCATGAATATAAAGCAAACCAAGAGCGGGCTCCCATACATTTGGCTGCTGCCGAGCATCATCCTCATGTCGCTGATGATCGCTGTCCCGATTGTCACTGTTTTCAGAATGTCTTTTGCCGAGGTATCGAAATCAGGCATAATCAAAAGCTTCAACAATCTTGGGAACTACAAGAGCATCTTTGCGTCAGCAACGTTCATAAACACACTGAAAAACACTTTCATATGGACAATCGCTGTCGTTTCAATCTCCACAGTCCTCGGAATAATCACCGGACTTGCCCTGAACCTGGACTTCAAGGGGCGCAAGCTCGTGAGGGCCATCGTGGTGTTCCCCTGGGCCACCTCGCTAATCATTCAGGCTCTGATTTGGAAATACATACTGAATGCGGAGTATGGTTCCCTGAACGTGATTCTTTACAAGCTTGGAATCCTTTCATCGTATGCCAACTGGACACCCACAGCCGGCGCATTCTTTGCCTGGGAATGCTGGGTAGGCATCTTCGTGACCGTGCCATTCGTGACATTCTGCGTGCTGTCAGGCCTCCAGAGCATTGACAGCGCCTATTATGAATCAGCAGAGATTGACGGAGCGGGAATATGGAATCAGTTCATCCGAATCACCCTGCCCCTGCTGAAGAAAAACCTTACAGTGGCCACTGTCCTGAATATAATCTATGTATTCAATTCCTTTCCAATCATATGGACCATCACCAAGGGCGACCCCGCAGACATGACCCATACTCTGGCGACCTACATCTACAAGCTTGCATTCTATAGCCGGAGGTCAGGAGAAGCCGCAGCGGTGTCTGTCATAGGCTTCATGATTCTCTGCCTGTTCGCAGGCATTTACATGATCATGTCGCTCAAATCAGAAAAGGAGGACATCTTATGATAGGCGCATGGAAAAAAAGCCCGTTGAAGAAAAGCCTCGTCCTTATCTTCTGCATTGTATTGTGCGTGGTGATTCTGTATCCGTATTTTGTAATGTTCACAACCTCAACAAAGGAAACAAACGAGCTCTATGCCCAGAATATGACCGTTTTCCCAAAAGTCTGGCATCTTGAAACGTATGGTGAGATTTGGACGCAGGCTCCGGTGGCAAAGTATTTCATAAACTCGTTGCTTGTCGCATCCGGAGCAACCATACTGGCCATCATGTGCGGAGTGCCGGCAGCCTACGCCCTGTCACGGATGAGATTCAAAGGCAAAACCGTGTTCCTGGGTCTTGTCATCATGAGCCAGATGTTCGCCCCTGTCGTCCTCCTGCCGGGCATCTACAAGCTTATGGTCAACATGTCTCTGACAGATAGCGTCATAGGCCTTGTTCTCCTTAACGCCGCCTTCAACCAGGCCTTTGCCATCTGGCTTCTAAGAGGCACATTCATGTCCATAAGCTCCGAGATGGAGCAAGCCGCCACCATAGACGGATGCAGCAGAATCCAGGCTCTGAACAAGATACTGCTGCCCATGGCCGCACCGGGCATTGTGACCGCATTGATATTTGTCTTCATCAACTCATGGAATGAATACACAATGGCCTTGACCTTGATTTCCACCGATTCGTTCAAGCCCATAACAGTGGGAATCAACACGTTCTATGGTTACAACATGATTCAGTGGCAGTATTTGTTCGCAACTTCAATCTTTGCGACACTTCCTGTCATCGTTCTGTTCATGTTCATCGAAAAGCATCTCGTCAAGGGTCTGACGGCAGGCGGAGTCAAGGGTTGAATCCGTTCAAGCATTGCGTGCAGGCCGGCGCAGGTTCTTGTGGTTCTGGAGATGGGAAGAGTTGGTGCAGGCACGCCCGAACCGAATCATCCTTTTGGCTGAAACCATGGAACAGTCTAAAGCTTCAATGCGGGATGTTTCGCCCCGCGAAGCAGTCTTGCTGCTTCAACAAGATATCCATAAGAAATCGGATCCATGATATGCATGTATGAAAATCTCTTTGGCTTTTCAAATTCCATATTCGGAGAGATATATGCGGCATGATCTTTTATGTTCATCACATTATCCTGCCCGGTTAATAAAGCTGCAGCCAGATACATCACACGGCATGCAAATGCTCCCGCTATCTCCCCGCTGAATATTCCATTGATAATATGATTCCTGATTCTATAAATCCCATCCTTGAAATACCCATAATCAATTTCATCGGAAGCGCCGCGGCTAGCAACACAGAGACACCCGTTTATAGTATCCTTAAGAACGTCTTCCGGTGAAATTGAAAGTTTTCTGTAAGTTATTTCAGATTTGACGATACGGTGGTAAGTTTCACAAACATTTCTGTAATCGGTCATTACATCAAACAGCGATCCGCAGTCAAAAAGCTGCTTCATCACTTCCATCTCCTTACCCACACCAAAAGGAACACCTGTCGTGTGCGGAGCAAAAGCTGTCAGCTTATCCCCTAGAATACTATTTACGTCAGGAACACTGACCATAAGATCTTCGCCTTCAGTAAGCAACAACTCATTTTTTATTGGTCTCTGCACTATGCTCTTATATTGAATTTCCCCGAACAGCACATCCAGCATAATATTAACATCACGACCGTTTCGCGGAGAACGGTACTTGAATTTGAAATGCTGCTTTTCAATGTCATCGCTCCCTGCTCGAACATGCTCTTTCACCTCCGCAAATGGAAATATCCCCCCTGCCCTGTGGATATATTCATCTATATCAGTATTCGGATCAACAATGATATCAATATCCGTGCTGAGTCTTTTTGGGTGGTCAAGCAACAACATAAGAGAAGTGCCGCCCTTGAAACAAAACGGAAGCTCAGCTTTTCGAATCGCCTCCAGAAGGCCAAAAGCGTAGATGACCCTTTCTAAAAGCATCGGATCATTGCCGGTTCGATTATATAATCTCCGTATATAATCATCGGTATACATAGCTCTTGAAAGCATATCAGTCTCCAGTTCCCATATATTTGCCTATCATCGCTGCTTTCCCCCTTCGTCCAGCGTAACGATTCATCCTGCGCTTATCCACCCGATAGCTTTCCGTGACATTCTCAAATATGAATGGCAGCTCCGATGGACTGAATGTGGCAGCTATGTCTTTCTCGGCAACAATATCCACCAGCATTTTCTCAACAGTCATCTCGTGAGGAGATTCCAAAGACAAAGGAGACTGGCTTACCATATCCACTACAACAATGCAGTCTTTTGTCCAATATCGCTGAAAGTCATTCTTGCTAGGTTTATAAAGCACTCTGCCAGCATGCTCTTGCTGAAGGATACTGAAAATGTAATAACTGACGGATTTTTCCACCTGAACATATATCGTATTCTGCGCAATCTGATGGTTCAGAAATTCATTGAGCAACATACTCTCAAATACTACAAACAGCAGAGCTGGATATTTTTCTTCGAGACGTTTCATCACAGTCAAACTTTGCTCTGAATAAATCGGCTTATAAGAAGGAAGCCTCTTAGGCTGCACTGTTGAATAGGTGTTGTAATCCATTCGAAAAAGCAACCGTTCTTTCTGCATATTGTACAAAAACCAACGAAAGGCGCTTTCTGTCAGGTTTTTTTTCTCATTCTGAAAAATCTTAAATAATTCTTCCCTGCTATATGTTTTATTGGAAAGCTTCCACATTGCTTGATTTGCCCACATTGTCAAGCCCTCCATAAGTGTTATGTCAAATATTACACGAAACTGACTGCACGCTAATCACAGCATCACCTTACCATTATTCTAAGCGTTATGTCAATTTCATTCACAAATTGACGCAACGCTATACAAACCTGCAGGCTTCCATATCCATGATATCATTTCTGAATCAATCACTGCCTGTCACCCGCCTCATCGCTCCCCCTTTCGCAGAAGAAGTCCCACAAAGGGTCATGCGGAGGCGGGGCGGTCATGACGACCGGAACATTTGCCACGGGATGGACAAACTCGATGCTTCTGGCGTGGAGATGAATGCCGCCATCGGGGTCTGAGCGGGCTGCGCCGTACTTCAAATCCCCTTTTATATGGATATCAAGAGCGGCAAGCTGCGCCCGTATCTGGTGGTGACGGCCGGTTTCCAGTTCGATTTCAAGCAGATGATAATGTTCAGAAGAACCCAGCACCTTGTAGCGCAGACGGGCTTCCTGACTGTCGGGGGTCTTCGCCCTGACAACGAAGCTCTTGTTACGCTTGGCATCCCGCACAAGCTGATTCACAAGCCGGCCTTCGCTCTGGGGCGGCAGCCTGTCCACCACCGCCCAGTACGTCTTGCGGATATCGCCGGCCTTGAAAATCCGCCCCATGCGGGAGAGCGCCTTGTCGGTGCGGGCATAGACGACAGCGCCGCTTGTCGGACGATCAAGCCGGTGGATGATGCCCAGAAACACATTACCGGGCTTGCCGAACCTGACCTTAAGATATTCCTTTATATCATCGGCGAGCGTCCTGTCCCCGGTATCGTCCCTTTGGGTCAGCTCCCCGGGAAGCTTGTTGACTGCGATGAGATGGTTGTCGATATAAAGAATCCTGTCCTCTATGTCCATGCTGCCTCTGCCTCAATAATCATTCAACATAAAGCCATGCCGGTTCTCGATGCACCGCCCGCAGAAGCCGTTGCCCAAAGCAAAGCCCAAGCCAATGCCAAGGCCAATGCCAAGGCCGCCGCTAATCCTCGTCCTTGCCATCTTGCCCGGCCTTGCCGTCATCCTTGGCCCCCTCATCAAACAACGAAGGCTCCGTCTCCTTGTCCAGCTCCTTGACCGGGGTTATCTTCATCGAGGAAATCTCCTTGTCGGTGAGCCTGACACCTGTAAGGCCATGGCGATGGATGGCGAAATCGGAGAAGTAGAACTCGTCGTCCAGCTTCTTGTAGCCGCGCCCGCTCTTGTAGGTGATTGTTATCCTGGCGTTCGGGAGCGTTGAGATTTTCTTGCAGATGAAAGCCTCGTCATCAGTGTCCGGCGGCAGGAAGGAATAGGCCTTGTTCATTATGAACCCGCCCAGGACTATTCTGTTGATGAAAGTCTTCTTGCTGTTCTTGCCCTGGAATATGACGGTGTACACCGTTTCATCGTTTCTGTCCGCCAGAGAGCAGATGCAAAGCTCCTTTCCGACAAAAAGCTTCTCAGGCGCATTCATGTAGCTGTATGTTCCGGTTTTATGGACAAGCAGTATCTTGTCATAGATGGAGACCTGCATCATGATTGTTCCGTTTCTCAGGTTGTACCCTATATAGCCGCTCTCCTGGTCATATCGGAGGTTCTGGTCACGCTGGGCGATTTCCTTTGCGCTGATTGTCTCGAAGCTCTTCACTTCTGTCTTGCGCTCGAACCGCTCGCCCTTCATCTCGTTCTTCTTGATGTCCTCAAGGTATGAGAGCGCATAATCGACTATATGGGCGAGATGGTTGCGAGCCGTCTTTATGCCGGCGTTTATCTCCTCAATCTCATTCCGGTTCTTTTCTATGTCAAACAAGCTTATCCTGCGTATGGGCAGTTTCAGCAGCTTGTCGATGTCCTCATCGGATATCGGACGGAACAAATCAGAGGCAAATGGCTCGAAACCCGTTCTGACCGCCTGGACTATCGCTTCCTGAGAGCGCTTCTGCTCTATCCGCTTGTAGATTCTCTCCTCAACGAATATCCGCTCCAATGTCCTGGCCTGGAGGCGATCCTCAAGATGGCTTATCTCAAGCTCAAGCTCTCTCGTCAGGACATCCACCAGATGCTTGGCATGATAGCGGATTATATCGCTCACCGTGGTCACGACCGGCAGACGGTCGTTTATGACCAGACAGCTCGCCTGAAGCTTCATTTCGCATTTAGTGTAGGCGTAAAGGGCGTCTATCACATCCTTTGAATAAGTCCCCTTGGAAAGGCTTATCTCGATGTTCACCGAGTCCGCCGTGAAATCGTTTATCGCGCTGACCTTAAGACGGCCTTTCTTCACAGCGTCCTCGATAGAGTCTATCATCTTGCCGCTGTCAAGCCCGTATGGAAGCTCGTATATGACAATCTTCTTAGGGTCCGAAGTGTCTATCTTGGCACGGCAGACGACCGTTCCGTTGCCGTCCCTGTAGTCCGAAACGTCAATTATCCCTCCGCTCGGGAAGTCGGGGAACAGCTCAAACTCCTCGCCCTTGAGGGCGCATTCCTGAGCCTCGATGACCTCTATTATGTTGTGCGGGAAGATTTCCGTGACCAT
The DNA here is from genome assembly GCA_052170175.1 of Sphaerochaetaceae bacterium. GTDB lineage: Bacteria > Spirochaetota > Spirochaetia > Sphaerochaetales > Sphaerochaetaceae > JAAYFO01. The sequence continues at coordinate 5,384 of JBQNBA010000001.1, read as the reverse complement.
TCCCGGAGCGATTCCGCTGGAGCCTTGCATCAGGACAAGAGGCAGCTTGGAGGGGAACGTCACAGGCTCCCGGTTCCTTCCATCATAAGAATCCACGAACTCGGTTATCTCAGGATTGTAAAGTATCTTCTTGGCTATCGGGTTTATGCGGCACTCTATGTACCGCGATGCCGCGGCTCCGTCCCCTGTCATCCAGTTGCCGAAGTTGCCCTGCTTGTCTATCAGCAGGTCATAGTTGGCCAGATTGACCAGAGCCTCGTAGATTGAAGCATCGCCGTGGGGATGATACCGCATGCAGAAGCCCACGACGTTGGCCACTTTGTGGAAGCGTCCGTCGTCCATCTCCAGCAGCGTGTGGATTATCCTTCTCTGAACAGGCTTGAAGCCGTCGTTTATCTCAGGAATCGCCCTGTCCTTTATGACGTATGAGGCGTATTCGATGTAGTTCTTCTTGAAAAGCGATTCAGCGTATGGCATCAGACAAGATTCTCCATTAGATAAGATTCCCCATCAGACAAGATTCTCCATTATGAAGGCCCTTCTTTCAGGAGTGTTGCCGCCCATGTAGAAGGTTATGTTCTTCCTTATATCCGTCATGGACATCGCCGTGACCGGAACCAGCTTGATATCCTCGCCTATGAAAGCGCCGAATTCCTTTGAGTCTATCTCCCCCAGCCCTTTGAATCTGGTTATCTCTGCGCCTTTGATTGCCTGCACGGCAGCATCGCGCTCATGCTCCGAATAGCAATATCTGGTCATGCTCTTGTTCCGGACCCTGAAAAGCGGGGTTTCCAGAATGTAAAGCCTGCCGGACAGAACAAGATCCTCAAAGAACGAGAAGAAGTAAGTCATCAGCAGGTTCCTGATATGGAAGCCATCGTTGTCGGCATCGGTCGCGATTATGACCTTGCCGTACCGAAGCCCCTCAATCCCGTTCTCGATTCCCAGAGCCACCATCATGTTGTACAGCTCCTCGTTCTTGTATATCTCGGTTTTCTGCTTCCCGCAGACATTGAGTATCTTGCCCCGGAGGCTGAACACCGCCTGGGTGAAAACATCTCTGGTTCTGGTTATGGTGCCGGATGCCGAATCCCCCTCGGTGAGGAATATCATGCTTCCCTCGCCTTTTGAGGGGTCCTTCGTCTGTCCAAGGTGATATTTGCAATCCTTAAGCTTGGGTATGTTGAGGGCGACCTTCTTGGCCGCCTCCTTAGCCCCTTTCTTCACCTCGTTCAGCTCCTTGTGCAGCTTCTCGTTGTTTATGATTCTCTGGCTCAGGAGCTGGGCATCTTCGGGATGCTTGAACAGATAATCGCTTATGGCCTCCTTGACCTGGGCTATTATGGGGCCGCGTATCTCGACATTGCCAAGCTTGTTCTTGGTCTGGCTCTCGAACATAGGGTTCTGGATTCTGATTGAGATGGCCCCCACTATGCCGTCACGCACATCAAGCGGCGACCAGTTCTTGCCGAAATGCTCGTTCACGCCTTTAAGAAGCCCTTCCTTGAAGGCGGAGAGATGCGTGCCTCCGTCGCTGGTGTGCTGTCCGTTCACATATGAGAAATAATTCTCGCCGTAGGTGTTGCGGACATGGGTGAATGCGAACTCCAGGAAATCAGCCTTGTAATGAACTATAGGGTATATCTGGTCGTCTCCCACCTGCCTGTCCAGCAAATCCATCAGCCCGTTGGCCGATTTGAATATCTGCCTATTAAAAGACAGCGTCAGACCGACATTGAGGAAGGCGTAGCTTTCAAGGCGCTTCCTGATGAAATCCTCATTGAAATGATAATTCCCGAACATCCGGGGGTCGGGAATGAATTCGACCATCGTGCCGTTGACCTCAGAGGTCTTGCCCTCGTTCTGAGACTTCTGCTTCCCGCACTCGAATGATGCCTCAAAGAATTCCCCGTCCCTGTAAGATGTGACCCGGAAGAATGAAGAGAGGGCATTGACCGCCTTTGTGCCCACCCCGTTGAGCCCCACGGAGAACATGAAGACATCGGTGTTGTATTTTGCGCCGGTGTTCATGGTGGATACGCAGTCCACCACCTTGCCGAAAGGTATGCCGCGCCCGAAATCCCTCACGCTTATGCAATTATCCCGCAGCGTTATGTTTATCCTGTTGCCGCAGTGCATTGTGAACTCATCCACGCCATTATCGATTATTTCCTTGACGAGAATATATATTCCATCATCAACGTGGGAGCCATCCCCAAGCCGTCCGACATACATGCCGGGCCGCAGTCTTATGTGCTCCAGCGAATCAAGTGTCTGAATAGCATTCTCATCATATTCAACGACAGTGTTCCTTTGCTTTGCCATGCAGTCATTATAACAGAATCAGGATTCAATGTGAAACCCCGCTTCTTTGCTTATAGAGACCTTGGCGGCTTCGCATCTGCCTCATGATGCAAGGTGATGCCGGGGGAAGCCTCTGATGCAAAGCATCAGTCCGCGCCTCACGTTCTCAGGATAAAGCAGGCTTTTCAAAAGCAGGTTTTTCAAAAGCATGTTTTTCAAAAGCAGGCTTTTCTGCAACAGCCGCAAGCTGGTTGGGGTAGATGCTGTCAGGGCCGCTGACAATGAAAGCCATCACGCAGATTATGAACAGATACTGCACATTAACGAAACCGAACATCTCAATGCCAAGCGCAAGGCAGACAAGCGGCAGATTGGTTGTTCCGCTGAGCATCCCCACAGCCCCAAAGACAGCCAAGGTCTCGACAGGAAGCGGAACAAAGACGGAAAGCGACCGGAACAGGCTCGCCCCCACCACGAGAGCCGGCACAACCTCTCCGCCTGTGAATCCGGCTGAGATGGCAACGGCGGTCAAGGCAAGCTTCAAGGCAAACGACCAGGGCCGGGAATCATTCATCAGCGATACGGAAAGCCCGGCGTATTCAAGCTCGCCTGTGACGAGGTAAACAGCAAGAAGGCCGCAAAGCAGCACAGTTCCGCACACCGCCACCCGGGTGTACTGACGCGGGAAAAATCGGACAGCCAGCTTGCCTGCACCCCTGATTGAGAACATGAAAAGCCTGGCGCCAAGCCCAGCGGCGATTCCCAGCAAAAGCACAATCATGATGTTGCTCACAGACCATGGCAGTTCCGTGACCCCGGCGATGAACGGTGTCTTGATTCCCAAGGCCGATGACAAGAGCGAGGCCATCAATGAACCGGCAAGGCATGGAAGCATCGCATCGAACCGGGTGATGTTTGGAGATGCCACCATAATCCCGAACAGCGTGCCTGCAATGGGAGCCTTGAAAAGGGCGCCGAATGCCGCTCCGGAGCCGATGCAGAGCCAGATGCCCGCATCGCTTTCCCTCTTCTTTCTAAAGAGCCTCTTCTCCATCCGGCACATGAAAGAAGCTATGGATGTCCCTATCTGAACCCCCGCCCCCTCCTTTCCAATTGAAGCGCCCGCAAGGTGACTGACAAAGGTGGACGCAAATACAACCGGTGCGAGCAGGAAGGAGATTCTTCTCTGCGGCTCATCCTTCTGCGAAGGGCTGATGCGCTTGCGTATGTTCCAGTTGATGATATCCATTGTCATCCCGGAGCTTTCCCTCAGGACAGGGTCAACCCTGTTGTATAGCAGGGCGATGGCCGCCGCAGCCGGAGGAAGGGCGAATATGCCCCACCAATGCTGAATCCTGATTTGCTGGGCAAACCCCACCGCCGCCGACAGAGCATAGCAGGCCGGCCCCACTAAAAGCCCAAGCGCAACGGCCCTTATGACCCATAGCGTTTGCTCTTTCAAAGTATTCATATGTCCGATACCCATACGTCCGATGCCCATATGTCCGATACTATCCGCAAGGCATCTTCATTGCAAGCCAAACCTCTTGAAATTACATCCCCATGCCCTTACAATCGGAGCATGACTTTCTCAGCTCTCTCCATAGCATTGCTTTCCATATACGTTCTTCTCTCGGCGGTCAACTGCACAGGTCTGAAATACCTAGCCGGCGGCAAGGCGGAGATTTTCACCAAGCCGATAATGCTGATAAGCCTCATGTTCTTCTATCTTTCCATGCTCAGGTCAAACATTCCCGCTCCCCAATCCCAATGGCCGATAAAGATGGCCTTTATATTCTATGCAATCGGGGATTTCTGCCTCATATGGAAGAAGAAGCCTTACATATTCGGGGCAGGTGTCCTGTCTTTCATAATAGGGCACATATTCTACGGCTCGTTCTTTCTGCGCCTGAATCTGCGCCACTCCCTGCTGGCGGCCATCATATGCCTGGCAATCCTCATCCAGCTCGCCATACTGCTCGCCAGAAAGCTCAGCAAGACAGACGACCCGATGGCGAGGAAGATGGTTCCCTACTCATTCTTTCTGATATTCCTGCTGACCGCAATCGCAAGCACAATCACCGGAGGGTGCATAGCCGGAACGCTCATCGCATTCGCCGGAGGAATCCTCTTCTCAATATCAGACGCAATGATAGGGATAAGAGCCACCGGACAGCGCATACCGCGCGGCGAAGCGGTTCTGATTTCCTACACCACCTCACAGCTTCTGCTGGTGTTCGGAGCCCTGCTGCTGCAGATGTAGGCAAGCCCCGGTTCTTGCAGACAGGCATGGAGCTGGCTTGCAGATAGCCTGCAGTCAGTCTTTAAGGCATGTGACGGGAATCACATATACCCCATCCTGTCTCCTGAAAGCATATTTCGTTGCAGTCAGCACCATGAGGAAAGAAGGCTTTTTCATTTTTTCAATGTCAATGATTGCCGAAAGTCCAAGCAGACTCTTTGCCCCTGCCTCAATGCCCTCTGCACTGCCCAGCTTTATTTCAACTGCCGCCCAGGAGCCATTCCGGAGGTGAATGACAGCATCGCTCTCCAATCCAGAGCTGTCTCTATAGTGATAGATATCCCCGCCCAATGCCTGAGCGTAGACCTTCAAATCCCGCATGCAAAGGGCTTCAAAAAGCAAGCCAAAGGTCCGGATATCGCCAAAGAGGTCTGACGGCCCAAGTCCCAGGGCGGCGCAAGCCAAAGAGGGGTCACAGAAATAACGTGTATCGGAAGTTCTTATGCTGGCCTTTGACCTTATGTTAGGATTCCATGCGCGAATGTCATCTTGAACATACAGCTTCTTCAAAGCGGAAATATAAGCGGCTATCGTGTCTTCATCAAGCCTGTCGGAATCATTGGCCCGCATATCTTCCTTTATGACGTTGTATGATGAAGCTGTGGAGATTCTTCTGGATAATGAACGTAGCAGAAGCCTGGCTCTCTGAGAATCCCTCTTGATTCCATCAACCCTGGAGATATCTGCCTCGACTAGCCCGTCATAGAAATTCTCCGCCTGCATTGAACTAACCCCCTTTCGTTGGAGTAAATCCCAAAAGGGGGTTTCGTTTTGCCAA